>JAGBHC010000050.1 GCA_017935625.1 Rikenellaceae bacterium | reverse complement strand
GCTCCGGCTCCGGCTCCGGCGAGCGCATCGCGAACGGCCGGCGGACCGGAGAGTCCGGAGAGCCAGGACAGACCAGGAGGGCCAGGAAAACCAGGAAGGTCAGGAGGGCCAGGAAAGTCCGGAGGGCCAGGACGGGCCAGGACGGGCCAGGACGGGCCATGCACGGCGGCCAATCTTCATTTTCCGGACGAAGCTATTGCTTTTTCGCCGCAAAAAACCGTATTTTGCACCCCTAAACCAACCGTACAGAACCCGATTACCATGAAACGATTCGTAATCACCCTGCTGGCATCGGCCTGCATAGGCACGACCCTGCATGCCCAGCGCTTCGACGACCACTTCCGCGACACCACCCTGCGGGTGGACTACATCTTCAGCGGCGACGCCGGCCGTCAGTCCATCCATTTCGACCGGGCCGCAGCGACCCCCGTGTGGGCCGGGCGGCGCCACAACCTCGCCGCGCTGCCCCTGCAAGGCAACGGACAGGTGGAGATGCGCGACGCCCGCACGGGCGAAATCCTCTACGCCTCCTCCTTCTCCAGCCTCTTCCAGGAGTGGCTCACCACCGACGAGGCCACGCAGCTCTCCAAAGCGTTCGAAAACTCGTTCCTGCTGCCCATGCCCCGCAGCGAAGCGACGGTGAAGGTGACCCTGCTCGATACGCGCGGCCGCGAGTGCGCCTCGCTCACCCACCGCATAGACCCCGACGACATACTCATCCGCCGCGGCGGAACCGGGCGCATCGCCCCGCACCGCTATCTGCTGCGCAGCGACGACTGCCGCCGGGCGATAGACGTGGCCATCGTGGCCGAAGGCTACACCGAAGCCGAAGCGGAGCGCTTCTACGCCGACGCGCAGAGCGCCTGCGACCACATCTTCGCCCACGAACCCTTCGCTTCGTACCGCGACCGGTTCAACGTGGTGGCCGTGGCGGCCCCCTCGGCCGACAGCGGAGTGAGCGTGCCGCGCGACGGCATCTGGCGTTCGACGGCCGTCGGGTCGCACTTCGACACCTTCTACTCCGACCGCTACCTCACCACGGGCGACGTACACCGGCTGCACACGCTGCTCGAAGGGATTCCCTACGAGCACATCGTCATACTGGCCAACACCGACACCTACGGCGGAGGCGGCATCTACAACTCCTACACCCTCACCACGGCCCACCATCCGCAATTCGCGCCGGTGGTGGTGCACGAGTTCGGCCACAGCTTCGGCGGACTGGCCGACGAGTACTACTACGAGAACGACGTGATGAGCGACACCTACCCCACCGACACCGAGCCCTGGGAGCAGAACATCACCACCCTGAAGGATTTCGCCTCGAAGTGGCAGGATATGCTCGCCCCCGGAACCCCGGTTCCCACCCCGGCCGCCGACACGCTCGAAGTGGCCGTCTACGAGGGGGCGGCCTACTCGTTCAAGGGGCTCTACCGCCCGGCGCACGACTGCCGCATGCACACCAACTCCGCTCCGGGATTCTGCCCCGTCTGCCGCCGCGCCATCGAACGGCTCATCGTATTCTACACCGAGGAGAAAAAACAGTAAGCCGATGGATTCGCTCAGAGAACTCTATAAGATAGGTTACGGCCCCTCGAGCAGCCACACGATGGGACCGCAGAAAGCCGCCCTGCGCTTTCTGGAGATGTATCCCGGGGCCGAGCGCTACCGGGTCACCCTCTACGGCAGCCTGGCCGCCACGGGCAAGGGACACATGACCGACACGGCCATCGAAAAGGCCATCGCCCCGACGGCCCCCGTGGAGATTGTGTGGAAACCCGACGTATTCCTGCCCTTCCACCCCAACGGCATGCTCTTCGAGAGCCTGCGGGGAGAGGAGGTGACCGGTTCGTGGACCATATACAGCGTCGGCGGCGGTTCGCTGGCCAACGAGGAGAGCCGCCTGGAACGCCGCGACGTCTATCCGCTCGACACCGTGGAGGAGATACTGGCCTGGTGCGACGCCAACGGCTGCGCGTTCTGGGAGTACGTCGAGCAGTGCGAGGGCCCCGGAATCTGGGACTACCTCCATCAGGTGTGGGAGGTGATGTGCGCGGCCATCGACAGCGGCCTCAACCACGAGGGGGTGCTGCCCGGCGGACTGGGCGTGCGGCGCAAGGCCGCCACCTACTACGTCAAGGCCAAGGGCTACACCGCCAGCCTCAACAGCCGCGGCAAAATCTACGCCTACGCACTGGCCGTCTCCGAGGAGAACGCCTCGGGCGGACGCATCGTCACCGCCCCCACCTGCGGGTCGTGCGGCGTGCTGCCGGCCGTGCTCTACCACCTCTACACCTCGCGCGACTTCCGCGAGATACGCATCCTGCGTGCGCTGGCCACCGCCGGGCTTTTCGGCAACGTGGTCAAGACCAACGCCTCGATTTCGGGAGCCGAAGTGGGATGCCAGGGCGAAGTGGGCGTGGCCTGCGCCATGGCCGCCGCAGCAGCCTGCCAGCTCTTCGGCGGCACCCCGGCCCAGATAGAATATGCCGCGGAGATGGCCCTCGAACACCACCTGGGACTCACCTGCGACCCGGTGTGCGGACTGGTGCAGGTGCCCTGCATCGAACGCAACGCCGTGGCCGCGGCCCGCGCACTCGACGCCAACATCTTCGCCACCTACTCCGACGGCCGGCACACGGTCAGCTTCGACCGCGTGGTGGAGGTGATGAAGGAGACCGGACACGACATTCCCAGCCTCTACAAGGAGACCTCCGAGGGCGGTCTGGCCAAACTCCGCAAACGCGAGCAGAAGTAACCGGCAGGCTCCCCTGCGGAAGGGAAGCCGTCAAATGCACGACGGGCTGTCCGACATCGGTCGGACAGCCCGTCGCTTCGTCCCGGACCGGAAGAGGTCCGGCAGAAATCCGGCTCTGCTACTCGGCCATGGCGTGGCGGAAGCCCTTTATCCTGTCCCACGCGCCGCGGGTGAAATCGGGAATCGCCACCGGCATGCTGCCGTTGCGCACCGACATCTCGCTCAGCTCGCCGATGCACGACCACTCGGCCGCATCGTAGACATCCTCGTCGAGCGGCAGGCCGTTGCGCAGGCAGTAGACCAGCCGGTAGTCCATGATGAAATCCATGCCGCCGTGGCCGCCCACCTTGCGGGCCAGTTCGCCCACCTCCCTGGTAACGGGGTGCTCCCACTCGGCGAGCATCGCCTCCAGCGCCTCGTCGTCCAGACGGCTGTGCGCGTCGGGGTCGAAGGCCAGCGACCGCACCGGATATTTCTGTGCGAAGCCCCGGGTGCCGCTTATCGTATGCAGGCGGTTGTAGGGACGCGGACTGGTCACGTCGTGCTGAATCATTATCGACTTGCCCTTGCGGGTGCGGATGAGGGTGGTGTTCATGTCGCCCAGCGCATAGTCGCGGCCCGCCATGTCGGAGTCGCCGCCGAACTTCGCCGCGGCATATTCGCTCATGCCGCGCTGGTCGCTGGAGAGCGAGACCAGGTATTCGAGCTTGTCGCCGCGATGGATGTCGAGCACCTGGCACACGGGACCCAGCCCGTGCGTGGGATAGGGATTGCCGGTGTGCTTCTCATTGTAGTCGAGCCGCCACCAGCCCTGGTAGCCGCCCTCCTCTTCGGCGGCGAAGTTGAGCGAACGCAGGTCGTGGATGTAGGCCCCCTCCACGTGCATCACCTCGCCGAACAGCCCGTGACGGGCCATGTTGAGCGTCGCCATCTCGAAGAAGTCGTAGCAGCAGTTCTCGAGCATCATGCAGTGCCGCCGCGTCTTCTCGGCCGTATCGACCAGCTGCCAGCACTCGGCGACCGTCGTGGCGGCCGGCACCTCGACGGCCACGTGTTTGCCCTGCTCCATGGCATAGACCGCCATCGGCGTATGCGACAGCCAGGGGGTGCAGATATAGACCAGGTCGATGTCCTCGCGCTCGCAGAGCGCCTTCCAGCCCTGCGGCCCGTCGTAGGCCGCCGCACGGGGGAAGCCCCGCTCCTCGAGCAGCCGCTGGCACTCCTCGACCCGCTCGGGATAGAGGTCGCACAGCGCCTTTATCTCGACGCCCTCCAGATAGGTGAACCGGTTCACGGCCCCGGGGCCGCGCATGCCCAGACCGATGAAGCCCACCCGCACCACGGGCAGCGGGTCGCACCGCAGGCCCAGCACGTCGGTCTGACCGGGAGCCCGGTCGGGAGTTTCGGTAACCAGCATCCGGGGGCCGTCGCCGGACCCGCCGCAGCCGAAAAGCGACCAGCAGGCCGCCAAAAGGAATAGAAGTCTCTTCATGTCAGTATCGTTTTGGATTTTCGAATCATAGCGCGACTCAACGCAGCCCGGCGATGAAATCGTTCATCGGCCCCTCGTGCCGTTCGATGTCGCACAGCAGGGCGAACTGGGCCCGGCTGCGGTCGAGGTTGTGCTCCGGGCGCAGGATTTTGTAATAGGTGTCGCCCTGAAGGTAGTCGGTCAGGAAACGCACCGTCTGCATGTAGGTGAGCAGCCTCCCGCCGAAAGGCAGCAGCGCGCGCTCGAGGGGAGTGAGAAAATCGCCCGCCCCCTCGACATAGCCGCGGGCGAAAGCGCGGAAAATCTCCATATCGACCCCCGCCCCTTCGGGGTCGTCCTCCGCCCCGCGGTTGCAGGCCGAACGGACGAAATCGCCGAAGTCCTCGAGCACGTATCCCGGCATCACCGTATCGAGGTCGATGACGCAAAGCACCTCGCCCGAACCGGCGTCGAAGAGCACGTTATTGACCTTCGTGTCGCCGTGCACGATGCGCCGGGGCAGCTCTCCGGCCCGCCCCAGCCGTCCGACCTCCGTCATGGACTCCGCCCGGCGCTCCAGTTCGTCCACCAGGCCGCGCACCCGCTCCAGCCGGCCGGCACGGTTCTCCTCCGCCGCCTGCCGAAGCTGCCGCAGACGCAGCTCCATGTCGTGGAATCCGGGAATCGTCTCGCCCGGCGGGTCGCCCGGCAGGTCGGTCAGCATCCGGTGGAAATCGCCGAACGCCCGACCCGTATTGCAGGCCAGCGAAGGGGTCAGCTGCTCGTAGCTGCAAGCCCCGGCAATGAGTTCCGTCATCCGCCACCACGACTCGCCGTCGAAAAGGCACAGCCGCCCGTCGCGGGTCGGCACCGGAGTCAGCGTGCAGCGCGCCGCATCGCCGCCGCGGGCGGCACACTTGCGCCGGATGTGGTCACACACCCGGCGGATATTCTCCTGCACGAGTTCCACATCGGCGAAAACCAGATGATTGACCCGTTGCAGCACGTAGTCGGGCCCCGACCCCGAGGTGCCGACCCGATAGGTATCGTTAATCCAGCCGTTGCCGAAGCGCTCCACGCCCGACACCGCACCCCGGATTGCGAAGTGCGAGACCACCCCGCGCAATTTGCTCTCGGAATGCTCCATGCTACCGTTCCTCCCCGCCGGCATCCGCACGAAGCGGATTTTCGGTTTTATACCACGCCACGAAGCGGGCGATGCCCTCGCGCAGGGCGACCTGCGGACGATAGCCGGTCTGCCGCTCCAGCAGCGAAGTGTCGGCATAGGTCTGATAGACGTCGCCGGGCTGCATGGGCAGCATGATTTTCTCCGCCCGGCGCCCCAGCGCCTCCTCGAGCGTCGAGATGAAATCCATCAGACGCACCGGCGTCGAACAGCCGATATTGTAGATTCGGAAAGCCACTCCGTCGGCATCGGGCTCCGGCGGACACTCCAGCACCCGCAGCGTCCCCTCGGCGATGTCGTCGATGTAGGTGAAGTCGCGCAGCAGGTCACCCCCGTTGAACACCTTGATGGGCCGTCCGGCGCTGATGGCATCGGCGAAGAGCATCGGAGCCATGTCGGGACGCCCCCACGGCCCGTAGACCGTGAAGTAGCGGAGTCCCGTCGCCGCGAACCCGTAGAGCTTGGAGTAGGCGTGGGCCATCAGCTCGTTGGCCTTCTTGGTGGCGGCATAGAGGCTCACCGGGCGGTCCGTCTTGTCCTCTTCGCTGTAAGGGACCTTGGCATTGAGGCCGTAGATGCTGCTCGAACTGGCGAACACCAGATGGCGCACCCCGTAACGGCGGCAGCACTCGAGCACCGTGAGAAACCCCGTGAGGTTGCTCTCGCCATAGGCATACGGATTCTCGATGGAGTAGCGGACCCCCGCCTGCGCGGCCAGATTCACCACCTTGTCGAAACGCTCCCGACTGAAGAGCCGCTCCATCGCCTCGCGGTCGCAGATATCCATCCGCACGAAGCGGTAGCCGGGCAGCGTCCGGCTCGTACGCTCCTCGCCCCCGGCGACAGGGCCGCAGATGCCCGCCTCGGCCAGACGGCCGTACTTGAGCCGCGGGTCGTAATAGTCGTTGATGCAATCGACGCCCACCACCGAATGGCCCTCTCCGGCCAGGCGCCGCGCCACATTGGAACCGATAAATCCGGCACTGCCGGTCACAAGTATTTTCATCGCTTATCGAATAACTCCTTCACTTCGGTATAACTCTTCAGGTCGCCGATATCGTACCGGCGGCCCTGCATCTTCCATGCATGCATGGGCACCCGTTCGCACAAGTACCGGGCCAGATTGCCCGGAGCGTCGAACCGGCATCCCCCCTCCATCGCGCCCCGCACCAGCGGCAGGTCCTCGCGCCGATAGATGTAGAACGGAGGCACCGCCCACTCCGAGACCGGCTCCGCGGGCTTCTCCTGCATGAGCAGCACCCGGTCGTCGGCATCCAACGCCACGACCCCCGTCTTGCGCAGGGCCTCGGGCGAAGTTTCGCGGTGGCACATTATCATCGACGTTCCCCGGGCGGCGAACGCACGCACGAACTCCCCGAACGGGAAATCCGTCACGTTGTCGGCCGCCACGACCAGGATGTCGTCCTCCACGCGCCGCCGGTCGAGGGCCAGCAGCAGGTCGCACACGGCACCCACCCGGTGGTCGTTGTCCGTGGAGCCGTCGTCGAGCAGAGTCACCGGACAGCGATAACGCCCCCGCGCCGCCGAAGCCCACGCTTCGAAATGGCCGATGAAACGGTGGTTGGTCACTACGATATGCTCGTCCACGACCCGGATGCCGTCGATATCCTCCACCAGCCGGTCGAGCAGCGAGCGGCCCCCCACTTCGAGCAGCGGTTTGGGGAAATTCTCGGTCAAAGGATAGAGCCGGGTCGCATACCCGGCCGCAAGAACTATGTTTTTCATCTCCGTTTTCTTTTCGTTTTTCTCTTTTCCGCCCGGCAGGCCGCAGCCCGCCGACAAACATTCCGCCGACATTCGCTCTCCGGCAGCCCCGCTCGGCACCCCGCCGGCACAGCAGGCGAAAACCCGCACCGGCGATTCGCCGCAACCCCGGCCTCCGCCGGCACGCTCCGACGACATGCACGCTCCGGCCCCCGCCGACAGCTTTTCGTCCCACACTCCGTCCGATTCCTTACCGACGGCACTCACTCTCCAGTAGCCCCTTTTCGCTCACCTCGGCCCCGGGCGCACGCCCCTCGGCCCCGACCCGCGAACACGCATCCCGGCACCCGCAGGCCCCGGTCTCAGTAGACGAACCGCGCTCCGGCCTCGGTGCGGCAGAAGTGCACCTCGAACAGCTCCCGGTATTGCGGGTAGCGCGAAAGGTACTCCTCGCTCACCCGCCGTTCGATGCTCTCGCGGTAGGCCGGGTCTATCAGGGCGATGCAACACCCCTTGAAACCGGCGCCGCTGAAACGGCCGCCGTAGATGCCCTCGGTGGCGAGCATGATTTCGTAGAGCGCCTTGAGCTCCTCGCTTCCGCACTCGTAGTTGTCGATGGAGCTGCGGCACGACTCGAAAACCAGCCGTCCGAAACCCTCGATGTCGCCCTGCCGCCACGCCTCGACGCCCCGCCGCACCCGGTCGCACTCCGCATAGAAGTGCTCGGCCCGGCGGCGGAAACGGGCCGGCATCCGCTCCCCCACCTCGTCGAACAATGCGCGGGGCACGTCCCGCAGGCGCGTCTGTTCGAAGTCGTGCAGCGGAATATCCTTGTAGGCCTGCATGCACCAGGCGGCCGTCTTGCACTCGCTCACCCGCAAATTGTAGTCGGTGCCTATCAGGCTGCGCGTCACGCCCGAGAAGAAGACCGCAATCTCGAAATCCTTCATCGCGGGATTGACGGGCAGTATCCGGTAGTCGTTGTCGCTCGTGTCGAGCGACAGCAGCGCATCCTTGCGGCACAGCACCACGCAGGCCTGGTCGAGGATTCCGTTGCGCAGCCCCACGTACTCCCGCTCGGCGTAGGAGGCGAACTCCACCACCTCCATGGGCGAAAGCTCGAGCCCGTTGGCATAGGCCAGCGCCATGACGTAGGAGACCAGCGCCGCAGCCGACGACGAAAGGCCCCCGATGGGCATGCTCCCCTTTATCACGCCGCGGAACCCGCGCCGCAGGTCGTATTTCTGTTTGAGCGCGAAGGTCGCCCCCCGCACGTAATCGCCCCAGTTGTGCTGCACCGCGTCGATGGTGTTGCGCACATTAAAAGCAACCAGCCCCTCGAACGAGAGGCTGCACATTTCGATTTTGCCGTTGTCGGTGGGCGAGAAGAGCAGTTCGATGCCCTTGTCGAACGCGAAGCCCGTCACCACGCCGTGCTGATGGTCCACGTGTGCGCCCAGCGGACAAATCCTGTAAGGCGAAAAAATCAGATGCGGATTGTCCGCCCGTCCGAAATGAAGCCGGTAGGCCTCATCCAGCGACATATTGCATTTCATTTCCATATTCTCTCTTTGTTACCGCGACGCACGAATCCGCCCGGCACGCCCCCGGTACGTCAGAGGGTGTCGATGAATTTCGAGCAGACGAAATAGAATCCCCTGCGGCGTTCGTGATTCCGCTTCCGCTCGTCCCGATGGCGTTCGAAGCGCTTCGGATTTTTCCGTTTGGCATATCCCACCAGCATGGGAGGGGTGCACACCACCAGCAGTCCGCACACGGCCACCACGACCACCTGCCAGAACTGGGAGAGGAAGAGCGAAGCCAGGTACCAGCTGCCGATGACCAGCATGTCGAGCAGCACGATGATGAGGGTGGTGTCGGCATGGCTGAAACCCGCCTCGATGAAGGCATGGTGGAGGTGGGTCTTGTCGGGATGGAACGGGGAGACGCCTTTCGAGATGCGGGCGAGCATCACGCGCGTAGTGTCGAATACGGGCACCGTGAAGACCGCCAGCAGGAAAGCCACCGGACTCGAAAACTCGACCGCAATCGAAGCGGTGCCCAGGATGTGGACTATCACCACCGAGAAGAGCATGCCCAGCACCAGCGAACCGCCGTCGCCGATGAACATCTTGGAGGTGCGGCCGAAGACGTTGTGCAGGAAGAACGGCAGCAGGGCCCCCACCGTGGCGAAGCAGAGCGCGGCATAGACCTCGTCGCCGCAGTAGACGAAACAGGCGCCGCAGACCGCGGCGGCCAGCATGCCGAAACCCGAGGAGAGTCCGTCCACGCCGTCTATCAGATTGACGGCATTGATGACACCCACGCAGCTGACCAGCGTGAACAGATAGGAGAACCACAACGGCAGCGCATGGATTCCGCACAGACCCCAGAAAGAGGTGATGCGGTAGTCGCCCACGAACATCAGCAGACAGACGGCCACGATTTGCAGAAGCATCTTGGTGGTCGCCTTCATATTGAGGATGTCGTCGCCCACGCCCACGTAGAGCATGATTAACATCACGGCCAGCGGAATCTGCAACGACGAGATGTCGATGAACAGCCCCACCGCCGTGATGGCGATGAACAGACCGATGAAGACGCCCACGCCTCCCAGCACGGGAATCGGCTCCTTGTTCAGCTTGCGGGCATTGGGATTATCGACAATGCTTTTCAGCTTGGCGATTTTCACGAGTTTGGGGTGAACGATAAGGACGGTGAGCATGGCCAGCAGAGCTGCCAACAGGTTGGGCCATACGCCGTGTCCTACTGCAAACAATTCCATAAAACGATGCGAGCTATATATTCTACTTCCATTTAGTGCGATAAACCGTTCAAAGATAACCATATTTTTCCAAAAGAAAAACAAACCTTTATGAAAATAGACGGATGACACATCTTTTTTATCTTTTCCGCCTACTCCCCGGACCGTCCGGAACACTCCCGAACCCGTCCGCCGCATCCTCCGCGACGCATGCCGGCCGCCCGATTCCGCCCCGCTGCGAAGCCTCCGCCGCCGCACTGCGAGCTGCCTCGCGGGGCGCTTCGGCCGGGCGCTCCTCCGGGTCGCACCGGCCGGTGCGAGGAGCGTCGGACCGGCATTCGCGAGGAGAAAGGGCAGCCGGTAACGATTCCGAGAATGAAAAACGGAGAATCCGGCCGGAAATTCCCCGCATCCGCCCGCACCTAAAGTATCGCTTCAGGTGCAAGACCGCTTCCCGGCAGCCCCGCCAGGCGGAGCGCACGCTCCGCAGAAGCCCGGACAGCGGACGGAGCGCCCGAAACAGGCAAAACAAACGGAATAATGCAATTATTAAAGCTCAATCGGTTAATACAAAACGAAATAACATATTTTTATTAAAGTTTTACGACAGATTACGGCCTTCCGATACATTTTTCATGATATGTACATGAATAAATTATAGATATAAAATAAATAAAAAACTGGCTGCGAATTTATTAATAGCTTTAAAAAATACCGATTTATACATTTGTGAAATCGGCCGCCGAAAGAGCGAATCGAAAAAATGGCTCCGCATGCGAACTCTCCGGGCCTGCTTTTCGCGATTTCGGAAATAAATACATACCTTTGCGAATCGAGTATAGAGAATTAAAACGCCCTGAAAGAAAAATGAAGAAACGTCCGGAAAAAAGACCGTCGCTTTTGCTCTCGTTCATTCCGCTGCTGGTGATGGTGATTCTTCTGTTTTTTACCATTTCCATATTCGGCAGCGACGCCCTCGAAGGAGGCAGCCAGGTGGTGCTGCTGACCACCACGGCCGTCTGTTCGCTGATAGCAATCGGCGTGTGCGGCATCGAATGGAAACACATCGAAGAGACCATCGCCGGCAACATCAAGGGGGTGGGAACCGCCCTCATTCTGCTGCTGCTCATCGGTGCGCTCTCCGGAACCTGGATGGTGAGCGGCGTGGTCCCCACCCTGATTTGCTACGGACTGAAAATAATACATCCCACCTTTTTCCTCGCATCGACCTGCCTGATATGCGCCCTGGTCGCCGTCATGACGGGCAGCTCGTGGACCACCATCGCCACCATCGGCGTAGCCCTGATGGGCATCGGCCACGCCCAGGGATTCGGCTCGGGATGGATTGCCGGAGCCATCATCTCGGGGGCCTATTTCGGCGACAAAATCTCCCCGCTGTCGGACACCACCGTGCTCGCCTCGTCGTCCACCGGCACCCCGCTCTTCACCCACATCCGCTACATGATGATGACCACCATCCCCTCGTTCATACTCGCCGTGGCAATATTCCTGGTGGCCGGATTCGCCCACACCGGCGACTCCTCGCCCGAGCAAATCGCCGTCTATGCCGAGACGCTGCGCTCCACGTTCCGCATCTCGCCCTGGCTGCTGCTCGTCCCCCTGGCGACCGGCGTGATGATAGCGCGGCGCACCCCCTCCATCATCACCCTCTTTCTTTCGGCCCTGCTCGCGGGTCTGTTCGCCCTGCTCTTCCAGCCGGAGCTGGTGGCCGCAATCGGCGGCGCTCCGCGGCTCGGATTCATGTCGGGAATGAAGGGAATCATGGTCGCCTTCTACGGCCGCACCGCCATCGAAACGGGCAATCCCGAACTCAACGAACTGGTGGCGACCAACGGCATGACCGGCATGCTGAACACCGTCTGGCTCATCCTCTGCGCCATGTGCTTCGGAGGCGCCATGCAGGGCAGCGGCATGCTCACCGCCATCACCCGCTTCTTCCAGCGATTCATGCGCCGCACGCTGAGCGTGGTCAGTTCGACCGTCTTTTCGGGCATATTCTTCAACATCTGCACCGCCGACCAGTATCTGTCGATTATCCTCACCGGCCGCATCTTCCGCGACGTGTACGAGAAGAAGGGCTACGAGTCGCGTCTGCTGAGCCGCACCACGGAGGACTCGGTAACCGTCACGTCGGTGCTCATACCCTGGAATTCGTGCGGCATGACCCAGGCCACGGTCCTCGGCGTAAGCACCCTCACCTACCTGCCCTACTGTTTCTTCAACCTGATTAGCCCGCTGATGAGCATCCTCTTCGCCGCCCTCGGCTACAAGATATACCGGACCGTCGGCCCGCACGCGGCCCCGGCCGACACCCCCGACGCAACGACAGACACCCCCGCAGCCGACGCATAACCCGAGCGAAGGCCTCGGACCGCCGCATGTCCGCCCCCCGGAAAGGGATACCCCCGACGCAGCGACAGACACCCCCGCAGCCGACGCATAACCCGAGCGAAGGCCGCGGGCAGCCGCATGTCCGCCCCCCGGAAAGGGATACCCGCCACGGCACGAAAAGAGGGAGCGCCCGTCGTAAAACGATTTCGTCCGCTCCCTTTTCCCTCTCTTCCCGAAAGCATAGCCGCACGAACGAACGAGGGAGGGGGATTTCCTGCATTGGAAATCCCCCTCGTTTCTTCGCCTGTCGTATCTTCGGTCTTCTCCCCGAAAGCGGCGCACCACGCCCTCCCGGACTAAAAAGGCAGACCGCACGGCGGTGGAAAAAGCGGCCGTCCCCAATATCCGCAACGGAACCGGCCGGCCCGCTCAGTCGGCAAACACCGGACACACCCCGCGCGAACCAGCCGACAATGCCCCGACACGAGCCGCAAAACCAGCCCACCCGCTCAGTCGGCAAGCACCGGACACACCTCGTACGAACCAGCCGACAACGACCCGACACAAGCCGCAAAACCGGCCCACCCGCTCAGTCGGCAAACACCGGACACACCCCGCGCGAACCAGCCGACAATGACCCGACACAAGCCGCAAAACCGGCCGGCCCGCTCAGTCGGCAAGCACCGGACACACCCCGCGCGAACCGGCCGGCGCCGGGGAGCCGCTTCGTCAGCGGATGAAATTGGTGCGCACCGAGGAATCGAATTCCGGAAGGGGAATGTCGCATCCCGCCTCCCGAAGTTTGAGCAGCCACGCAATGGACCGAGCCAGATTCCGCATGGTCTGAAGCCCCTCGCCGTCCCCTTCGCCCTCCAGCGGCGTGCGGCCGTGCAGCAAGTTCCAGTAGCTGGAACCGGGAACGACCATGTGCGAAATCCCCAGGTAGTAGTTCAACCCGGCGAAAGCCGCCGAACCGCCTGCGCGGCGCATGGCGACCACCGAGGCCCCCACCTTGCCGGCAAACCATCCGCCGTTGGCACTCGCCACGTAGAAAGCCCGGTCGCAGAACGACTTCATGGTTCCGGCAATCCCCGCATAATAGACCGGCGAACCGAGCACCAGGGCGTCGGCCTCGCGCATGCGGGGCAACAGGTCGTTCACGATATCGTTCTGCACGCAGCGGCCGTCGCGGTTGCGGGCGCACGCCCCGCACGCCAGACACCCCCTGACGGGAGCATTGCCCACGTGGACGATTTCCATCCCGATGCCCTGCTCCGCGAGCGTCTCGGCCACAGTGTCGAGCGCCAGCCAGGTGTTCCCCTTGGCATGCGGAGAACCGTTGATTCCCAATACTTTCATAACTCTTCTTCTTTACGCATTAAACTTCGGAGCCCCCGCCCGGCACACTCCATGCCCGCAGCGGGGAACGAATGCAAAGATACGACGAAATTCCAGAATCGTACACACGCCCCCGGGAAGCGCTCCCCTATCTTTGCCTGCGGAAATACCCGCCGATTTCCCTTCGCCTAACCGAATTCCATAAAACAATCCGTCTATGAGCATACCGAGAGGAGTAAGAAACTGCAATCCGGGAAACATCCGCGAAGACGGCGTCCGCTGGAAGGGAGAGATACGCCCCTCCGCCGACCCCGCCTTCAAACAGTTCCGGAGCATGGCCTGGGGCTACCGCGCCATGTTCGTCACCCTGAACACCTACCGCCGCCGCTACGGCCTCAACACCCTGCGCGGCATGATACACCGCTGGGCACCGCCCTCGGAAAACGACACTGCGGTCTATGTCAAATACGTCGCCGCCCATTCGGGCATCGCCCCCGACGCCGAGCTGGACACCCTCCGCCCCGAAAGCATGTGCCCCCTCGTGGCCGCCATGTCGCGCATGGAGAACGGTCGTCCGGCCGACCCCGAGCAGGTGCGGCAGGGCTGGGAACTCTTCGAAAAGCACCGGTCATGAAACGGCTGCTGACACTCTATGCCGTGGCTGCCACCCTGCTCTCGGCAACGGCCCTGCGGCAGCTGCACTCCCTGAGAAGCGAGAACCGCCGTCTGAGCGCCAACCAACAGACGCTCTCCGACAGCGTGGTCCGCTACCGCACCCTCAACGGCCGCAACGCCGCCAGCGTAGAGGCCCTCACCCTGCGGGTCGGCGAGCTGGAGCGCATCGCCTCCCGCGACGCACGCACCATCCGCCAGCTGGGCATCCGCCTGCGCCGGGCCGAAAGCATCGCCGTCACCGCCACTCGCACCGACATCGCCTTCGAGGCGCCGCTGCTCCCCGACCCCGACCCGCACGACCGCCCCGCGCTCGGCGAACACTCCTCGCCGCCCCTGGCCGACACCCTGCGCCACTTCGTCTGGAGCGACCCCTGGACCACGGTCCGCGGAACCCTCTCCCCGCACCGCGTCCTCTGCTCCGTGTCATCCGCCGACACGCTCCGGCAGGTGGTGCACCGCATCCCCCGGCGCTTTCTCTTCATCCGCTACGGAACCAAGGCCCTGCGGCAGGAGATAGTCTGCTCCAACCCCCACACCCGAATAGTCTATTCACGATTCATCCAAGTAGAAAAAAAGAAGAAATGACCGCATCTCAGACAAAACACATCAACTGCCACTCGGATTTCACCCTCACCGAGCGGTTCATCACCATCGACGACGAGGGAAACAGCGCCCCGGCCGGCGTACCGGAGTGCGACTTCCGGCTCATCTACCGCACCCGCTCCTGGCACACCGTCGCCGTGGGACGCATCGCCGGGGAACTCACGCCCGACTGCCGCATCAACGACGACGGCTCCCTGCTGGTGACCCTCAGCGGCGAGGCCCTCGGCTGCGGTCCGCTGACCCGCACGCTCGAAATCGACCTGCCCAACCCGCTCTTTTCCGACGGGACACAGCGCATTTCGGTGAGCCAGTCCACCGGCATCGAGCTGTGGCCGGGAACGAGCGACGCCATCGGCATGGAGCCGAGCGCCGTGGTGGCCAACTACCTGAAAGGAGACAAGGGCGAGAAAGGCGACACGGGAGACACCGGTCCCCAGGGCGTGCAGGGCGAAAAAGGAGAGCGGGGCGACCCGTTCACCTACGACGACTTCACCCCCGCACAGCTCGCCGAGCTGTCGGCCCCCATCGCCGAAGCCGCGGAGACCATCAACGCCCGGGCCGCAGAGATAGGACGCCTGCCCCGCATCTTCCGCTGCGTCGCCGGACGCTGGTGGGACGAGAGCCTCGAGAGCCCCGCGGCGGCAGGCTACTACGGCGACCTGGACATGCTGCGCAATCTTCCCTCCGTTCTGGGTCTGGGCTGCTATCTGGTCCGCGACGACCGCTCGCGCCGCAAACTCTCCCCCACCGACCACTACCGCTTCACGGACGGCGGCACCGCCGCGCTCGACGGAACGATGGGACAGTACATGTGGTGCTGGAACGCCCACTACTACACCTGCTGGCAGGACGAAGGCCGCACCTACGAGGTCGTCAGCCTGCTGCCCCTGCCCGGCAAGCAGAGCCTCTATGTTCCGGCCGGAGGCACCTCGGCCCTCGGTGCGGGAGTGATGGACAACCAGTTGCAGATGCTCGCCTCGGTGGTCAGCTCCGACGAGCGGTACCGCGGCGGCGAGGGCTTCGTCCCGGAGGGACTCGCCGCCCGCGGCGTAATCGAAACCGACCCGCAGGCCACCCTGCTCGGCATGCCCTGCTCCGAAATCCCCATCGACACGCTGAGCACCTGCGCCCGCAAACGCGGCCGGGGCTGGGAGGCCAACTGGTACGCCGTGCAGGGCATCAAAACCTATCTGCTGCGCATCCTGCTCG
>JAGBHC010000049.1 GCA_017935625.1 Rikenellaceae bacterium | reverse complement strand
GGTGGTGAGCTGGCCGCCGGGCGTGATTCCCTCGTAGAGCACGGGGTTGAGGTTGGCTCTCGATGCGTAGATGGCCGCGGTGTAGCCTGCCGGGCCGCTGCCGATGATAAGGCACTGTATCTTTTCCATGGTCGTATTGTTTTTGTGTCGGAACGACAAAGTTAATCAATTCTTGCGAGCGGCGAAATAGGCGACGATTTTTCGGGCTTTGCTCGGCCCCACTATCTCGGCGAGCTCCTCCTGCGAAGCCTGGCTGATGCGCGAGACGGTCCGCAGCTTGCCCAGCAGCTTTTCGATGCTTCCCGGGCCGATGCCCTCGATGGCTTCGAGCTGGCTGCCGATGAAGGCCTTGGAGCGTTTGTCGCGGTGGAAGGTGATGCCGAAGCGGTGGGCCTCGTCGCGCAGGTGGGTGATGACGCGCAGGGGCATGCCCGTGCGTTCGAGGTAGTAGGGCATGGGGTCGCCCGGGAAGTATATCTCCTCGATGCGCTTGGCCAGTCCCACGATGGGCACCCGCTTCTCGATGCCCAGCTCGCAGAGCACGCCGTAGGCCGAACTGAGCTGCCCCTTGCCGCCGTCCACCACTATCAGGTCGGGCAGTTCGGCCCCCTCGGCCAGCAGCCGCGCGTAGCGGCGGCGTACGATTTCGCGCATGCTGGCGAAGTCGTCGGCCCCTACCACGGTCTTGATGTTGAATTTGCGGTATTCGCTGCGGCTCGGTTTGCCGTCGCGGAAGACCACGCACGAGGCCACGGGGTTGGTGCCCTGGAGGTTGGAGTTGTCGAAACACTCGATGTGGCGCGGCGCCCGTTCGAGGTGCAGCTGGCGGCGCATCTGCTCCATGAGCCGCTCGGTGTGGCGCTGCGGGTCCTTTATCTCCAGATTCTTGAGCTGCTCCATGCGGAAGATGCGGGCGCTCTTCTGCGAAAACTCCAGCAGCTTGAGCTTGTCGCCCCGTTTGGGGACCACGAAGAGGCTGCCGGGAAAGAGCTCCGCATCGGGCCGGAAGGGGACGAGCACCTCGCGGGCCAGTCCGCCGGCGATGTGCTCGCTCATCTGGACGATGGCCTGCGTGAGGATGTCTTTGGGCTCGCTCTGCGCACCGAGCGAAAAACGTGCCGTGAAGGTATTGACCACCGAGCCCGAGACGATGCGCACGAAGTTGCAGTAGGCGTTCTCCTCGTCGGTCAGCAGCGAGAAGACGTCCAGGTCGGTGAGCGTGTTGCTGACGATGACCGATTTGCAGGAGTAGTTCTCCAGCGAGTCGAGCTTGGCCTTGTACTTGGCCGCCTCCTCGAAGCGCATCCGGCCGGCCTCCTCCTCCATGCGTGCGGAGAGGTAGTTGCGCGAGGTGCGCAGGTCGCCTTTCAGCAGGGCCGTGGCGCGGGCGATGTCCTGCCGGTAGTCCTCTTCGCTCTGCATGCCTGTGCAGGGGGCCTTGCAGTTGCCGAGGTGGTATTGCAGGCAGGGGCGGTAGCGTCCGGAGGCGATTTTGCGCGGCGAGAGGTCGAGCGAGCAGATGCGCACGGGGTAGAGCGTGCGGATGAGCTCCAGGACGTTCTTCTGCATGGCCACCGAGGCGTAGGGTCCGAAATATTGCGAACCGTCCTTCACCAGCCGGCGGGTCGATTCGATGCGCGGGAAGGGCTCGTTGCGCACCACTATCCAGGGGTAGGTCTTGTCGTCCTTGAGCAGGATGTTGTAACGCGGCTGCAGGCTCTTGATGAGCGAGTTCTCCAGCAGCAGGGCGTCGCTTTCGCTGCCCACCACGATGTGTCTGATTTCGGCGATGCGGCGCACCATGACGCGCACCTTGGCGCTGTGCTCGCGCGAATCGACGAAGTAGGAGGAGACCCGCTTGCGCAGGCTCTTGGCCTTGCCCACGTAGATGATGGTGCCGCTTCGGTCGAGAAACTGATAGACGCCCGGCAGCAGCGGCAGCTGCGCCACCTCCTTTTTGAGATATTCGATTCTGTTTTCGGCCATCGTGCGTTGCGGTTCGGTGTTTTTCGGTCGTACAAAGGTATTAAAATCGTTCGGTGTATCCAATCCGATGCCGGAAAATCGAATTCGATTCGTTCGCCCGGCGTTTTTTTATAACGTAATTTTTGGGAATTATCCTGAAAAGCGTTATCTTGCATTGGAATAGAGACGGTTCTTTTCCGGTGCCGCCGCTTGGGGCCGCTCCGTCCCCCTCCCTGCTCTGCACGGCCTGCCCTCTGCGGCGGCTGCGTTTCCGGCTGCGGGGAGTGTCGGCCGGGAGGCGGCTCGGAACGTAATCATAATCGGATAGCGTGAGTTTAAGATGAAAAAGAGCAGAAGTTTGATTGTCCTGGCCGCCCTGTTGTCGGCGGTCGGCTGCGGCCGTCCCGCCGGCGGGGAGGGGACGGTCTGTATCAACCCGCTGGAAGCGACCGTCGAGGTCGCCTCGCTGGACGGATATATCGAGCAGGTGGAGTATATTCCCCTTTCGGCCGAGGACTCGGCCTCCTACGTTACGCGGGTGCGCAAGGTGATTCCTGCGGGCGACCGGTGGGTCGTGCTGGCGGGGAATCTGCTGGTGTTCGATGCCGGGGGCCGTTTCGAGACGATGTACTGCATGGCTTCGGACGAAAAGTCGCTCTACTGGGTTTACAGCGATTACGGCGAGTGTCCCGACAGCGACCCGGCGATGCATCCGCTGCACCGCTACCTCAGGGAGCACGGCGCACCCGTTCTGTCGGAGGATGCGAACCCCGTGCTGGTGCGGGTCCGATTCAAGCTGTAGCCGCGGCGGAAGGGGCCGCACCTTCGGAACCGGGCGGGGACGAAACGAGCGAAGGGCTCTGCCTCTGCGGCAGAGCCCTCTTCGTTCGTCTGCCGGGAAGGCTATTTCAGGGCCTCGACCAGTGCGGGAATCAGGGTCCAGGCATCGCTTTCGTCGCGGGCGGTGTAGAAGTTGCCGTCCACCACGCTCCGTTCGTCGGTGGCCGTGCCGCGGGCGATGGCGGGCTTGGCCAGCGGGTGTACGGCCAGGCGTTTGCCTTCGGTCACGCCGGCCAGCTCGAAGATGAGGGCGGCGGCGCAGTGTCCGGCCAGTATCTTGCCCTGTGCGGCGAACCGGCCGATTTCGGCGAGCAGGGTGCGGTTCCAGGGCTCGTCGGCGTGTTGGGCGAAGACGGGCACCGCATCGCCGCAGGCGAACACCAGGGCGTCGAACTCCGCTTCGCGGCCGCAGAGGGCGTCGATGGTCTGGTGGGCCTCTATCGCGATGCCCGAGTTGGTCCGGATGCGGGTGCTGTCGGCGACGGCGAAGAGCTCGTACTGGATTCCGTTTTCGAAAAAGGCTTCGAGATACCTGAACAGGCCGAATCCGTTCACGGGATTGACGGCCACGATGGCTGCTTTTTTACTCATTGCGATACGTTTTTTAAGGTTATTAAAAGTAAGTTTATTATCTTTGATGCGGCAAAGGTGGAAAAAGTTTGTCGCATAAACAATAACGGTGTTGGATGTAAGATGGTTACATCGATGTAACCATTGCTGGCGTTCAACAGGAAAAGCAGAGAAAAAATGTCGGAATTTTTGAAAAATTTTCATCACCGGGGGGCGTGTCCGGTCCGCGACGTGCTGTGCCGGCTGGGTGACAAGTGGTCGATGCTGGTGCTGCTGAGCCTGCAGGCCAACGGCGTGATGCGCTTCGGGCAGATTCATGCGTCGCTGGGCGATATCTCCCAGCGGATGCTCTCGGTGACGCTGCGTTCGCTGGAGCGCGACGGTCTGGTGGTGCGCCGGGTCTACGCCGAGGTGCCTCCCCGGGTGGAATACGAGCTTTCGCCGCGCGGCGGGAGTCTGATGCCCCACATCGAGGCGTTGGTGGGCTGGGCGTTGGAGAACATGGCGGCGATTCTCTCCGGACGGGCGGAGGGGCTCCCGGAGGGAGGGGCTCCGGCCGGCGGCGGAAATGCGAAAGGCGGAACGAAAATCGGTTTTCTGAGATGAAAAAGGAACTGGAGATGGTGGAGCGTTTCCACCGGGCGTTCGGGGTTTGTCTGAACGAAGCGCCCACACTGGATATTCCGGCGCAGATACACGAGCTCAGGCTCCGCATCCTGCGCGAGGAGGTGGAGGAGTACGGCGAGGAGTTCGCCCGCGGCGGCGATGCGGCGCAGCGGCTGCAGGCCGTGGCCAAGGAGCTGGCCGACATCGCCTACGTGCTCTTCGGAACGGTGATAACGCACGGCCTGCAGGAGCAGTTCGAGCGGGTGTTCGAGGAGGTGCACCGCAGCAACATGAGCAAGCTCGACGCCCAGGGCCGGCCGGTCTGCCGCGCCGACGGCAAGGTGCTCAAGTCGGAGCTCTACCGCGAGCCCGACCTCACGTTTCTCACGCCCGGGAAGAAGTAGCTGCGGAGAGTGCGGGCGTGCGCCGTTTTTCACGGAGAAAAACGGTGCCGGGCGTTGCTTTTTTCCGGCAGGTTTTGCTATCTTTGCCGCATGATGAGAGGTTGGCTCGCATATCTTTCCGTGTGGGTTCTCTGTGCGGCATGGTTCGTCGCGGGAGGCCGGGGGGCCGATGCGCCCGCCCCGCTTCCGGAATCGGCGGCGGCCCGCAGCGAACTCTCGGCCCACGATTTTTCCCGTGCCCTGGCCGATGCCGTCGAAGCCAATTCGCTCTTTACGCTCCCCTCCGCACCCCGTGTCGCCGGGAACGGCGAACGGACTTTCTCGTTTCCGCCGCGTCTGTCGGCGGGCGATTTCACCGGCGGACGTGTCGCGGCCGCGGGGGCGAACTCTTTCCGAACCTATTTCCGTAAATCGACAGGTCGTTTCGTTCCGAAGAGAGTCTGCGATTATTACATCTACTCTCTGAGGAAAATCGTTATTTAGTCTCTTTCGGCATCTTCTGTCGGGGGCGTGCGCCCGCCGGCGGAAAGATTCCGCGTCGCAAGTCGAAGCGAGGCGGAAGGGCGGTGCATTCTGCGGTATCGTGCCGCGGAGCCGCCGGAATATCGGCCGGTTCCGGTCCGAAAGCCGCCTTTTGCGGCCGCGTGCACGCGCGGGGCGGCGAAACGAATGTCGAAACATCATAAAATGCGAATCAATGGAAACGAATAAGATTGTCAATATAGACGAGGCGGTTCTCGATATGCCTCGGTATGAAATATCGGGAAAGAAGAGCTCTCCGGTCAAGAGCATCGCAGCGGCGGCAGCCGGTATCGCGATGCTGGCGGTGAACTACGGCGTGCCGGGGATGGCCGCCCATGAGAATCTCAGTGCGACGCTCATGCTGCTGGGCGGTTTGCTGGCGTTCGGCGGCGCGGTCGCCGTCTGTGCGGCGGTGTTCGGCAGGTCGGTGAAGCCCGTGTACGGCCCCACCGGCGAGCGGCTGCGCCGCCGCGAACTCTTCTTCGACAAGGCGAATCTGGGCAAGGTGCGCGACGCATTGGAGAAGCGCGATTTCGAAGCGCTGGCGGCGATTCCCCGCAGCGACGGCTCGGCGGCGGTGCTGGTCGTCTACGCTCCGGCGAGCCGGGCGATTGCGCTGATGCAGCTTCAGGAGTATGTACCCCACTCCTATGTGCCCGTATCGGAAACGGTCGTGCTCCGCAAGGAGGCGTGTGCCGCCGTGCCGGCCGGCCTGCTCTGATGCGGCCCGCATCATCGACCCTGCGATGACTTTTGGTGCGGCGGCGCAGCCGGGAGGTCCCGTCGCCGGACTTCTTCATAACTTTCAGTCGGAGCGGGATTCGTGTCATCGGCACGGGTCCCGCTTCTTTATGGCCGGCATGCGCCGGAACGAGGCTTCCGCCCGCGAACGGTTCGGGGCCGTCCGAGTCGTTCCCGCGGTGCGTCCTCTCTCCTCCCCGCGGCGGTGGGTTCCGCGGGGGAGTCGGCGACGTACCGGATTTTCGGCCGGAGGACTTTCGTTTTTTCGTCGGATATTTTTTACTTTTGCTTGTCCGAAAAGTCGTAAATGAATAAAAAATAGACCGATGAAGAGACTTTTGCTTGTTTTGTCGGCTGCCGCGGCCCTTTGCACGACCGCCGGAGCCAAAGTGCGGGGCGGAGTGTCCGCCCGCGAACAGGAGCGCTATGTGGTCATCGTTTCTCTGGACGCGTTCCGGTGGGATTTGGCCTCGCGGGCCCATACGCCCACCCTCGATTCGCTGCGCCGCGTGGGAACCTATGCCGAGACCTATCCCTGTTTCCCGGCCAACACCTTTCCCAACCACTATGCCATGGCGACGGGCCTGCATCCCAATCACCACGGGCTGGTGAACAACAGCTTCAGGGACAAGCTGCTGGGCAAATCCTACTCGATGAGCGACAAGCAGGCGGTGGGCGACCCCGACTTCTACTACGGCGAGCCGATATGGAACACGGTCGAGCATCAGGGCAAACTGGCCAACATCTTCATGTGGGTGGGCAGCGAGACCCCGGTGAACGGCCGCTACGCCACGGTGTGGACCCCCTATTCGGGAGCGGTTCCCTTCACGCAGCGGGCCGACTGGGTCATCGAGGCGCTGCACCGTCCGGTGGAGAAGATTCCCAATCTCATTATGTGGTACATCGAGGAGCCCGATGCCGTCATGCACAAAAAGGGGCCCGATTCGCCCGAGGCCACGGCGATGGTCGAGAAGCTGGACAGCGTGCTGACCTACTTTTTCCGCGGGGTGCGTTCGTCGCCCGTCTTCGACAAGATAGATTTCATCGTGACGGCCGACCACGGCATGACCGAGACCTCGCCCGAACGGGTGGTGGAGCTGTGGCCCTATCTGGATGCTTCGCGTGTGCGCGAGGTGGCCTTCGGAACCCCCGTCGGATTCGACGTGGAGGAGGAGTACCTCGACGAGGCCTACCGCATCCTGTCGCAGGTGGAGCACATCCGGGTGTTCAAGCGCGACGAAATGCCGGAGAAGTATCGCTACGGCTCCTATAAGGCGCGCATCAACAACCTGCTCGTACTGCCCGACGTGAGGTGGAAGGTGAGCTACACCGACCCGACGCTCGCCCGTCCCCGTCCTGCGCCGGTAACGGGCGACCATGTGCGTCCGCAGGCCGACCCCGCTCAGGTGCAGGTGGGCGGCGCCCACGGTTACGACCCCTTCGAACGGGATATGCACATGATATTCTACGGTTCGGGGCCCCATTTCCGGAAGGGATATACCCAGAAGTCGTTTCAGAATCTGAATATCTATCTGATTCTCTGTCATCTGCTCGATGTGGAGCCGGCGCCCAACGACGGCGACTGGAAGGCCGTGCGGAAGATGTTCGTCGAGCCGGGAGAGTAGCCGGGCGCTCGGTGATACGTCTCATCGGGTGATACGGGGAATCGGGCGGAGTGTGGACGAGGCCGGAGCGCTCCTTCCCGACAGAGACGGGAACGAAAGCAGAGGGTCCGGCGGGCGCAGCTTCCGCGCCGGAGCGGACGAACGGAATGAAAAAAGGGTGTCTATCGTGCGATAGACACCCTTTTTTCCGCTCCCGGGACCTCCTCCCGCTGGGACCTCCTCCCGATGCCGGGAGGGGCCGGTTTGCCGGGGAGGCTTAGTCTTTGAGCTTGGCGCTGAGGAACTCGCGGTTCAGACGCGCGATGTGCGAGATGGAGATGCCTTTGGGGCACTCGGCTTCGCAGGCACCGGTGTTGGTGCAGTTGCCGAATCCCAGTTCGTCCATCTTGGCGACCATCGCCTTGGCGCGTCGGGCACCCTCTACGCGGCCCTGGGGCAGCTTGGCCAGCGACGATACGCGGGCGGCCACGAAGAGCATCGCCGAGCCGTTCTTGCAGGTGGCGGCGCAGGCTCCGCAACCGATGCAGGCTGCGGCATCCATACTCTCGTCGGCATCCTCCTTGGGAATGGGAATGGCGTTGGCGTCGGGCACGCCGCCGGTGTTCACGCTGATGAAACCGCCCGCCTGGAGAATCTTGTCGTAGGCGCTGCGGTCTACGGCCAGGTCCTTGATGACGGGGAATGCGGCCGAACGCCACGGCTCGATGACGATGGTGTCGCCGTCCTTGAACTTGCGCATGTGGAGCTGGCAGGTGGTGATTTCGCTGTCGGGTCCGTGCGCATGGCCGTTGATGTGCAGCGAGCACATGCCGCAGATGCCCTCGCGGCAGTCGTGGTCGAACACGATGGGCTCCTCGCCCTTGTGGATGAGGTCGTTGTTGAGAATATCCAGCATCTCGAGGAACGAACTGTCGGGCGAGATGTTGTCTACGGTGTAGTCCTTGAGTTTACCTTCCGATTTGGCGTCCTTCTGGCGCCATATTTTCAAATTCAATTTCATTGTCGTCTCTTTTAAACCTGTTTTAGAATCTTTCCCCGGGCGTTAGTCCTTGTAGTTGCGCTGTGCCAGGTGAATGGCCTCGAACTTGAGCTCCTCCTTGTGCAGGGTGGGTTCCTTGTCCTGGCCGTTGTACTCCCATACGGCCACGTATGCGAAGTGCTCGTCGTCGCGCAGCGCCTCGCCCTCGGGAGTCTGGGACTCGGTGCGGAAGTGACCGCCGCACGACTCGTTGCGGTTCAGACCGTCGCGTGCCATCAGTTCGCCCAGTTCGAGGAAGTCGGCCAGACGCAGCGCCTTCTCGAGCTCCTGGTTGAACTCGCCGTTGGTGCCGGTCACCTTCACGTCGCTCCAGAAGACCTTTCTCAGCTCCTGAATCTCGGTGATTGCCTTGGAGAGGCTCTCCTTGGTGCGGGCCATGCCCACGTTCTCCCACATGATGTGGCCCAGTTTCTTGTGGATGTCGTCCACCGACTGTTTGCCCTTGATGGCGAAGAGCTTCTCGATGCGGGCCTTCACTGCGGCCTCGGCCTCGTCGAACTCTTTGGTGGAGGTGTCCACTTTCGGGGACTGAATCTCGTGGCTGAGGTAGTCGCCGATGGTGTAGGGGAGCACGAAGTAACCGTCGGCCAGGCCCTGCATCAGGGCCGAAGCGCCCAGACGGTTGGCGCCGTGGTCGGAGAAGTTGGCCTCGCCGATGGCGTAGAGTCCGGGGATGGTGGTCATCAGGTTGTAGTCCACCCAGATGCCGCCCATGGTGTAGTGAACGGCCGGGTATATCATCATCGGCTCCTCGTAGGGATTGGTGTCGGTAATCTTTTCATACATCTGGAACAGGTTGCCGTAGCGGGCCTTGATGACCTCCTTGCCCAGACGGGCGATGGCGGTCTTGAAGTCGAGGAATACGGCCAGACCCGTTTCGTTCACGCCGAAGCCGGCGTCGCAGCGCTCCTTGGCGGCGCGGGATGCCACGTCGCGCGGAACGAGGTTGCCGAAGGCCGGGTAGCGGCGCTCCAGATAGTAGTCGCGGTCCTCCTCCTTGATTTCGCTCGGCTTGATTTTCTTCGCACGCAGGGCGGCCACGTCCTTTTCGTGCTTGGGAACCCAGATGCGGCCGTCGTTGCGCAGCGACTCCGACATGAGGGTCAGCTTGCTTTGCTGCGTGCCGTGCACGGGGATGCAGGTGGGGTGAATCTGCGTGAAGCAGGGGTTGGCGAAGAAGGCGCCCTTCTTGTAGGCCTGCCATGCCACCGAACCGTTGGAGTTCATGGCGTTGGTCGAGAGGAAGAAGACGTTGCCGTAGCCGCCGGTGGCCATCACCACGGCGTGTGCGCCGTGACGTTCGATTTCACCGGTCACCAGGTTGCGGGCGATGACGCCGCGTGCCTTGCCGTCCACCAGCACGATGTCGAGCACCTCGTGGCGCGGGAAGCTCTTGACGCTGCCTTTGGCCACCTGGCGGTTGAGTGCCGCGTAGGCGCCCAGCAGCAGCTGCTGTCCGGTCTGGCCGCGGGCGTAGAAGGTGCGCGATACCTGTGCGCCGCCGAACGAACGGTTGTCGAGCAGACCGCCGTACTCGCGTGCGAAGGGAACGCCCTGAGCCACGCACTGGTCGATGATGAGGTTCGACACCTCGGCCAGACGGTAGACGTTGGCTTCGCGTGCGCGGTAGTCGCCGCCCTTGATGGTGTCGTAGAAGAGACGGAACACCGAGTCGTTGTCGTTCTGGTAGTTCTTGGCTGCGTTGATGCCTCCCTGTGCGGCGATGGAGTGCGCACGGCGCGGAGAGTCGCTGATGCAGAACACCTTGACGTTGTAACCCAGTTCGCCGAGCGAAGCGGCTGCGCTGCCGCCGCCCAGACCGGTTCCGATTACGATGATATCGAGCTTGCGTTTGTTCGCGGGGCTGACCACTTTGATGTCGGCCTTATGTTTGCTCCACTTCTCGGCCAGCGGGCCCTGTGGAATCTTTGCATCTAATTTTGTCATATCGTTTTGTCTTTTATTTTATCTTGAAAACTGAGTGCGGCGGTCGGCCGTTAGCAGAGGCTGCGGATGTAGAATACGACCACGACCAGTGCGAAACCCGCGAAGACGAGGGTGGCGACCACGTTGGCGATGCACTTGAGGCGGGGATACCAGGTCTTGTTGGCCCAGCCCACGCTCTGGAACATGCTCCATACGCCGTGGGTGAGGTGGAACCAGAGCGCTGCGAACCACACCAGGTAGATGATGACGTAGGGCAGTTTCGAGAAGTGGTAGGCAATCAGTTCGGCGCCGCTTACGGGCGAGGTCCCGAGGCTGTTCACGTGTTCTCCCATGATTTCGGTGAACTGCATGTTGTACCAGAAGTTGAAGAAGTGGACCAGCAGACCGGCCAGTACGGCGAAACCCAGCACGAGCATGTTCTTGGACGACCAGCTTACGTTGGCCTCCTGCACGGTCACCTTGTAGCGCTGGCTGCCGCGTGCGGTCCGGTTCTGGAGCGTGAGCCAGATGGCGTAGAGGATGTGCACCACCACCAGGGCCGCCAGGGCCACGGTAGCGACCAGGGCGTACCAGTTGGCTCCCAGGAAGGCGCAGATGGCATCGTAGGCCTCGGCCGAGAATACGGCTGTGATGTTCATGGACATGTGGAATAGCAGGAAGAGCACCAGGCAGCAGCCCGAAATGCTCATTACCAACTTTCTTCCGACAGAAGATTGTACAAGAAAACAATTCATAATAAAGCTTTTAAGATAGTTATTGATTATTTACTCTTTTCCCTGTTTGCCAAAACCCGAAATTAAGTTTAATTTTGAATACAAAAGTACCTTATTGTTTTTAAAATAACAATATTTTCAACTCCTAAATTTCGCACACTCATAGCATTTTATGGAACCGAAGACCAAAGCGGAACTGCGTCGTTCGATGCGCGAAGTGACCCGCACCCTGACTGCCGACCTGCGTAAGGCGCTCTCGGCGAGCATCGTTTCCCGGTTGTCGGAAAACGATTATTTCTCCGCCGCCCGTACCGTGGCGCTCTTCTGGCCGCTGCCCGACGAGCCGGATATCCGCGATTTGGTGATTGCGGAGGCTTCGCGGCGGCGGGTCGCCCTGCCCGTGGTGGAGGGCGAGCGGATGGAGTTCCGTCTGCTGCGGCCCGGCATGCGGCTGGTCGGCGGTGCGTTCGGCATCGGCGAACCCCGGGACGGGGAGCCGTGTCCGCCGTGGGAGATAGAGGCCATGGTCGTTCCGGGCGTGGCGTTCGACATGCGGGGCCACCGGCTGGGCCGCGGCCGCGGGTATTACGACCGCTATCTGGGGGTTCCGCAGGTGTGCGAGAACATCTTCAAGATAGGGCTCTGCTATCCCCATCAGCTCTTGCAGGCGATTCCTTTCGAGGAGCACGACGCGGCGATGGACTGGGTGGTGACCGCCTGAGGCGGCGGTCATCGGCTCTGCTGCCGAGTGCTCTGCTGCCGAGTGCGCGCGAGTGCGTTGCGAGTGCGCTGCGAGTGCGCTGCGGGCGGCTGCGAAGGCGGCCTGTGCGTCGGGCGGGGAGGTCCGCGGAACCGTTTGGCTGCGGGGCCGGAGCCGGACGACGGCGAAATAAAAAAGAGGGACCTTTCGAAAGGTCCCTCTTTTTTATGAGGCGATGTGCTGTATCCGTTAGTTGAAGATGTAACGGATGCTCAGCTGCATCGAGTAGGTCGAAGAGTAAGTCATGGTCTTACTGAAGGTCTTGTCGAGCACGTCGGTACCGTTTCTCAGGAAGCGGTAAACGGGCTTGGCGTTTTTGTTCATCACGTCTTTCTGGTTCATGAGCTGCAACAGGGTGTTGCGGTTGTAGGAGCGTCTGTGACCCCAGTCCTTGTTGAGCAGGTTGGCGAAGTTCTCGATGTCGAGACCCACCTGGATGGTGTTTCTCTTGCCCTTGACGTTCACGAAGAAGTCCTGCATAATCTTGAGGTCGAACTGGCTTACCCACGGATAGAGGGCGCCGCCGCGCTCGGCGTAACGGCCCTTGCGGGTCTTCAGGTAGCTGTCCTGGTTGATGTAGGCCCAGAAGTCGTTGGCCTGCTGCTCAGCCGGGTAGACGGCATATTCGTCTGTTCCGTCGGGCAGCTGTTTGCCGGTCTTGTAGCTGTAGTCCTGGAACGAGAGTTCGTCCTTGGACGAGGGCACGTAGATGAGGTTGTTGCCGCCGTTGTCGCCCAGGATGGCCGAAGAGTAGATGTAGTTGAAGCGTCCGCCGTTGCGACCCTCGTAGAAGAGCGAGACGCTGGTGGCGAAGTGCTTGGCGTACTCCTTGCGGTAGGAGACCGAAGCGATGAGACGGTTGGGAATCACGTAGCTTCTGAAGCCGAGCTCCTGGCTGTTGCTGCCGTTCACGTTGGCCGAGTTGTACCATGCGCCGCTAATCTGGTCGCCGGTACCGTCGGTGTAGGCCTTGCCGCCGCTGTGGGTGTAGGCTACCATGGCCGACAGACCGAAGTTGAAGCTCTTCTCCACCTTCGCGGTCACCGAGTAGTAGTAGCCGCCGCGCTCGGCGTTGGTCAGCTTGTAGGCGTTCTTGAGCTTGCTGTCGTAGAACTGGCCGTAGAACATGCGGTTGTCGCCGTAGGGGGTGCCGTCTTCGTTCTTGATGTCGGTGTAGTGACCGGGCTTGATGGCCACGTTGGTCACGGCCACGGGGTTGATGTCGCTGTTATAGATACCCTCTACGGATGCGAACCAGCCGTTGCCGAACTTGCCGTCCAATGCCAGCGAAGTCTTCCAGGTCTGGGGCATGCGCAGCTTCTTGTCCATCAGCGATACGGCCGAGATGGGGGCTACGCCGCCGCTGAGCCCGTTGGGATAGAGCTGGCTGAGAATCTCGTTGCGGTCGGTAGAGAACGAGGGAATGATGTTGCCCGAACCCTGGGTTGCCGTGTAGGTGGTCTGAATCACGCCGCTGTCGCCTGCTGCCGAAACAATCCACACGAAGGGAATACGGCCGGTGAACAGGCCGGTACCGCCGCGGAGCACCAGCTTGCGGTTGCCCAGCAGGTCCCAGTTGAAGCCTACGCGGGGCGAAACCATCAGCTTGGTGGCGGGCATGTCGCGGGTGTCGTACTTCTTCATCAGGTTGGGGTGCTCGTATTTGCCTGCGCTGAGCCAGGTGCCTGCCACCTGCTCGTTGTAGGAGTCGAGCTTGGGATACATGGGCAGTTCGAAGCGGATGCCGGCGGTCAGCTTGAAGCGGTCGCTGACGGCATACTCGTCCTGGAAGTAGAACGACAGCTGGTTGAAGTTGAACTGCGGGAATGCCTGCGAGAAGTCGTCCTTCATCGAGTGGGTGATGGCGAACTGGTTGGCCCGGTCGTTGAGGAAGTCGTCGATGGAGTTGTACTGGTAGTAACCGGCACCGAAGCGCTGGAATCCGTTCTTGGTGGTGTTGTGCTCGTACTGGAAACCGGCTACGAAGTTGTGGCGGTCGATGTTCCACGAAACCTCGTCGGTGATGTTGAAGGTCTTCACGTCGCGCAGGTTGCCGTAGCTGAAGAGCTCGTTACCGAACGAGGTGAGGATGTCGCCGTCCTGGCAGATGTCCACGAAGGGGAAGTAGGTGCCGTCGTAGCTGCGGGGCTCGTTCTGGTGCGAGTAGCTTACGCGCAGCACGTTGTTGATGCGGCCGTCGGCGAAACGCGAGTTGAGCTCACCGGCCCACGACTTGAAGTTGTTCTCGGTGAAATAACGGGCGTTCTGGAAGTAGATGGCGGTCATCGCCTGACGGGTCTGCGTGGTGAAAGCGCGGTCGGCCAGACCCGAAGTCGAGGTCGAGGGGGGCGCGGGGTTCTTGGCCTTGGTCTCGCTGTAACGGATGTTGAACTTGTGGTTCTCGTTGATGTTCCAGTCGATGCGGGCCAGCAGCTTGTGACCGGGGCTGTCCGAGGAGTAGCCCTGGTAGGCTCCCGGGTCGTAACCCATCGAGAGGAGCTTCTCGCGAATCATCTCGAGCTGCTCCACGGTGGGACGGGCCACGTTGTTCGTTCCGTCGGAGTAGTAGATGGGGTTGCCGTTTTCGTCGAAGGTGCTGCCGCCAGCTACGCGTGAAGGACCGGGCTCCACGCTCTTCTCGTTCTCGTAGTTCACGAAGAAGAAGAGCTTGTCCTTGACGATGGGGCCGCCGAAGCGTACGCCGTAGAGGTTGTATTTGCTCTTGTTCTTGGGGAAGGAGACGTCGCCTACCTTGTTACCCTTGAACTTCTCGTTGTTGAGGTAGGTGTAGACCGAACCGCGGAATTCGTTGTCGCCCGAGCGGGTTACCGCATTGACCGAAGCGCCGGTGAAACCGCTCTGACGCACGTCGTAGGGGGTTACCGAAACCGAAATCTGCTCGATGGCGTCCAGCGAGATGGGCGAACCGTTGGCGGGCATGTTCTGGCCGATGCCGAATGCGTTGTTGAACGCCGCACCGTCCACGGTGATGTAGGAGCTGCGGTAGTCGCCGCCGCCGATTGCGGTGCCGTTGGCCTGGGGAGTCATCTTGGTGATGTCGTTGAGGCTGCGGCTTACGGTCGGAGCGTTGGCGATGGCCTTGGAGTTGAACGAGGAGACCGCACCTGCACGGTCGGAGTTCATGTTCGAACTGCCCTTGGCGGTTACCACGACTGCCTCCATGTCCACCGAGGTCTCTTTCAGCCAGGTGCTGACGACGTAGTTGTCGGCCAGCGCCACGTTGATGTCGGTGTACTGGACGGGCTGGTAGCCGAGCATCGACACGGTGACGGTGTAGGGACCGCCCGGACGGATGCTGAGCAAGCGGTAGTTACCCTTGCTGTCGGCTACGGTACCGTACTCCGTGCCCGAAGGGGTGTGTACGGCGACGATGGTGGCGCCGATAACCGGCTCGCCTTTCTCATCGGTAACAGTACCACTGATGCTTGAAGTGGTCACCTGTGCCATGGCACTCAGGGAAATGACCGCTGCAATGAACAATAAGTAAAGTTTTTTCATAAATTAAAATTTAGTTAGAAAAGTTTTTCCTTTTATTTCGGTGTCGTCGTAAGTCGTCTTTTGCTGCCGGGGCGGCCTTCATACCTTAATATAGAGACCCGGCGGCCGTCTCCGCTTCTCGTTTCGCTATGCAAAAGTAGTGAGCCTGAGTGGTAAAAGTATTAACAAATCGACAATTTATTGTTAAATTATTGTAAACATGGCCGGATTCTACTCCGGACGGGCGCCGGGACCGGGGCGAAAGCGCCCGGCGAAGGCGAAAAACGACAGGGAGACTTCTCCTTGCGAGGAGGGTCTCCCTGTCGGTGCGGTATGTTGTCGGCGTCGTGACGGTTCGCTTCGGCCGAAAATCGTCGGTTGGATACGCTGTACGCACAGGAGCACATTCGTTCGAACATCTCCGCCTGCATCGTTGCGATTGTCTCCCAATTGCGAATCACTGCCATAATCCGTTTTATCCGCCGCAAAGATAAACAAAATGTTCGTTTCGGACAGAAAAAAGAACGGATTTCGTGTTAATTTTATAAAAAAGCCGTTCGGGTGCACGGGTTTCAATTATTTTTTTATAATTTTATGGTCGCGGCTTTCTCAATGCGGGCCGTACCGACCGACCTAATTCAAAACGACTAACAGGATAGACCTATGAAAATCTACAAAACTCACGACATCAAGAACGTCGTCCTTATCGGAGCCCCCGGTTCCGGCAAAACCACCCTGGCCGAAGCGATGGCTTTCGAGGGTAAAGTCATCGACCGCAGAGGCAGCATCGAGGCGGAGAACACGCTCTCCGACAATACCGACATAGAACACACCTACAAGCGCTCCATCTACTCCACGCTGCTCTTCACCGAGTTCATGGACCGCAAATTCAACATAATCGACACGCCGGGGTCGGACGACTTCTGCGGCAACCTCTTCTCGGCATTCAAGGTGGCCGACGTGGGCGTCATGGTCTTCAATGCACAGAACGGCTTCGAGGCCGGCAGCGAGATTCAGGCCCGCTACGCCCGGCAGCTCGGCAAGCCCGTCATCGCACTGGTCAATCAGCTCGACAGCGACAAGGCCAACTGGGAGATGACCATCGATTCGCTCGCCGCCTCCTCGCACGTGAAACCCGTCATCGTGCAGTATCCGGTGAATCCCGGTCCGTCGTTCGACAGCTTCATCGACGTGCTGATGATGAAGATGTACCGTTTCAAGGACGAGAACGGCACCCGTGAGGAGCTTCCCATTCCCGAATCGGAGATGGAGCGGGCCCACGAGCTGAACCAGATTCTGGTGGAGGCTGCGGCCGAGAACGACGAGGCGCTCATGGAGCTCTACTTCGAGAAAGGCACCCTCACGCAGGACGACGTGCGCAGCGGTCTGAAACTGGGTCTGGCCAAACGCGACCTGATTCCCGTATTCTGCGCCAGCGGCAAGCGCGACATCGGCACCAAACGTCTGATGGAGTTCATCATCAACGTGGCGCCCGGTCCGCTCAAGGCGCCCGCGTTCAAGACCGTGGACGGCCGCGAGGTGGCTCCCGACGAAGAGGGCGGCACCGTGCTCTTCGTGTTCAAGAGCCAGCTGGAGCAGCACCTGGGCGAAATCAGCTATTTCCGTCTCATCCGCGGCAAACTCACCGAGGGCATGGAGCTGGTGAACAGCCGCACCGGAAACAAGGAGAAAATATCGCAGATTTTCGCCGTGGCAGGCAAGAACCGGGTGAAGGTGACCGAGATGCACGCCGGTGACATCGGATGTACGGTGAAGCTCAAGGGCACCAAGACCAACGACACGCTGTGCGGCGCGGGCGACGTGGTGGCCATCGAACCCATCGTCTTCCCCGAACCGCGCTACCGTGCGGCGGTGAAGGCCGTCAAGCAGGGCGACGACGAGAAGCTGGGCGAACTGCTCAACAAGGCCAAATACGAAGACCCGACCATTCTGGTGGACTACTCCAAGGAGCTCAAGCAGGTGATTATCCAGGGACAGGGCGAACACCATCTCAACATCCTGAAGAACCAGCTGGCCACCCAGAACAAGATGGAGATAGAGTTCTTCGCACCGCGCATCCCCTATCGCGAGACCATCACCAAGGTGGCCCAGGCCGACTACCGTCACAAAAAGCAGTCGGGCGGCGCGGGTCAGTTCGGCGAGGTGCACATGGTCATCGAACCCTATTACGAGGGAATGCCCGAACCGACCAAATACAAGGTGAACGGCAAGGATATCGCCGTGAACGTGAAGGGCAAGGAGGAGTACGAACTCGAATGGGGCGGCAAACTCCAGTACTACAACTCGATTGTGGGCGGCGCCATCGACGCGCGTTTCATGCCGGCCATCCTCAAGGGCATCATGGAGAAGATGGACGAGGGTCCGCTGACCGGCTCCTATGCCCGCGACATCCGCGTGGTCATCTACGACGGCAAGATGCACCCGGTGGATTCCAATGAAATCTCCTTCAAGCTGGCTGCCCGCAATGCCTTCAAGGAGGCGTTCCGCAATGCCGGTCCGAAGATTATGGAGCCCATTTACAGTGTCGAGGTGCTGGTGCCCAGCGACAAGATGGGCGATGTGATGAGCGACCTGCAGAACCGTCGCGCCATGATTGAGGGCATGACCTCGGACAAGGGCTTCGACCGTCTGACGGCCCGCGTACCTCTGTCCGAACTCTATCGCTACTCGACCACGCTCAGCTCGCTGACCAACGGCCGTGCGACCTACACCATGAAGTTCGCCTCCTACGAACAGGTGCCGGGCGATGTGCAGGAGAAGCTGCTCAAGGCCTACGCCGAACAGGAGAAAGACGAGTAACGGCGAACCGGATTAGGCAACTGCCAGGCCGGGCGCACCTCAGAAGGTGCGCCCGGCCTTTCGTTTGCGGAGGACCGGAAGCCAGGGGGTGCGGCGCCGGGGGGGGGCCGCCGCAGCGGGTGCCGTCCGGGGCGGAGCCGGGAGGTGTCCGGGGGAATCTGCGGAAGTTCGTTCGCGGGGTGCCTGCGAGGAATCCGCCGCGTGTCCGCAGAGGCTCGCACGGGGCTGCCGCGGCGGGTGCCGTCCGGGGCGGCGGGAGACTTCGGCTG
>JAGBHC010000048.1 GCA_017935625.1 Rikenellaceae bacterium | reverse complement strand
CTGCGGCTCCCGCAGCGCCCGCCGCACCTGCCGCTGCCGCTCCGACTCCCGGCTGCGGCGTGTCGCCCCGGGCCCGGGGTCTGGCCGGCAGAGAGGCCGTGAATCTGGCCCAGGTGGCCGGTACGGGTCCCAACGGACGCATCATCGAGCGCGACGTGAAGGCCGTCATCGAGGCCTCGCCGAAACTCACTCCGCTGGCCAAGGCCGTGGCCAAGGAGACCGGAGCCGCCGCTCCCGAAAAGGGAACCGGTTTGGCCGGCGCCGCCAAGGGTGCCGACATGGGCGCACTGAAGAATACGGTCTATGCGGCCGACAGCGAGGTGAAGCCCATCTCCAACATGCGCAAGATTATCGCCAAGGCGATGCATGCTTCGCTGCAGAACTCCGCACAGCTCACCCACCATCTGAGTGCCGACGCACGCCGCATCATGGCGCTGCGCAAGAAGGCCAAGGCGGCCGTGGAGAAGGGAACCCTTTCGACCAACATCACTCTCAACGACCTGGTCTGCTTCGCCGTTATCAAGGCGCTCAAGCAGTTCCCCAATGTCAATACCCATTTCCTGGGCGATTCGGTGCGCATGTTCAAGAAGGTGCACCTGGGTCTGGCGGTCGATACCGAGCGCGGCCTGATGGTGCCCGTGGTGAAGAACGCCGACGACCTCTCCGTCGTGGGTCTGGCCAACCAGCTCAAGGAGGTGGCCAATGCCTGCAAGAAGGGCTCCATCGACCCCGACCTGCTGTCGAGCGAGGCGGCGTCGTTCACCGTTTCGAACCTGGGCAACTACGGCGTGGAGATATTCACCCCGGTAATCAACCTGCCTCAGAGCGCGATTCTGGGCGTGAACACGATTGTTCCCCGTCCGAAGGATATCGGCGGCGGCGTCTATGCGTTCGTCCCCCACATCGGACTGAGCCTCACCTACGACCACCGCGCACTCGACGGCGGCGAGGCGACACGCTTCCTCAAGCAGATTGCCATCGAGATAGAAAACCTGGATATTGACTTTTAAACGAATCGGAAACAATGATTGATTTAGCGATTATAGGCGGAGGTCCCGCCGGTTACGTGGCTGCCGAAAGAGCGGGCGGCAAAGGACTCAAAGTGGTGCTGTTCGAAAAGCGGGAGCTGGGCGGCGTGTGCCTCAACGAAGGCTGCATTCCCACCAAGACGCTGCTTTACAGCGCCAAAGTGTACGACTATGCGACGCACGGCGACAAGTACGGCGTCTATGCCAAGGAGGCTTCGTTCGACTTCGGCAAAATCGTGGACCGGAAGAACAAGGTGGTCCGCAAGCTGGTCGGCGGCGTGGGCGCCAAGATGAAGGCCAACGGCGTGCAGGTGGTCAAGGGCAATGCCATGATTGAGGGCCGCAGCGCCGAGGGCATCCGCATCACCTGCAACGGCGAGACTTTCCTGGCCGCCAATCTGCTGGTATGTACCGGTTCGGAGGCTTTCGTACCTCCCATTCCGGGCCTGAAGGAGGCCGGCGACGTCATTCTGACCAACCGCGAGATTCTCGCCCTCAAGGAGCAGCCCAAGAGCCTGGTTATCATCGGCGGCGGCGTCATCGGCATGGAGTTCGCCAGCTTCTACAACAGCCTCGGCACGCAGGTGACCGTGGTGGAGATGCTGCCCGAGATTCTGGGCGGACTGGACAAGGAGCTCAGCGCCATGCTGCGCGACATCTACGCCAAGAAGGGCGTGGCTTTCAACCTCTCGTGCCGCGTGACCAAAATCGACGGCAACACCGTTACCTATGTCGATAAGCAGAACAAGGAGTTCACCGTCACCGGCGACAAGATTCTGGTGAGCGTGGGCCGTCGTCCGGTGACTGCCGGATTCGGTCTGGAGACGCTGGGCGTGGAGCTCAACCGGGGCGGCATCAAGGTCGATAACAAGATGCGCACCAACGTGCCGGGCGTCTATGCAGCCGGCGACGTGACGGGCTTCTCGCTGTTGGCGCACACCGCCAGCCGCGAAGGCGAGGTGGTGGTCAATAACCTCACCGGCCGCGAGGACATCATGCGCTACGACGCCATCCCCGGCGTGGTCTACACCAATCCCGAAATCAGCGGCGTGGGCCTCACCGAGGAGACCGCCAAGGCCAAGGGCATCGCCTACAAGGTAGCCACCCTGCCGATGGCCTATGCGGGCCGTTTCGTGGCCGAGAACGAGGGCGGCAACGGCGTCTGCAAGGTGCTCGTCGGCGAGAAGTACGGCGAAGTGCTGGGCGTGCACATGCTGGGCAATCCGTCGAGCGAGATGATTTACGGAGCCTGCATGGCCATCGAGGCCGAACTGACGGTCAAGGAGCTGGAGGAGGTCGTATTCCCGCATCCCACCGTGTCGGAGATTTTCAAGGAGACGGTATTCGCAATCAAATAGATGAAAAGGGGTTCGCCGCAAGGCGAATCCCTGTTTTTGCCTCTTCCCGTCGGGAAGAGGCGAGAGGAAACTTTCGCACCGAATGTATAATAAAGAACCAAAACAGAATAAAACTATGCCTAAATCACAATTCGTAGACCCTGCCGTGCTCAGACAGCCGGGTGAGATTAAGTTCGCAACCATTCCCGTGAACCAGTATAAGAAGACCGTGAAGGAGGAGCTCGCGGCCAAGAACTTCACCGAAGAGGACCTGAAGAGAATCTATCGCGATATGTTCGTCATCCGTGAGTTCGAGACCATGCTCAACCTGGTGAAGACCACCGGCGGATACAACGGCGTCGATTACAACAACCCCGGTCCCGCCCACCTGTCGATGGGCCAGGAGGCCGCCGCAGTGGGTATGGCCTACAACCTGACCACCGACGACTTCATCTTCGGCTCGCACCGCAGCCACGGCGAGATTCTGGCCAAGGGTCTGCGCTCCATCCAGCTGCTTTCCGACCAGGAGCTGCAGCAGGTGATGGACGACTTCTGGGGCGGCGCCACGCTGGCCGTAGCCAAGAAGGGCTTCAAGGGCGGTTCCACCAAGGACCTGGGCATCTGCTTCCTGCTCTACGGCGCCATGGCCGAGATTTTCGCGCGTGTGACCGGCTTCAACAAGGGTCTGGGCGGCAGTATGCACACCTTCTTCACGCCGTTCGGAATCTATCCCAACAACGCCATCGTAGGCGGCAGCGGCAGCATCGCCGTGGGTGCCGCTCTTTATAAAAAGGTAAACCGCAAGAAAGGCATCGTGGTGGCCAACCTCGGCGACGGTTCGCTGGGCCGCGGTCCGGTGATGGAGGGCATGACCTTCGCGTCGATGGACCAGTTCACCCAGCTCTGGGAGGGCGACATGAAGGGCGGACTGCCCGTGCTGTTCAGCATCATGGACAACCAGTACGCGATGGGCGGACAGACCCGCGGCGAGACCGAGGGCTACGACTTCGCTGCCCGCATCGCAGCCGGCTTCAATGTCGATTCGATGCACGCCGAACGGGTGGACGGCTACAATCCGCTGGCCGTTATCGACGGCTTCCGCCGCAAGAAGGCCCTGCTCGAAGAGAAGAAGGGTCCGGCCCTGCTCGATATCGTAACCTACCGTTACAGCGGTCACTCGCCTTCGGACGCCTCGACCTACCGTACTCCCGAGGAGATTAAGGCCTGGGAGGATGTGGACTGCATCCGCGGCTTCGGCGAGAAGCTCATCGAGGCCGGCGTGGCCACTCAGGCCGAGCTGGACAAGATTCAGCAGGAGATGAAGAGCGTCATCTTCGAGATGTACAAGCTGGCTATCGACGAGAAGGAGTCGCCCCGCATGGACCTGGTCAAGGAGAGCGAGCAGCTGGGCGAGATGATGTTCTCCAACGGCAGCGTGGATTCGATGAGCGACGCCAAGCCCGACGTGAATCACCCCATGGAGGAGAATCCCCGCGTGAAGCAGCTGGCCGGCAAGGAGCGTTTCGCTTTCGACAAGGACGGCAAGCCCTTCTCCAAGATGAAGACTTTCGGTCTGAGAGACGGTCTGTTCGAGGCCATCATCGACCGCTTCTACAAGGACGCTTCGCTGGTGGCCTACGGTGAGGAGAACCGCGACTGGGGCGGTGCGTTCGCCGTTTACAGAGGTCTCACCGAGGCGCTTCCCTACCACCGTCTGTTCAACTCGCCCATCTCCGAGGCGGCCATCATCGGCACCGCCATCGGCTATGCGATGTGCGGCGGACGCGTGATTCCCGAAATCATGTATTGCGACTTCCTGGGCTGCTGCGGCGACGAGGTCTTCAACCAGCTTCCCAAGTGGCAGGCCATGAGCGGCAACATCCTCAAGATGCCGGTCGTGGTGCGCGTGTCGGTGGGCAGCAAGTACGGCGCCCAGCACTCGCAGGACTGGACTTCGCTCTGCACCCATATCCCGGGTCTGAAGGTGGTATTCCCGGCCACTCCCTACGATGCCAAGGGCCTCATGTGCTCGGCTTTGCAGGGCACCGACCCCGTTATCTTCTTCGAGAGCCAGCGCATCTACGACATCGGCGAGCAGTTCCACGAGGGTGGCGTGCCGAAGGAGTACTACGAAATTCCCATCGGCGAACCCGACGTGAAGCGCGAGGGTAGCGACGTGACCATCCTCACCATCGGTGCGACGCTCTACCGTGCCATGAAGGCGGCCGACCTGTTCGAGAAGTACGGCATCAGCGCCGAGGTCATCGACGCCCGTTCGCTGGTTCCCTTCAACTACGACAAGGTGCTCGCTTCGGTGAAGAAGACCGGCAAGATTATCATCGCCGGCGACGCGACCGCACGCGGTTCGTTCCTCAACGACCTGGCGGCCAACGTCACCACCATGGCCTTCGACTACCTCGATGCCGCACCCGTGGTGCTCGGTTCGCGCAACTGGATTACCCCCTGCCACGAGCTGGAGGAGGCTTTCTTCCCGCAGCCGCAGTGGTTCGTGGATGCCTATCACGAGAAGATAGCTCCCATCAAGGACTATGTGCCCGGGTACAACCTGACCGATGCCGAACTGGTGCGTCGTGCCAAGGCCGGTATCTGACCGGAGCTGCCGATAACCTGAAAACTACCTGAAATGAACAGCAAATGCAACTGTAAGCGTATGGAGGTGGCGGATGTCAATGCCCACCTCCATACCCCTTACTCCTTCAGTGCTTTCGCCCGGTTGAGCGACGCGCTCGACCAGGCGGCACAGGAGGGAGTGAAGGTCGTAGGAATCAATGACTTCTATTCGCTCGACGGCTATGCCGAGTGGAAGCGGGAGGCGTTGAAGCGCAAACTCTATCCGATGTTCAACATCGAGTTCATCTCGCTGAATGCCGAGGACCAGCAGGCCGGCGTGCGGGTGAACGACCCCAACAATCCGGGTCGTACCTACCTGAGCGGCAAGGGGCTGGCCTATCCGGTCATTCTCGAGGGCGAGTGCGCCGAACAGCTGGCCGAAGTGCGCGGGGAGTCCAATGCCCACGTGCAGCGCATGTGCGGCAAAATGAACGAGATTCTCGACAAGATAGGCGCCGGCTTCCGGCTCAACTTCGGGGAAATCGAGCGCGAGCTGACCAAGGGCTCCATCCGCGAGCGGCATCTGGCCAAGGCGTTGCGGATGAAGGTGGCCGAGAAGTTCGGCGACGACCGGGCGGCGATGGCCGATTTCTACGAGACCGTCTTCAACGGCAAGCCCCTCAAGTCGAGCCTCGACAATCCGGCGGCTGTGGAGAACGAAATCCGCGGCAACCTGCTCAAGGCGGGCGGCGGTGCGTTCGTACCCGAAGACCCCAAGGCGTTCCTGCCGATGGAGACCGTCAAGAAGATTATTCTCGCTGCGGGCGGAATTCCCACCTATCCGTTCCTGGCCGACGACGCCAAGGGCGGATTCACCGATTTCGAGGGCGACCTCGAGAAGTGCGCCGAGACGCTGCGCAAACGCGGTATCTGGTCGGTGGAGTTCATCACCACGCGCAACAGCGTCGAGGTGCTGGAGAAGTATGCCGGGTATCTGCACGACCGGGGATTCGTGGTGACGTTCGGAACCGAGCACAACACGCCGGCCATGGAGCCAGTGAAACTTTCGGCCCGGGGCGGAGCGGAGCTCACCGAGCGCCTGAAGTACATCAACTACTGCGGCGCGTGCGTCGTGGCGGCCCATCAGGACCTGGTGGAACACGGAGAAAAGGGCTACGTCGATGCCGAAGGCCATGCCGACACGGAGCATCGCGACGAATTCATCGTGCGCGGCGACCGGGTCATCAAATCGGTAATCGCTTAAAACTTCAAAACAGATGAAACAGATAGAACAACTGATAGAAATTTCGCGCAAATACGGCTGCGACAGCCGCTATGTGATTGCGGGAGGCGGCAATACCTCCTACAAGAGCGAGGACAAGCTGTGGGTCAAGGCCAGCGGATGCGCATTGGCGACCATCACCGAAGATGGGTTCGCCGTGCTCGACCGTGCCAAGCTCAACCTCATGGCAACCAAAGATTACAGTGCCGATTCGGCGACCCGCGAAGAGGAGGTGAAGAACGACCTGGCTGCGGCCTGCATCACCCGCGACCGTCGTCCGTCGGTGGAGACTTCGTTGCACAACGCACTGAGCGCCAGCTTCGTGGTACACCTCCATCCGACCGTGGTGAACGGTCTGATGTCGAGCGTGCAGGCCGAGGAGCAGACCCGTCGCCTGTTCGGCGGCAAGGTGCTCTACATCCCCTACACCGACCCCGGATACGTGCTCTTCCGCAAGGTGTACGACAGCATCGTGGAGTATGTGGCCGAGCACGGCTGCGAACCGAAGGCGATTCTGTTGCAGAACCACGGCGCGTTCGTGGGGGCGGAGAGTCCCGAGGAGGTCGAGGCCGTCTACACCGAGCTGCTCGCCGCCATCGAGAAAGAGGTGAAAGAGCCGCTGCCCGAGGGCGAGGCTCCCGTGTGCGACTGCGTGAGCGAGGTGATTCCCGCCGTGCGCATGATGCTCAGCCGGGGTGAGAACGTGAAGACCCTCAAGGTGGTGAACAACCGGCTCGTCGAGTGGTTCGCAGCCAGCGAGGAGCGCTTCGCGAAGGTTTCCGCACCCTTCTCGCCCGATGCCATCGTCTACTGCAAGTCGAAGTACGTCTATCTTGCGGCCGAGAGCCGGGAGGAGCTGCTGGCGCAGGCCGAGCAGAAAATCGAGGCCTACAAAGCTCAGAACGGATATGCTCCGAAGGTGCTCGTCATCAAGGGCATCGGTCTGGTGGCCGTGGGCGACAACGCCAAAGGCTGCGGCATCGTCGCCGAGGTCTACACCGACATGATGAAAGTCGCCTGGCTGGCCCAGTCGTTCGGCGGCGAACATCCCATGACCCGCGAGCAAATCGACTTCATCGACAACTGGGAGGTGGAGAACTATCGCCGCAAGGTGAGTGCCGCAGCCAGTGCGGGCCGGGTGGAGAACAAAATCTTCATCATCACGGGTGCCGCCCAGGGCTTCGGCGAGGGCATCGCCCAATGCCTGATAAAGGAGGGTGCCAACATCGTGGTGGCCGACCTCAACGAGACGGTGGGTGCCCGGACGGCCGAGAACCTCAATGCGATGACCTCCGGCGGCAACCGGGCCATCTTCGTAAAGACCAACGTGGCCGATATGGATAGCCTGAATGCGCTGATAAAGAGCACTGTCTGCTCGTTCGGCGGACTGGACGTCTTCGTCAGCAACGCGGGCATCTTGCGTGCGGGCGGTCTGGAGGCCATGACGCCCGAGAATTTCGAGCTGGTGACCAAAATCAACTACAACGCCTACTTCTTCTGCGCCAAGGTGGCCAGCCGGGTGATGAAGCTTCAGAACCGCTACAACGAGGAGAATTGGGGCGATATCATCCAGATTAACTCCAAGAGCGGCCTTCGGGGCTCGAAAGCCAACTTCGCCTATGCGGGCGGCAAGTTCGGCGGCATCGGTCTCACCCAGTCGTTCGCGCTGGAGCTGGCGCCGTTCCGCGTGAAGGTGAACTCGGTGTGCCCGGGCAACTTCTACGACGGACCGCTGTGGAGCGACCCCGTAAACGGCCTGTTCGTGCAGTATCTCAATGCCGGCAAGGTGCCGGGAGCCAAGACCGTGGAGGATGTCCGCGAGTTCTACATGGCCCAGGTGCCCATGCGCAAGGGCTGCGCTCCGGCGGACGTATGCAAGGCGGTGCTCTACCTCATCGAACAGACCTGCGAAACCGGTCAGGCGGTTCCCGTCACCGGCGGTCAGGTGATGCTCAGCTAACGTAACCAAGAAATCAAAACCTAACAAGAACCATGAAGACAAAAGCAGTAAGATTATACGGTAAGGACGACCTTCGTCTGGAGGAGTTCGAGTTGCCGGCCATCGGCGAGGACGAAATTCTGGCCAAGGTGGTCTGCGACAGCATTTGCATGTCCTCCTACAAGGCGTCGCATCAGGCCGACACGCACAAGCGCGTTCCCCGCGACGTGGCTCAGAATCCGGTGATTATCGGTCACGAGTTCGCCGGCGAAATCGTGGAGGTGGGTGCCAAGTGGGCCGACCGCTTCAAGGCGGGTGAGAAGTTCTCCATCCAGCCTGCGCTCAACTACGAGGGCGGTCCGGTGGGTGTGCTCAGCGCGCCGGGATACTCCTATAAGTACATCGGCGGCGACGCCACCTATGTGATTATCCCCAACGAGGTGATGGAACACGGCTGCCTGCTCAACTACACGGGCAAGGGTTACTATCCGGCCTCGCTTTCGGAGCCCCTTTCGTGCGTCATCGGCGCCATGCACGCCAACTACCACATCACTCCCGGCAGCTACGTGCACAAGATGGAAATCGTGGACGGCGGCTGCATGGCCGTGCTGGCGGGCGTGGGCCCCATGGGCCTGGCTGCGGTCAATTACGCCATCAACCGTCGCGACCGCAAACCGCGTCTGCTGGTGGTGACCGACATCGACCAGAGCCGTCTCGACCGTGCCGCGTCGCTCTATACGCCCGAACACGCCGCCGAGAACGGAATCGAACTCAAGTACGTGAATACCGGTGCGATGGCCGACCCGGTGGCCGAACTCAAGGCACTGACCGGCGGAGCGGGCTATAACGACGTCTTCGTCTTCGCTCCCGTAGCTCCGGTGGTGGAGCAGGCCGACGGCATTCTGGCTTTCGACGGCTGCCTCAACTTCTTCGCAGGCCCTTCGAAGACCGATTTCAAGGCTCCGCTCAACTTCTATAACGTGCACTATGCCTACACCCATGTGGTGGGAACCAGCGGCGGCAACACCGACGACATGAAGGAGGCGCTGGCGATGATGGGCGAGGGGCTGGACCCGGCAGGTCTGGTGACCCACGTGGGCGGTATCAACACCGTCATCGACACCACGCTCAACCTCACGTCCATTCCCGGCGGCAAGAAGCTCATCTACACGCATGTGGAGATGCCGCTCACGCCGATTGCCGATTTCGCCGAGAAGGGCAAGAGCAATCCGGTGTACGCTGCGCTGGCCGAAATCTGCGACCGCAACAAGGGCTTGTGGAGCGTGGAGGCCGAGGAGTATCTGCTGGCTCACGCCGATAAGCTTTAGCGAACGCTCCTGCGGCCGTGCCGGACGACGGCTCCGGCCGCATGGATGGATAATCGAACTATCCGGCGGCGGATTTCTTCCGAACAGGGAAGAGGTCCGCCGCCGGATAGTTTGTTCCGAGGAATCGCATCGGTCTCTCCGACTCGTCTCGGTTTCGGGGAGATTGCCTTTCCCCGACTTGCCTTTCCCCGATTCGACTGTTTTCGGGGTCGGATGGCGGCTGTGGCGTTTGTGTTCTCGGGACTGATTGCCTTTTCGAGAGCTCTTGTCGTCCTGCCTTGACTTATTGCTTTTGGGGGGATGGAAATTTGTTTTTCCCGACTTGCCTCAATTTTTGGGAGCTGTTCCTTTCTTCATCTGTCTGCACCCGGGGCGGGAGCCGGGACGCACGGATGCGTGCGGAGCCGGGCGCGAAACCTTTTGGCCGGACCCGGTTCGGCGCAAAAACCGTACCTCGTGCGGCATCCCGCAGTGCGGGCGGACGCGGGGACGGAAGACGGGGCGGACACGGGGCGGAGAATGGAGGGAGCGAAGAGTCGGGTAGGAGGGGAGAAGCGATAGTGAATAGTGAATAG
>JAGBHC010000047.1 GCA_017935625.1 Rikenellaceae bacterium | reverse complement strand
GGCATTCATAATATCCCAGATTGTAAAAATAGTCCCGGTATTCGTCGCGGGTCGCAGGACGGGAGTAGCGGTAACTGTCGGGGAGCGGGTGTCGGAACCGGAAACCGTGCAAATCCCGGCTGCTCGACTCCAGGCGGACGACTCCCGCTTCGCTCCGGTCGAAAAGCCCCCACAGGCTGCCCGACGCCGGACAATCGGCATTGCTGCGGTGAAACAGATAAAGTTCGCCCGGAACGAACCGTCCGGAAACGGTCGGAGGTATAACAGCCATTCTTACACGCTTTTGTCATTATCTTAAAAAGTGCGCGAAACCCGACTGACGCATTACAGTTCACCCGAGGTCCAATTCGGAAACAGCAGAATGCAAACCAGCCGGGAATCGCGCGTTTCGGGTACGCGTTCCCGACCGTTTGTCTGCCGTTTTTTTTCGTTTTGGGCCTTCGTGAACTGACAAACAGCTGGCGGCCTCTCTCCTCGCGGAGCTTCAGCCGCCTATCTTTTCTTCTAACAAAATTAACAATTTTTTATTTGCTTGCAAACGGTTCGTGTCCTTATTTCATAGTTCCGCGTCTTCCGAAGAGTTTTCGGAAAGCTATCGAACCGCATGCGACTCTTTCTATCGGATTTCGTTTCAGAACTTTCTGTCTCCACCGGAGCGTCGGACTCTTCCTCTCGGATATCCGGCCCGGGTGATTGCATTCCGGTCCGAGGTCCGGATAAGACAGACTACGGTCATGCGGCGAGCAGAAGAGACGAGGAGCTCCCTCTTTTCAAAAAAACTCGCACAAGAGAACCTCTTCCACACCACAAAAAATTTCTTTTCGAAGCAAAAACACCCCGTGCTCCGAAAAAGCTGCCACGAAACGGGATACCACCACTCGACAAAAGCGCCTCTCTCCCATTCGGAACGAACCCCCTCTTCTCAAAAAATCTCAAAGCGAAACGAGCTCCCGCTTTTCAAAAAAACTCGCACAAAAGAACACCTTCCGCACCACAAAAAATTTCCTTTCGAAGCAAAAACACCCCGTGCTCCGAAAAAGCTGCCACGAAACGGGATACCACCACTCGACAAAAGCGCCTCTCTCCTATTCGGGACGCCCCCTCTTCTCAAAACTCTCAAAACGAAACCCCTCACCTTAAAAAAAGGTCCGTCCACAAAAGTGGACAGACCTTTAGAACAAAACAGATGGAGAAGACGGGCGGAGAAGACGGGTGGACGGCTCTCCCGAGGGGGCGGAGGGGGATTACTTCCGTCCGCAGAACGTGCCCCACGGACAGATGCGTTCGGTGGTCTACTTTGCCGGAGAGTCCCGTTCTCCGGCTACTCCTGGAAGAGGAGGGACAGGAACTCGTGCAGGCAGCGCCGCCAAGTGAGCCACTCGTGGGCCGTGCCGGGCGATTCGTAGAAGGTGTTGCGGATGCCCCGGCGGGTCAGCGACTCGCTGAGCTGTTTCGTGCCGAAATTCTCCTCGCTGCCGATACCCAGGAACATCACGCGCACCTTGTCGTTGAAGGCCCCGCTGTCGCGGAACACACCGCCGTAGACGCTCTCCAGGTCGTTCTCTCTCAGGAACAGAGCCCCGCTGAAACTCCCCAGGTAGGCGAATTTGTCGAGGTTGGGCAACACCGCCTCGAAAGTCTGGTGGCCGCCCCACGACAGCCCGGCCATAGCCCGGTGTTCGCGGTCGGCCAGCGTGCGGAACTCCCGGTCGATGGCCGGAACGATATCCTGCAAGAGAATGGGAATGAACGTAGCGCCGAAACGGGCCCGGGCCGCACCGGGGTCTTCGCCCCGGGGCGCACGGAACGGAATGCCGCAGTTTCCGCTGTCCATCACCACAATCATCGGCTTGCACCCGCCGGCGGCGATGAGGTTGTCGAGGATGAAGTTGGCCTTGCCCTGATTGGGCCAGCCGGTTTCGTCCTCGCACATGCCGTGCTGGAGATAGAGCACCGGATAGCGCTTTTCGGGCGAAGTCTCGTACTCGGCCGGGGTATAGACGAAGCAGCGCCGGTATTTGCCCTCGAACTCCGAATAGTAGACCACCGAACGCATCTGTCCGTGGGGCACGTTCTGCGGACGGTAGTAGTCGCCCTCCGCCCCCTCGGGAATCTCCACGGCGCTGCTGCGGCCGAAGCTGCCGCAATAGGTCCGGCTTTCGGGGTCGGCCACCGTAACGCCGTCGATGAGGAAGTGGTAGAAATGGAACCCCACGGCCAGCGGCTCCGTGCGGCCGGTCCACCAGCCGTCGTCGCTCCGGGTGAGGGGCACCTTGCCGCAGCAGTCGGCCACCACCTCGGCGGCCTGCGGGGCATAGAGTCTGAAATAGACCCGCCGGTCGCCGTCCACACGCGGATATTCGCGTTCGAAGAGCGCCGTTTCCGAAACGGAGGTACCTTCCGGCAGAGCGGGCTGCGCCGCGGCAGCGGCGCTCAGTAGAAGAAAAAGAAGCAGCAAATCGATTTTTTTCATAAGAACCGGATATTGAATGAATGAACTGAATGCCGGAGAAGCGGCCGAAGCCGGCGCCGGATGAAACGACGGGCGGTTCCCCGCAGCCGACAGCCGGCGCCGGAACCGCCCGAAAGAGTTCGCCGTGAGGAGTCTACTCGATGGTCCAGGTGGCGCCGCTGTGCAGCAGGTCGTCCACGCACTTGATTTTCGACTGGGCCCGCACCTCCTCTATCTGTTTCTCCACTTCGTCGGCGTACGAGGGCTCGTCCACCGAACGAATCACGCCGAGCGCCACGGGATAGTCGGGATATTTCATCCCCGCCAGCATCGAGTGGAGCACCGTGCTCTTGCAGTGGGCGTCGTGGGTCAGGATGTCGTCGAGCGTGACGCCGTTCTCGCCGATGGTCACCACCTTGAGCTGCATGTCCTCGAAGACGAGACCCTTGCGGTTGTCGGCTCCGAAGGTCATCTTCTCGCCGTGGCGCAGCACGATGGTGTGCTCGGCCCGCAGCGCCTTGTCGCCCGCGAAGGCGGCATGGGTCTTGTCGTTGAAGATGACGCAGTTCTGCAACACCTCCACCACCGACATGCCCTTGTGTGCGGCTGCGGCCACCAGACACTCCTGCGTGGTGGCGATTTCCACGTCGATGGAGCGGGCGAAGAACGAGCCTTTGGCGCCGATGACCAGCTCGCCGGGAATGAACGGCTGCTCGACGGTACCGTAGGGCGAGGTCTTGGTAATCTTGCCCAGTTTGGAGGTGGGCGAATACTGGCCCTTGGTCAGTCCGTAAATCTCGTTGTTGAACAGAATGACATTGAGGTCGATGTTGCGTCGGATGGCATGGATGAAGTGATTGCCGCCGATGGCCAGCGAGTCGCCGTCGCCGGTGGTCACCCACACGTTGAGTTCCGGATTGGCCGTCTTGACGCCCGTGGCGATGGCGTTCGCACGTCCGTGGATGGAGTGGAAGCCGTAGGTCTTCATGTAGTAGGGGAAGCGCGACGAACAGCCGATGCCCGACACGAACGCGAATCGCGAATGGGGCGTACCGGTCTGCTCGGCGATTTGGGGCAGCGCCCGCTGCACGGCGCTGAGTATGGCGTGGTCGCCGCAACCGGGACACCACTTGACCTCCTGGTCGCTCTTGAAGTCGGCCGGCGTATATTTATATTGTGTCTCCATATCTTATCGGTTTAAAAGTTGTTTGAAACGGTTTTTCAGCTCCACGACCGTGAAGGGCAGTCCCTCGCACTTGTTGAACTGGAGGTATTCGAACTGCTGGAAATTGCTTCTCAGATAGTTCGCGAACTGACCCTCGTTGAGCTCGCAGACCACGATTTTGTCGAACCCTGCGAAAATCTCCTCCACGCCCCGGGGCAGCGGGTTGATGTAGTTGAAGTGGCACAGCGAGATGCGCTCGCCCTCGCGCTGCATCTGCTCGACCGCGGTCTGCAGATTGCCCCGCGTACCGCCCCAGCCGACCACCAGCAGCTCGCCGGTCTTTTCGCCGACGACCTCCTGACGGGGAATGCAGTCCGCCACGCGCGCCACCTTCTCGGCTCGGGCGCGGGTCATGTACTGGTGGTTCTGCGGGTCGTGCGAGACGCAGCCCTTGAGTTTGTCCTTCTCCAGTCCGCCCACGCGGTGTTCGAGCCCTTCGGTGCCGGGGAAGGCCCAGGTGCGGCAATACTTCTTCTCGTCGCGGCGATAGGGCATGTAGGGTTCGTCCGAGGGCCGGGCCACGGGCGGACAGATGGCGGGATAGTCGGCCATGGAGGGAATCTTCCAGGGCTGGCTGCCGTTGGCGATGAAACCGTCGGTGAGCAGAATGACGGGGGTCATGTGCTCCATGGCAATCCTGCCGGCGGTGAAGGCGAAGTCGAAGCAGTCGCTCGGGGTGCTGGCGGCGATGACCACCACGGGGCACTCGCCGTTGCGGCCGTAGAGGGCCTGGTTCAGGTCGCTCTGCTCGGTCTTGGTGGGCAGGCCCGTCGAGGGGCCGCCGCGCTGCACGTCCACCACCACCAGCGGAAGTTCGGTCATCACGGCCAGGCCCAGCGCCTCGCTCTTGAGCGAGAGTCCGGGGCCCGAAGTGGTGGTCACGGCGAAGTTGCCGGCGAATGCGGCGCCGATGGCGGTGCAGATGCCCGCGATTTCATCCTCCATCTGAACGGCCTTCACGCCCAGGTCGCGCCGTTTGGCCAGCTCCTCGAGAATGACCGTGGCGGGCGTGATGGGATAGGAGCCGCAGAAGAGGGGCCGTCCGCTCTTCTCCGAAGCGGCCAGAAAGCCCCAGGCCGTAGCCACGTTGCCGCTGATGTTGCGGTAGGTGCCTTTGGGCAGGTCGGCGGGAGCGACCCGATAGGTGTTGGCGAAAGCGTGGGTGTTGGCTGCGTAATTGTAGCCCGCCTTGAGGGCCAGGATGTTGGCCTCGGCCACCACGGGATTCTTCTTGGCGAATTTGCCGTTTATATAGCGTTCGGCGTGGTCCATCGGCCGGTTGTAGAGGCAGAAGCAGATGCCCAGTGCGAACATGTTCTTGCACTTGACCACGCTCTTGTTGTCGAGCTCCAGTCCGCTGAGCGCCTCGCGGGTCAGGGAGGTGATGGCGGGAACCACCACGTTATGGTCTCCCAGTCCGAGCTCCGCAATGGGGTCCGAAGTGGCGAAACCCGCTTTGGCCACGTGCTTCTCGTCGAGCGTGTCGCCGTCGAGAATGACCGTGGCCCCCTTCTTGAGCCACTTGGCGTTGGCCTTGAGCGCCGCCGGATTCATGGCCACCAGCACGTCGCAGTAGTCGCCGGGATTGATGACCCGGTCGCTGCCGAAGTGCACCTGGAAACCCGAGACTCCGGATACCGTACCCTGCGGTGCGCGTATTTCGGCCGGATAGTCGGGAAAGGTGGAGATGCCGTTTCCCAGCAGGGCGGATGTGTCGGAGAAGAGCGTGCCGGTAAGCTGCATGCCGTCGCCCGAATCTCCCGAGAAACGGATGACGACGTCATCCAATTCCTTTACATTGAGTTTGTCCATAAAGAATATGTCGTAAGTTTGGTATTTGTTGTCTGTTCGTAATCGACCGGAGGGTCGCGGAACGGGTCTTGTTTCGAAGTCCGAAAGTATAGTTTTCTTTCCAATTAAGCAACTTTAATTGTTATTTTTTTCACATTGCCGGCCCGAAACGACCGTTTTCTCTTCCGGAAGGCGCAAATGGAGGCGCAAAAATTTGGCTTTTAACGGGGCGTTTTCTAATTTTGTAGCACTTTTGGTCCGGCCCGCCCGGAACACGCGACGTTAAGGAACTTTGAAAAACCTATTTCATAAATGAACACTCAGATTAAATTCATCACGCCCGAAGAGGCTGTGAAGGTTGTGAAGAGCCACGACCATATCCACCTGAGCTCGGTGGCGAGCGCCCCCCAGTGTCTGATTAAGGCGCTGGTGGCCCGCGGTGCCGCGAAGGAGTTCGAACACGTACACATCCACCACCTGCACACCGAAGGCCCCGCACCCTATGCGGCTCCCGAGTTCGAGGGCATCTTCCAGCTCGACTCGTTCTTCGTGGGCAGCAACGTCCGGAAGGTGACCCAGAGCGGATATGCCGACTACATTCCCATCTTCCTGAGCGAAACCCAGAAACTCTACCGTGCCGGCGTACTGCCCTGCGACGTGGCCATGATTCAGGTCTCCACTCCCGACAAACACGGCTACGTGTCGCTGGGAACCTCGGTGGACGCCACCCTGGCCGCCGTGGAAAAGGCCAAGACCGTCATCGCCGTGGTGAACAGACACGTTCCCCGCTCGTTCGGCGACGCATTCATCCACACCTCGGCCATCGACCTGTTCGTGCAGGACGACCAGCCGCTCGAAGAGGCCCACTTCTCGGTGCCCAACGAGGTGGAAACCGCCATCGGCAAGCACTGCGCCGCGCTCATCGAGGACGGAGCCTGCCTGCAGATGGGCATCGGCGCCATTCCCAACGCGGTGCTGGCCCAGCTGGGCAACCACAAGAATCTGGGTATCCACACCGAAATGTTCGCCGACGGCGTACTGCCGCTGGTGGAGAAGGGCGTCATCAACGGCGCCAACAAGGCCATCGACAAGGGCAAGATGGTCTCCACCTTCCTCATGGGCAGCCAGAAGGTCTACGACTTCATCGACAACAACCCCGGCGTGGCCATGATGGACGTGGGCTACACCAACGACCCCTTCGTCATCGCACGCAACCCGAAGGTGACCGCCATCAACTCGGCCCTGCAGGTGGACCTCACCGGCCAGATTTGCGCCGACTCGCTGGGAACCAAGTTCTACTCGGGCGTCGGCGGCCAGGTGGACTTCATCTACGGCGCTTCGCGCAGCGAGGGCGGCAAGGCCATTCTCGCCATGCCTTCGGTCACCAACAAGGGCGTGAGCAAGATTTCGCCCGAGCTGACCCTGGGCGCAGGCGTCGTGACCACCCGCAGCCACGTGCACTGGTTCGTCACCGAATACGGTGCGGTGAACCTCTACGGCAAGACTTTCCAGGAGCGTGCCCGCCTGATTATCAGCGTAGCGCATCCCGACCACCGGGAGGCGCTCGACCGTGCCGCCTTCGAGCGCTACGGTGCGCACCACGCCTACATCAAAATGTGCTGCGACAACCAGTAGCACCGCGCCGCCCCTCCGCACAGGGGGGGGGCAACCAGAGTTCACGAAGCGGGAAACGTCTCACCGGCGAGGCGTTTCCCGCTTCTTTCGCAAAAAGGGGGCCCGCGCCCCGACAAAAACAAGGAGGCAACGATGATAATCAACACCGGAGGCAGAACCGACACGGTGAACTATTACAGCGACTGGCTGCTGAACCGTTTCGAACAGGGCGAGGTCTACGTCCGCAATCCGCTCTTTCCGCACCGCGTATACCGCTACCGGCTCTCGCCCGACACGGTCGATTGCGTGGTCTTCTGTTCGAAAAACTACCGCCCCATCCTTTCGCGGCTGCACCGCATCAGCGACCGCTTCGATGTGTTCTGCTACTACACCATCACGGCCTACGGCCGCGACGTGGAGCCCGGCGTGCCGGACATCGACCGAAGCATCGAAACCCTCGAAGAGCTCTCCCGGAGCGTCGGCCGCAACCGGGTGGTATGGCGCTACGACCCGGTGCTGCTGACCGAGAAGTACACCGTCGCCCGTCACCTGGAGTGCTTCGAAAGCATGGCCGCACGCATCGCGCCCCACGTGAGTTTCGCGCTCTTCAGCTTCGTGGAGATGTACAGGCGGCTGGAGACCAACATGCCGGAAATCATTCCGCTCACCCCCGCCGACCGCGACCTGCTGGCCCGCGGGCTGGGCGAACGGGCCCGGCGGCACGGCCTGCGGCTGCAGACCTGCGGCACGGACGAATCCTATGCCGCATACGGCATCGGCCGCTCGGGATGTCTCACCGCACCGATACTGGAACAGGCTCTCGGCCGCACCTTCCGCAAACTGCCCCACAAGGGGACCCGGAAGGGATGTTCGTGCATGCCCTCGCGCGACATCGGGGCCTACGACACCTGCCTCAACGGCTGCAAATACTGCTACGCCAACCGACGGCCCGATTCGGCCCTGGAGAACTACCGGCGCCACGACCCCCGCTCGCCGCTGCTGGTGGGCGGTCTGCAGCCGTCGGACACGCTCTGCGACGGAGTGCAGGAACGCTGGACGGCCGAGGGGGAACCGTCGCTGTTCTGAGCGGCGGGCGAAACCGGCAGGAGGAGAGCGCGGCAAAATGCAAGTAAACTTGCTTTTGCGCTCGCTTATCCGTCATCTTTGACTGCGTCTTAGATACTCCCGCTCGGCAAAATGCAAGCAAACTTGCTTTTGCGCTCGCTTATTCGTATCTTTGTCGTGAACTAAACCAAAAACCTGAAGATGAAACACCTGTTTACGGCCGCTCTCGTGGCGGCAGCGACCCTGTGGAGCCCGGCCGGGGCTCAGAATTCCGCAAAAGAGAAGTATTACCGCCGATTCGCCGACTCCGAAATGGCCCGCTTCCCCGAAGCCTGGCAGCTCGACCACGGCTCCCGGCTCTATTTCGGCTATTCGCAGGGAGTGGGCTGCTGCGCCATGCTCCGCATGTGGGAGCAGACGGGCGACGCCAAATACTACGACTACGTAGCCCAGTGGGGCGACACCATCGTCAATCCCGCCGGCGAGATACACCTCTATAATAAGGCCGACTACAACCTCGACTTCATCAACTCGGGCAAGGTGCTGCTCAAACTCTACAAGCAGACCGGCCAGGAGAAGTACCGCAAGGCCATCGAAACCCTCGTTTCGCAGCTCGCGCGTCATCCCCGCACCACCGACGGAGGCTATTGGCACAAACTCATCTACCAGCACCAGATGTGGCTCGACGGACTCTACATGGCCTCTCCCTTCATGGCCCAGTACGGAGCCCAGTTCAATAAGCCCGAATGGATTGACGAAGCGGTGAAGCAGTTCACCCTCTGCCACCTGCACACCTACGACACCGCGACCGGCCTCTATCACCACGCCTGGGACGAAAGCCGTTCGCAGCGGTGGGCCGACCCCGAAACCGGACATTCGCCCAACTTCTGGGGCCGCAGCATCGGCTGGTGGTTCATGGCCATGGTCGATGCCCTCGACTACATTCCCGAGAGCCACGAGGGCCACGCACGCCTGGTGGGCTACATCCGCGGACTGGCCGACGTGCTGCCCCGCTACCAGCGCGGCGGCATGTGGTATCAGGTGCTCGACCAGCCCGAACGCGAGGGCAACTACCCCGAAGCCTCGGTCACCTCGCAGTTCATGTACGCCTACGCCAAAGCGGTGAACAAGGGCTACCTGGACAAAAAATACCGCAAATACGCACTCGACGCCTTCGAGGGACTGCGCAAGACCCTGCTGGTGGAGAATCCTGACGGCACGCTGACCCTCACCCGCTGCTGCCAGGTGGGCGGATTGGGCGGAAATCCCTATCGCGACGGTAGTTACGAGTACTACATCGGCGAAAAAATCCGCGACAACGACGCCAAGGCCACCGGCCCGTTCATCATGGGCTGCATCGAGCTGGACAAATAACCGGCCCCGCAGCCGCCCTTGCGGCCGCCCGCCCAAGGGCTCCCCTTCCGGCGCCTTCGCACCGGGACGCGGACCGCGGGCGGCCGAAAAACATCCTTTCACCCGAAAACAAAAAAGAACGACATCATGATTAAAAGAATTCTTACGGCGGCTGCGGCCCTTCTTTCGCTCGGCGCCGCCACAGCCCAGAGCCCCAATCCGTTTCCCGAACTGAAATGGGTAGAGGAGGTGGGAGCCCAGAGCTTCCCCGAAAAACAAGCGGTATTCGTAGTCAATCGGTTCGGAGCCAAAGGCGACGCCGTGACCCTGGACACCGAAGCCATCCAACGCGCCATCGACGCCTGCGCCGAAGCGGGAGGCGGCAAGGTGACCTTCGAGCCGGGCATCTACCTGACCGGTTCGATTTTCATCCGCAGCAACATCGACTTCCACGTTCCCAAGGGCACCACCCTCATCGGCAGCCAGAACCTCGACGACTACAAACGCATCGACACCCGCGTGGCCGGCATCGAGATGGAGTGGCCGGCGGCGCTCGTGAACATACTCGACGCCGAGAATGCCGCCATCTCGGGCGACGGAACCATCAACGGACGCGGCAAACCCTTCTGGGACAAATACTGGTCGATGCGACGCGACGACTACGAACCGCGCGGCCTGCGCTGGATTGTGGACTACGACTGCGACCGCCCGCGCGGCGTGCTCATCTCGAAGTGCCGCAACGTCACGGTGCGCGACGTGGTCATCTATCAGGCCGGATTCTGGTCGCTGCACATCCTCTACTCGCAGCACGTGACGGTGGACGGCGTGATAATCAGCAACAACATCGAGGGCAAAGGCCCCAGCACCGACGGCATCGACGTCGATTCGTCGAGCGACGTCCTGGTGCAGAACTGCAACATCAACTGCAACGACGACAACTTCTGCCTCAAGGCCGGACGCGACTGGGACGGCCTGCGTGTGAACCGCCCCTGCGAACGCGTGGTCATCCGCGACTGCGTGGCCGGTCTGGGCGGCGGCCTCATCACCTGCGGCAGCGAGACCTCGGGCTCCATCCGCAACATCGTGGCCTACAACCTCAAGGCGAGAGGCACCGGCGGCGGCCTGCGCTTCAAATCGACCGTACAGCGCGGCGGAACCATCGAGAACATCTACGTGGCCGACGTGGAGATGGACGGCGTCCGTTCGCCTTTCGTGGTGGACCTCAACTGGAATCCGGCATACAGCACCTCCGTCCTGCCCGCCGAGTACGAGGGCAAGGAGCTGCCGCCGCACTGGAAGAAGATGCTCGCCCCCGTCTCGCTCGAAGAGGGCACTCCCACGCTCCGTAACTTCTACTTCAAGAACATCACCGCCGTGAACGCAGGCGTCTGCATCAGTGCCGTAGGCATCGAGACGAGCACCATCGACAACGTGCATTTCGACAATGTGACCCTCAGCGGCCGCAGCGCCGGCCGGGTATCGTGGTGCAACGACTGGCAGACCGGCACGCTCTCGGTCAAAGGCGACGACGGAGCTCCGGTACGGATAGAGCACAGCAAGCACGTGACGATAAAATAGAGGCCCCGCGCCCCGTCGGACGCGCACCCGGCGAAGAGCTCCGGGTCGCGGACAGGAGTGCAGAGCCCTCCGAATCGCAAGGGGCCGGAGCCCATCGGAAGCAAAGCGAAAAAAGAGAAGTGGGGGGGGGG
>JAGBHC010000046.1 GCA_017935625.1 Rikenellaceae bacterium | reverse complement strand
CGACGAGCACGGCTGGGACGACGACGGCGTATTCAACTTCGAGGGCGGACGCTATGCCAAGGTCATCAACCTCTCCAAGGAGAACGAGCCCGACATCTGGAACGCCATCAAGCGCGACGCCCTGCTGGAGAACGTAACCGTGGACGAAGCTACCGGCAAAATCGACTTCTCCGACAAGTCGGTTACCGAGAACACCCGCGTAAGCTACCCGATTTACCACATCGAGAACATCGTGAAGCCCGTATCGAAGGCTCCCGCCGCCAAGAAGGTCATCTTCCTGTCGGCCGACGCATTCGGCGTGCTGCCTCCCGTTTCGATTCTCACCCCGGAGCAGACCAAATACTACTTCCTGAGCGGATTCACCGCCAAGTTGGCCGGCACCGAGCGCGGCATCACCGAACCCACCCCGACCTTCTCGGCCTGCTTCGGCGCCGCATTCCTCTCGCTGCACCCCACCAAGTACGGTGAAGAGCTGGTGAAGAAGATGGAGAAGAGCGGTGCCACCGCATACCTGGTGAACACCGGCTGGAACGGTACCGGCAAGCGTATCTCCATCAAGGATACCAGAGGCATCATCGACGCCATTCTCGACGGTTCCATCGACAAGGCCGAGACCAAGAGCATCCCCTACTTCGACTTCAAGGTGCCGACCGCACTGCCCGGTGTAGACCCCGCGATTCTCGACCCGCGCGACACCTATGCCGACCCCAAGCAGTGGGAGGAGAAGGCCAAAGACCTGGCCGGCCGCTTCATCAAGAACTTCGACAAGTTCACCGGCAACGAAGCCGGCAAGGCACTGGTTGCCGCCGGTCCGAAGCTCGGCTGCTGCTGCAAGAAGTAATCCGAACCGCGGATTCGCATATCGAAAGAGACCCACCTCTGCGGTGGGTCTCTTTTTTATTCGCACTTTACTCCGATCTCCGAAGAAATGGAGTATCTTTGCCGGCATGAAAAACACCGCTGCAAAACCTTTCGTCAAATGGGCCGGAGGCAAGGGTCGCGTACTTCCCATGCTGGAAGCCCGGCTGCCGAAAGATTTTCCGGCGACCGAATACACCTACATCGAACCTTTCGTCGGAGGCGGCGCTCTGCTTTTCCATCTGCTGAACAACTATTCCAACATAACCCGGGCCATCATCTGCGACAAAAACAGCGACCTAATCAACACCTACCGGGTCGTGAAGGAGTCGCCGCTCGAACTCATAGGGCTGCTGAAAAGACTGGAAACCGAATACCTGCCGCGAACGGCAGAGGCCCGGAAAGAATTCTACGCCCTCCAACGCGACACATACAACCGCAGAGAAGTCGGCCCCGTCGAAGCGGCCGCCCTGTTCATCTTCCTGAACCGCACCTGTTTCAACGGACTATATCGGGTGAACAACCAGGGTAGGTTCAACGTCCCCATCGGCAAATACAAAGCCCCCAGAATATGCGACCGCGAAACCATTCTGGCCGACAGCCAGATTTTGCAGCAAGTGGAAATTCTTGAGGGAGATTACCGGTGCGTGCAGAACAGGATAGAGGGCCGCACATTCATCTATTTCGACCCGCCGTACCGTCCCGTAAGTCCGACGGCCAATTTCAATACCTACACGGCGGAGCGCTTCGACGACGACGATCAAGTCCAGCTCCGCGATTTCATCGTCTCCGTCGCCGACAAATGCCGATTCCTGCTGAGCAACTCCGACTGTGCGGACGGCTTCTTCGACCGGCTCTACGGCGACTTCCGCATCGAACGCATCCGGGTTCCGCGCACCATCAACTCCATCGGAGCCAGACGAGGCGAAATCTCGGAAATCATCGTCTCGCCGTCCTTATAGCTTCGGACACCTGCCTGTTCATAAAACCTCACGCCACACACCATGCTGCAAGCCCATACGAAAGAAGAGTTCGACACGTTCATGTCGCAACTGGTGGAAACCAATGCCACACTCGATTTTTTCTGCGACTTCTCCAAAATCTCCCGAAATGTCGAGGCAATGGAAATCAAACTCAACCAATTGAACTTTCTCATCGGGAAAGAGAATCTGGAGCAGGCCGTGCACCGACTCTGGGACGAGAATCCCCGGGTGTTCGACGTACTGGAAATGCTTATCGCCGTGCGCAGAAACAGCAAACGGAAATACATCGCCGCAGACGGGAACTTCCGCCTCATAGAAAATTTGTTCACCTCGCCCGAAGGAGTCGTCGCCTTCATCCGGGAAACGGGACTGGCGGACATCTTCAGCAGCAGAAGAATCACGAACCTCGTGGACTACGTCTTCGGAGTGGAGACGGGGCTGGATACGAACGCCCGCAAAAACCGAAGCGGCAAGACCATGGAGAGACTCGTCGCCTCGATATTCGCCAACCGGGGCATCGCATACCGGACGCAGGTATCCTCGAAGGAGTTTGCGGCTCTGGCCTGCCTGGGAAACGACGAAAAGCGATTCGACTTCATGATTCGCACCGAAGCGAAAACCTATCTCATCGAGGTCAATTTCTACAGCGGAGGAGGCTCCAAACTCAATGAGGTGGCCCGCTCCTATTCCGAAATCGCGCCCAAAATCAATGCACAGGCGGGTCTCGAATTCGTCTGGATTACAGACGGTACCGGATGGTACAGCGCCCGCACCAAACTGGAAGAGGCTTTCCGCATCATACCCTCCGTATACAATCTCGCCACACTCGACCGATTCATCGCTTCCATCGGGCAGAAGGCCGAAGAGCGCTAATCCCGCGGTACGCTCCTCGTCACCGGTCTTGCCCCCCTTTTCGGCTTCGGGAAATCGGCTTTTCCCGTCCAGCACCGGGCAAAGTCCGGCATCCGCTGTTTTTTTTCATCGAAACGACTATATTTGCACCCGGAAACGGCATCGCCTGCGTAGCCGGCGGGCGGTGCCGGGGCCTTTTTCAATCACTATTATCAACTTATCTAAACAAGATGAAACGACAACAGACCAAAAGAAGCGTACCCTGCTTCAAGAGATGGAGTCGCAAGAACTACGGTGTCTTCGCCAGTCTCCATCGCTATGTGAAAATCGGGGTCCTCTCTGTTGCGATGTCCATCATCTTGCTGGCAAGCGACATTGCCGGCGCCCAAACCGCGGACAGCACCTCTTTGCACAAGAGCGTGGTACTCGATGCGGTGGGCGTCACGGGCAGGAAACAGAACCCTACCCGCAGCGCAATGACCCAGACCCCCATTTTCGACAGAGGAGAGCAGTCCTCGGCGCCGCTTCAGACCATCGAAGCCGCCCTGCGCCTGTCTCCCTCCATCGACCTCAGGGAACGGGGCGGCAAGAGCACGCAGGCGGACATCTCAATCAGAGGAGGCTCCTTCGACCAGACCATGGTGCTGCTCAACGGCATCAACTTCACCGACGCCCGCACCGGGCACCAGACCCACTCGCTGCCCATAGACATGGACTGCGTGGCGGGAATCGAACTCATCGACGGCATGTCGGGCGTGGGCGCATTCGCCGGAGCGGTCAATATCCGCACACGCCCCCTCAAACCGCGCTATCTGAGGCTCGACCTCAATGGCGGAGAGCACGGATATCTCTACACCAACCTCTCGGGGGCCGTCAGCCGCGGACGATTCTCGGCATTCGGCTCGGCATCCTACCGCCGCAGCGACGGGTATATCCACAACACGGGCTTCGAGAACCGGAACGCCTACGTCCGGATGAACTACGACAGCCCGCGAGCCGGGTACTTCGATTTCCAGGCCGGCTACCAGAACCGGCGGTTCGGAGCCAACGGGTTCTATTCGAGAGCCTTCCCCGACCAGTACGAACACACGGAGACCTTTCTCGGTTCGCTACGCTGGCTCAAAAGCCTCGGACGCTTCACCCTCAATTCGAGCGTCAGCTACCGCAAGAACTACGACCGCTTCGAACTCATACACGGCGACCCGCACACCGTCCCCTACAACTACCACAACACGGACAACATCGGCGCCGAAATCTGGGTCGAATACGACTCGCCGGCCGGAACGACCGCGCTCGGCGGCGACTACACCTTCAACCACATCTTCAGCACCGTACTGGGCGACCCGCTCGACACCCCGCACAAGAAACGGGGCGAAAAGGAGGTATTCTACACCTACGGCAAATCGCGCCATGTGGGCAACGTGTGGCTGCGCCACGCCAAGCAGTTCCGCCGGTTCGACCTGTCGGGTTCGCTCGGCGTGAGCAGCACCCCCTACGGAGAGAGTCTCATGTGGAGTCTTTCGGGCGGCTATACGCCCCTGAGCGGCCTGCACATCGAGGCGGGGGCCACGCAGTCGATGCGTCTGCCCACCTTCACCGACCTCTACTACACGGCTACGGGCTATGTCGGCAATCCGGACCTGAAGCCCGAACGGGCGATTACCTACCGCCTGCACGCAGCCTACGACCGGGGGGCCTGGAACGCCTCGGGAACCCTCTACTACCGCGACGGCAAGAACATCATCGACTGGGTGCGGGCTTCGGACGAAGCCTTGTGGGAATCGCGCCAAATCACCCGTCTGGACACCTACGGCATCGAACTGGCGGGCCGCTGTCGCATCGGCGGTTTCGTGGAGTTCGTTTCGGCGAATTACGGCTACATTTCGACCGACAAGCACAGCGGAGAGCAGACCTCGAAATATGCGCTCGACTACATGAAGCACAAAGGGGCCGCAAGCGTGGGATTCCGCTTCCTGAGACGTTTCACGCTCGTGGCCACCGGCAGTGTCTACGACCGCAACGGAGCCTACACCGACAATGGGGAAACGGTCTCTTACCCGCCCTACTTTTTGCTCGATGCACGACTCGCATGGGAGAAAGGCAAAATTAAGATTTACAGCGATATGACAAACATCACCTCGACCGATTATTGCGATTTCGGCGGTCTGCGGATGCCGGGATTCTGGGTGGTGGGCGGCCTTACGCTCACCCTCTGACCGCAACCGGAAGAGAACCACTGACCAGAGCGGCCGGGAGATGTTCCCGGCCGCTCTTTTCAATGCCGAAACCGACGGGGCGGTGCGCAGCGACGATATTAATTCGTAATTTTGCAGTCGTCGGGCCCGCAGTCCGCGGGCGGACCGACAACGAAAAACGAACGGAACCATGACACGCATCGAACGCGAAACGGAGGTCGTCGGAAAGATGATTGCACTCTACTGCCGGGGCAAGGAGCACAACCGGGAGCTGTGTCCCCGCTGCCGGGAGTTGAACGAATACGCCGCGAACCGGCTGCGCAACTGCCGGTTCGCAGAGCGGAAACCCTCCTGCAAACAGTGTCCGATTCACTGTTACAGGCCCGACATGCGGGAACGGATGCGGGAGGTGATGCGCTATGCCGGCCCCCGGATGCTCTTCCGCGAACCGCTGGAAGCCCTCCGGCACCTGTGGCGGGAGTTCCGGCACGGGAAAGGCGACACCGGGAAATGACCGAAATGCGAAAGAAGGACACTCGCGGTCCGGCATTCCGATTCGTGAACGCCGCAGGGAGAATACACTCTTCGCAACCGGACATCCCGGCTGCTCCGGCAATGCCCCGCCGGTACGGCCTCGGCCGCTCCGGACTGCCATGAACGCCCCGGCCGGAACCCTTCCGGTCCGCGAAAAGGGGCTTCGGAGCGCCGCAGACTGCCTGCAGAGAGCGACTGCGACGGTCGCCCGAGGGCTACAATGCCCGCAGACACGTCTCGATAAGGCGGCAGCTGGCTTCGATTTCCTCCTCCGTGATGGTGAGCGGCGGCGAGATGCGGAACGCCGTGTCGCAGAAGAGGAACCAGTCGCTGAGAATGCCGTGCTCCTTGAAAAGCTCCATGATGCGGTACATCTTCCGGCTGCTGCCGAGCTCCACGGCCAGCAACAGGCCGCTGCGGCGTATCTGCTGCACGTGCGGCATGGCGCCCACCAACCGTTCGTAGAGCGCGCCCTTGGCCTCGACCTGCCCGAGCAGTCCGTTGTCCAGAATATACTCCAGCGCCGCCAGACCGGCCGCACAGCAGACCGGATGCCCCCCGAAGGTGGTGATATGGCCCAGCACGGGATTATGAGTGAGCCGGTTCATGCGTTCGGTCGAGGAGACGAACGCCCCCAGCGGCATGCCTCCGCCCAGGGCTTTGGCCAGACACAGGATGTCGGGCTCCACGCCGTATTTCTGAAAGGCGAACAAGGCGCCCGTTCGTCCGAATCCGGTCTGAATCTCGTCGAAAATGAGCAGCGCCCCCACCTCGGTGCACCGGGCCCGCAACGCCTCGAGCCAGCCGGGAGCCGGAAGCCGCACCCCCGCCTCGCCCTGCACCGGCTCCACCAGCACGCAGGCCGTCCGCCCGGTTATCAGGGCCAGGTCGTCGAAACTGTTGTAACGGATGCTCCGCACGTCGGGCAGCAGGGGCCGGAAGGCATTCTTGTACTCCTCTCCGCCCATGATGCTCATCGAACCGTGCGTGGAGCCGTGGTAGGCGTTCCGCATCCCTATCATCTCGCTGCGGCCGGTAAGCCGCTTGGCGAGCTTGAGGGCTCCCTCCACCGCTTCGCTGCCCGAATTGAGGAAATAGAAACTCTGAAGTCCGGCGGGCATCTGCGAAGCCATCAGCGCAGCGTATTTCACCTGCGGAGACTCCACCATCTCGCCGTAGACCATGATGTGCATGTAGCGGGCCGCCTGCTCCTGCACGGCTTTCACCACCGCCGGATTGGCATGGCCCACGTTGCTCACGGAGACACCCGCGATGAGGTCGAAATAGGGTTTTCCCTCGGGCGTATAGAAGAACACCCCTTCGGCCCGTTCCACCTCCACCAGCATGGGCGAAGGCGAGGTCTGACCCACGTGCTCCAAAAATTGTTTTCTCAGTATATTCATATACACAACGTTTTACTCGGTTTATCGGAACGGAGGCTTCATCCGAATCTCTTCATCAGAATACGATACGAATCCTTGACGCTCTCCATCGTCCACCGGAAGAGAATCTCGGCGCGGTCGCGCCCGGGCAGCTGCCAGTCGATGTCCGAAGAGCGGACCTTACTCATCAGCATGTAGATGAGAATCGAAGCGCTCGCCGACACGTTGAGGCTCTCCACGAAACCGCACATCGGAATCCGGATGAACGCATCGGCCGCCTCAATCACCTCGTCGCTGATGCCCGCATGTTCGGTTCCGAACACCAGGGCGAAAGGGCCGCCCGTCGCATCGAAACTCTCTGGGGTGCAGTCCAGCCGGTGCGGCGTGGTGGCCACGATGCGGTAGCCCGCCTGCCGCAGGGACGACAACGCCTCGCCCGTGGAGGGGTGGCGGCGGATGTCCACCCACTTATCGGTGCCACGGACGATATCGACATTGGGATTGAACCGGCACAGGGTCTCGACGGTGTGGATGTCCTGAATGCCGAACGCCTCGCAGGTGCGCACCAGTGCGCTGGCATTCTGGGGATGGAACGTGTTCTCCATGCAGACGGTCATGTAACGGGTGCGCTGGGCGAGCGTGCGGCGCAACACCTCGGCTCGGCTCTCCAGCAGAAACTGCGTCATGTATTCGGTGCGCTCGTCGTACCACGACGCCTCCAGTCCGCTGTGGGCGGCAATCCATCTATTTTCTGTACTTGTCATCTTCCTCCATGATTTTGAGATAGCTCTCGTAACGCTGCCATGCGATTTCGCCCCGCTCGACAGCCTCCCGCACCGCACAGCCCGGCTCGTGGGTGTGGGTGCAGTTGTAGAAGCGGCACTGCGCCCCCACGCGCATCATCTCCGGGAAATAGTGGTAGAGCTCCCCGGCGGCGATGTCGATGAGACCGAACCCCTTGATGCCCGGCGTGTCGATGATGCAGCCGCCCTCCCGCAGCGGATACATGCGCGAGAAGGTGGTCGTGTGCCGGCCCTTGTGGTGCGCTTCGGAGACCTCGCCCGTGCGTATCTCCAGCCCCGGCTCCAGGGTTTTGACCAAAGTGGACTTCCCCACGCCGGAGTTGCCCGAAACGAGGGTGACCCTGTCCTTCAACAATTGCTTGATGCGGTCGAGTCCCACGCCCTGAACGGCAGATGTTTCTACCACTTCGTAACCGGCCGAGGCATAGACCCTGCGAAAGGTCTCGCGCTCCTGCGGCATCTCCTCCAGCATATCGACCTTGTTGAGCGCGATGACGACGGGAATCTTGTAGGCTTCGCACGTGACCAGAAAACGGTCGATGAATTCGTAGCTGGTGGGCGGCGACGCGAGAGTCACCGCCAGCAGGGCCCGGTCGATGTTGGCCGCGATGATATGCGACTCCTTCGAGAGATTCGACGCCCGGCGGATGATGTAGTTGCTGCGCGGCGAGACATCCACGATGGCATGTTCGCCCGATTCGTCGGTTTCGCACCTCACCCGGTCGCCCACGACCACGGGATTGGTCGAGCGCACCCCCTTCAGGCGCAGTTTGCCCCGGATGCGGCACCGCTCGACCGTGCCGTCGTCCCGGCGCACCTCGTACCAGCTGCCCGTGCTCTGAATCACCACTCCGCTGAACTCCGCCATACGCTACCGCTCCTCCTTTCCCCCGTCGTCGGGCTCCGTCACCAGAGTCGTCACCCGGCTCTTCATTTCGTCCCAGTAGGGAGCGATGCCGGCCATCAGCCGCTGCATGGGCCGATAGAGCTTCGATTCGGTGAAAAGCGATTCGCGCACCGTGTGCGTCTGTCGGTTCACCCGGTCGCAAACCGAGAGCACGATGCTCAGAATCAAGAACATCTTGACCAAAGAGAGCAACACGCCCAGCAACTTATCGACCGAGCCGAGCCCCACGAAGCGGAAAAATCCGCGGCACAGACGTCCCAGCAGCGTGAGCACAATCATCGACAGCACGAAAACCGCGATGAAGCCCGCGACGGAGGCCTGCGCCCCTTCGAGACGGAACAGACATCCCGCCCGATAGCCGAACCGCAGCGCCAGCCAGCACGAGACGACCAGCCCCGCCAGGGCGACAATCTGAACGACCACGCCTCTCTTACAGCCCGAATAGACGGCCCAGACAAAGAAGGCCAGAATGATAATATCGAGAATATTCATACGTTACTACAAACAGGTATCGTGCACTATTTTTGCACGAATATAGTGTTTTTTTTAACTTTGCGGAAACAGAGGCAGTAAAATAATCGGACTATGAAACACTATCTATTTGGCATATTGGCAATTATCTTTTCGCTGCAACTGCATGCCCGGGAAGTCTATTCACTGAACAACGACTGGAAGTTCTTCTTCAACGAAACGGCCCCCGAGGGCATGATACCCGTCACGCTGCCCCACACCTGGAACGGGCAGGACGTGCTCGGACGCGGCCGCAACTACTATCGCGGAACGGGCAACTACCTGAAAGTCTTTACCGCTCCCGCCGAGTGGAAGGGCAAGCGCGTGTTCCTGAAATTCGATGCCGCAGCCACGGAATCGACCCTGCACATCAACAACCGCTACGTAGGCGGCCACAAGGGAGGAAACAGCGCTTTTGTGTTCGAAATCTCGCAATTTCTCAACCTCGGACAGAACAATACGATAGCCGTCACGGTCAATAACGCCCCCAGCCTCGACATCCTGCCCACCTCCACCTTCAGCAACATCTACGGAGGTCTGCACCGGGGGGCCGAAATCATCGTGACCGACCCCATCGCCATATCGCCTCTCGACTACGGGTCGAGCGGCGTCTACGTGATGCCCACGAACGTCTCGCCCGAACGGGCCGAAGGTAAAGTGACCGTTAAGATAGATGCGGCCAAAGAGTTCGCAGGACAGACGATACACACCAGACTCACCCTCTTCACGACCGCCTACGACACCTTGCGGCTCGACTCGGTCACCCTGCAAGGCGTGCTGAAAATCGACACCGTGGCCACCTCGTCCGCCAGGCTGCGCATCGACAACAGCAACACGACCACCGCATCGGTGCCGTTCGAGGTGGAGAATCCCACCCTGTGGAACGGCGTGAAAAACCCGTTCCTCTACCACGTGGGAGTGAAACTGGTGGGCAACGACGGCACGGTGTACGACTCGCTGGTAGTGAAGACCGGCTTCCGCACCTTCGACATCGTCGATAACCGGGCGCTGCTCAACGGGGAGCCCTATCCGGTGCGGGGCGTAGTGATGTACCGCGACCGGGCCCTGGTGGGTTCGGCCGTGAGACCTTTCCAGCTGGAGCAGGACCTGGACATCATCGCCGAAATGGGTGCCAACGCCGTACGCATCGCCGAAGGCCCCTACAACGAGGAGTTCTACGCGATGTGCGACCAGCGCGGACTGCTGGTCTGGACCGAGATACCGATGATTGGAACCCCCAACATCAACGACCGGGGATTCATCGACAGCGACAACTTCAAGGAAAACGGGCGCCGGCAGCTCAAAGAGATGATATACCAGCTCTACAACCACCCCTCGGTGGTGATGTGGGGCCTCTTTTCCGAACTGGCCGTGCGCGGCAACGACCCCACCCCCTACATCGCCGAACTCAATGCGCTGGCCAAGCAAATGGACCCCTCGCGCAAGACCGTGGCCGCCAGCAACAGCGACGGAAACATCAACTTCATCACCGACCTCATCGTCTGGAACCAGGCACTGGGCTGGAAAGAGGGCTATCCGGCAGACGTACTGGTGTGGATGGACCAGCTGAAAAGCAACTGGAACACGCTCCGTTCGGGCATCAGCTATGCGGCCGGAGGCTCCACCTACCACCAGGACACCGCCGAACAGCTCAACCGCCCCTCGCCCCAGGGCAGCTGGCACCCCGAACGCTGGCAGACCCACTTCCACGAAGAGTATCTGAAGAACACCCGCGCCGGAAGCGACTCCTCGATGTTCTGGGGCGCTTTCGTGGGCAACATATTCGACTACGGAGCCAACGGCTACACGGTCGGCGACCGTTGCGGAGTGAACGACACGGGACTCGTGGCCTACGACCGCAGCTACCGGGCCGACGCCTACTACCTCTACAAAGCCAACTGGAACCGAGAGGAGCCGTTCGTGTACCTGACCGAAAAGCGCAGAAACGTGCGCGGAGAAAAGGTGCAGACCATCAAGGCCTACTCCAACCAACCCACGGTGGAGCTCTTCGTAAACGGCGCTTCGATGGGTGTCCGGCAGGGAGAAACGGGTATTTTCAAATGGGAGGGCATCGCCCTGAACATGGACAGCAACGTAGTGGAGGTGAGAAGCGGCGGCCTCTCGGACCGGGCCGTCATCCGAGGCGACAAGATTTTAGGTGTTGCAGCGAGTCCGGACCCTCGCAAAAAATAAGGTCCACGACGGAAAGGTTCTCCACGAAGCCGAATTTATCTCCGAAAACCTGACAGTAGGGACGCGCCGCGAACCCGCTGTCGGGTTTTCTGTCTCTCTGCTTCGGCGAGAGCGCCGTGCGCCAGTCGCGGTCGCCGGGTTCGGGAAGCGCATAGGATTCCGTGAAGCGCAGCTCGGCATCGGACCCCAGCAGACGCAGCAGGGTGCGGGTCAGTTCGACATCGTAGTCGAGCAGAAACTCGTAACGGCGACGGTAGAACGGAGCCAGCGCCTCCTCGTAGTAGTCGAAATAGGGAGAGCTCCTGTAGGCCGACACGAGCGAAACCCAATGCTGGTGCTGCCAGCGCTTGGAGTAGTCGAGCCGCATCTCCCGGACCGGGCATCGGGGCCCGGCGGGTTTGGCCACCTGCACGGAGAGCGAAATGAGGCCGTTGGCAGACAGGATGTCGGCTCTCGTGCGGAAGCTCTGCTTCACATAGTTCTCGCAAACATCTATCACACAATCGTCGAAACAGAGTTTCGAGAAGTACTGAATGTTTCCCAGATAGCTCAGCGGCAATATCTCCATAGTCTGCCTCCTCCCCGATTCTAAGCCTCCGTCCAGTCTCCGTTCTCGCGGATGAGCTCCACCAGCGCCTCGATGGCCTCCTGCTGAGGTATGTTCTTGCGGATGACCGTGCGCCCCTTGTAAAGCGTGATTTTGCCGGCTGCCGCGCCCACGTAGCCGTAGTCGGCGTCGGCCATTTCGCCCGGACCGTTCACGATGCACCCCATCACGCCGATTTTGAGTCCTTTGAGATGCGAGGTGCGCCGCTTGATGTCGGAGAGCGTCTTCTGCAGGTCGTAGAGCGTGCGGCCGCATCCCGGACAGGCGATATATTCGGTGCGGGTCATGCGCACGCGCGACGCCTGGAGTATCAGCAGGGCGATTTCGTCCACCGTCGCGGCGCTCACGCCCGGAGCTTCAATCCACAGCCCGTCGGCCAGGCCGTCGAGAAAGAGCATGCCGAAATCGGCCGCCGCCTTGACGGCCAGCGATTCGGCGTCGGTGTCGTCGTAGCGCTTCTTGAGCAAAACGGGACGGCGGTCGCCGTCGGCCATCGCATTGAGTATCGCGGCACGCCACTCGGCCGGAGCGTTGCCGGTGCGGCTTTCGACGAGCATCACCCGCCCTTCGGCCACTGCGGCACGCTCACCGGCAGTGAGCTCCCCGTAGACGAAAGCCGTATTGTCGCCGCCCATGCGCCCTACTCCGTCGCTCGGCCGTTTTTTGTATTCATAAGGGCTATAAAGTGTTGCATCTTTTATCTCCACTGCCGCTTCGCTTCGGTCGCGGTCGGCGAAATAGGCCGTCAGCGCCCGGGCCACCGGAATCTCGTTTTCGGGCGGCTCGGTGAGCGATACGCGTATCGTGTCGCCGATGCCGTCGGCCAGCAAGGCTCCGATGCCCACGGCCGACTTGATGCGCCCCTCGATTTCGTTGCCCGCCTCGGTCACTCCCAGGTGCAGCGGATAGTCCATCCCTTCGGCCTCCATCGCCGCTACCAGCATGCGGTAGGCATGCACCATCACCCGGGTGTTGCTCGACTTCATGGAGACCACCACCTGGTCGAACTCCATCCGGCGGCACACTCTGAGAAACTCCATGGCCGACTCCACCATGCCGCGGGGCGTGTCGCCCCACTTATCGACCATGCGGGAGGAGAGGCTGCCGTGATTGACGCCGATGCGCAGGGCCACGCCCCGCCGGCGGCACTTCTCGACGAGCGCCTCGAGCTCGCCGCCCGCATCGCGGTAGTTGCCGGGATTGATGCGCACCTTATCGACGTATTCGGCGGCTACCGAAGCCACCTCCGGAATGAAATGGATGTCGGCCACCAGCGCGGCATCGATGCCGCGGCGTTTGACTTCGGCGGCAATCTCGCGCAGGTTCTCGCCCTCGCGGCGTCCCTGAGCCGTGAGCCGCACAATCGTCCCGCCGGCATCGCATATCCGCCCGATTTGGGCCACGGAAGCCTCGGTGTCCTTGGTGTCGGTATTGGTCATCGACTGCACCGCCACGGGACGGTCGCCGCCGATTTCCACACCGCCTATTCTCACTACGCCGCTGCAGCGGCGATGATAACGCGAAAGGTCTCTGCAAAATCCGGTCATGTTTCTCGTTTTTTTTCGATACCGCAAAGATACGTATAAGCGAGAGCAAAAACAAGCTCGCTTGCGTTTTGCCGGGCGGGAAGAGCCTGAAAAAGAAGTCTGAGACACACATAAGCGAAACCCAGGACAAACCCACCTGCTTTTGCCGGGCGGGAAGAGCCTGAAAAGAAGTCCGGGACGCGCACAGACTCCGAAGCTGTGACCGGCCGGGGTGCCCCCCGAGTCTTCGTCCTGCCGGGCATGCGGCGATTTTCGGCCAGCCGGCAAAAAACCGGTGCGGAAACGTTGCGCCGCCGGGACAAAATGCGTATATTGCACTCCGGCCGGCCCTCCCGGCGATGCGCCGGCCCCGACAGAACACTCATTCTCACGATATGACAGACATGACCGACCGAAAACACCCCGCATCCGGCATCGCGCCCCGCCGCTCCCGGCAAGCGGAGCCCATCCGAATCAAGCGCTATCAATCGCCGTGCGGCACCCTGCTGCTCGGTTCGCTGGCAGAGCGTCTCTGCCTGTGCGACTGGCAGACGGAGGGGCCTCGCGAACGCGTGGTGCGACGCCTGGAACGGCTGTTGCACGCCCGCCTCGAACCGGGAAGCTCCCCCGTCATCGAACGGGCCGAACGGCAGCTCGACGAATTCTTCGCCGGCCGACGCCGGGAGTTCAGCGTACCGCTGCTCTTCGCGGGAACCGATTTTCAGAAAAAGGTGTGGCACGAACTGCTGGAAATTCCTTACGGACAGACCGTTTCATACGGAGAAATGGCCCGGCGCATCGGCAAACCCACGGCCGTTCGCGCGGTAGCCAACGCCAACGGGGCCAATGCCCTCTCGATTTTCGCTCCGTGCCACCGGGTCATCGGAAACGACCGTTCGCTGACCGGCTATGCCGGCGGACTGCAGGCCAAGAGGATGTTGCTGGAGCTCGAAAGCGCCGGCATCTGACCCGGCCCGCAGCCCCTTTCGCCGTCCTGCTCCTGCCGCGCGACCCCCGGCCGCACCTCCGCAACGGCATCAGTCGGAGCCCTTTTCCGCTGCCGAGGCCAGCGCCTTCCGATAGCGGGAGGGCGAAACGCCCTTTTCGCGGGTGAACACCCTTATGAAGTGCGACAAATCGTTGAATCCGACCGTAAAACAGATTTCCGACACCTGTTTCTGCGAACGGGCGAGCAATTCGCATGCGGTGTCCAGGCGGTAGCGGGTGACGAACTGCGAAAAGGTCATCCCCTTGCTCCGCCTGAAGTAGGAGCAGAATGCCGAACGGTTCATCCCCACCTCGGCGGCGATATCGTCCAGCGAAATGGGATGGACATAGTGGGCCATCACATAGGCGCTGATATGCTGCATGCGCCGCACGTCTCGCTCGATGCGCATGGGCCGGCCCGCGAACGTCCGGTCGGACGAAGTGAAGACCACGGGCAGCAGACGAAGCATCTCGCACAGACGCCCCAGCTCGTCCATTCCGTTCATCCCCGACAGCAGATTGCGGATGGTGCGGGCGCTTTCGGGTCCGAATTTCGACGCATCGGACGGAAAGGAGACACCGGCCAGCCGGTTGCGCAACTCCGGAAACACCTCCATGCACCGCTCCACCAGCGAATGGGCGAACGCCACCATCAGATAGCGGACGCATCCCCGGCCGTCGGCCGAATCGGGCGCATACTCCCAGCGGTGGAGCATGCCCGGCGGAATCAGCGCCACGTCGCCCGCCGCGAAAGGCTGCAAGGTGTCGCCGGCCATCCGTCTCCCCCGTCCGTGAACGACGCAATAGAGCTCCCAGGCATCGTGCCGGTGCAATTTGGCTTCGATGCCGGGCTCCACGCGCTGGTCGATGAAAAAGAAGGAGTGGTTCTCCGTTTCGGGCAGTCGGTAGGGAATGGCGGTATCATCCATGACAAAATGAGTTTACGATAGAATGCAAATATACGACAACTATTTGATAAAATATCACAAATACACGACAAAATTGCGATGTAATTTTGTCGCCGGAAACAAAAGTAAAACCTTAAATCAAGTATCGTTATGGATTTTTATCAGGTATTGGAAAAAAGAAGGACCATCCGCGACTTCTCCGACCGGGAGGTTTCGGACGAAGTGCTGGAAAAGATTCTCGGAGCGGCATTCAAGGCTCCGACCAACGACCATCTGCGTCAATTCGAGTTCGTGGTGGTGAGGGGACGGGAAAACATCGCCCGGCTCGTTTCGCCGGTCGCGGAGAACACCCGGAACTTTCAGCAGACCGGCCTGGAGGCCGCTGTCGGGATGGACGAAGACGAACACGCCATGTTCGTGGATGCGCTTCCCAAGCAACAGCGGATGCTCCTGCAAAGCGGGTGCCTCGTGCTGCCCTTCTTCCGACAGAAGGACTGCCCGCTCTGCGAGCCGGCCGACCAAAGTTCGCTCAACTATTTCGCCTCGGCCTGGGCGGCGGTGGAGAATCTCCTGCTGGCAGCCACGGCCGAGGGGCTGGCATGTGCGTTCCGCATCCCCGTCGGCAACGAATCGCAACACGTGAAACGACTCGTCGGGGCTCCGGACGGGTACGAATTCACCTGTTTTCTCGCCGTCGGCTATGCGGCCGAAAACGCACACATCTGCAAACAGAAGTCCATCGACATCGAGCAGAGAATACACCGCAACCTCTGGTAGAGGGTCGGGCTGCGTCCGGAGGTTCCCCGGCTACGGCGGAGCGCACTTCGCACCGCAGCAGCGGAAGGCGGTGCCGGCCGTTCCTGCACCCCCGGCTGCCCGCGAGTCCGAAGAGGCGAAGGAAGACGAAAAAAAGCGAAGACCGGAGGAGTTCCGGTCTTCGCTTCGTCTTTTGCGGTGAGCCGACGCCCTATCGCAGCAGGGCCTTGGCCGTGCCGGCCAGATAGCCGTCGAGATAGACGGCGATGGTGTAGGTGCCTGCCACGATGCCGCCGCCGTTGTAATAGAGCGAAACGCTCAGGTCCTGATTCTGGTAGTCGATTTCACGGGCTGCCGAATAGGGGATGTTGTCATCCTCGTAGAGGAACGTATGGGAGGCGTCGGTCGCCATCACGTATCCGTCGGGGCCCTGAATCTGGACATAGACCGTGCGGGAGCCCGGCTCGGCCAGGGTGTTGGCCGAAAGCACGAAATCGACCCGCAGACGGGCTGCGCGGGCCACGCGCGTCACGGCCTTGTCGTTCTGGTTGAGCGCCAGCAGGTTGATGTCGCGTGCCGTCACCACCGCTCCCTGACGCACCTTGGTCGAGAGCTCCTCGGCCTTCTCCTCGGCCGCCGCGGCGCGCAAACGCTGGGAAGTGACCTCCTTGCGGTAGTTGATATTTTCGGTTATCAGGCTTTGATTCAATTTATTGAGCGAATCGAGCTGATGCACGTAGCGGTCGAGCAGATTGCGCATGTTGCCCAGCTTGCTCTCGTACTCGCGAATCTTGCGGTAGTTCATGTTGCGCTCGCTCTTGAGACGGTCCATCAGCGAATCGGCCCGGTTGCGCTCCATGACCAGGTTCTGGGAAATGGTGTCGTTTTCGGTGCGGATGTTGTCGAGGTCCACCATCAACCCCGACAGCCGGCTGGTAAGCGTGTCGCGTTCGATTTCGAACTCCTGCTTCACCTGTTTCATGTGCTGGAAGTAGAGGGCCGAAACCACCACCAGTATCACCGAAAGAATCACTATGAAAATCTGATAGCCGCGAATGGACTTGCTGGGGCCCTGCTCCATCATTTCGTCTTCCTGATATTCTGCCATAGCTGTGTCTGTTTAATTTATGCAAAGATAGCACTTATTTTGAAAAACTCTCGGTCTCGTACTTCAGATTTTTATATTTGGCCAGCCGCACCCGCACGCTGCCCACCTTGATGGGGGTTTCGACCAGCACCGGAATCTTGTTGCGGTCGTCCGATATCCAGAGAAACAGTTCCGTTCCGTCGTCGAAACTTTCGCCCGAGGAGGTGACCAGCAGCAGGGAGAACTTGAGCGTCTTGACCTTGCCCAGGCCCTTGACCTGCTTCTCCTCCCGTCCCAGATATCTGTATGTGACCTGGCGGATGGTATCCTCCATGAGCAGGTTGAGCGTCATGGGCTCGCCCTCGGTGAATTCCGACACGTCGCGGGCCCGGAGGTTGTAGAACAGGGCCACTCCGTCGTAGCTGTCGCGCGAGAGAGCCAAGGTCCTGCGCTGCTCCTCGGCATGACGCTTCGGATTCCGGTAGCGCGTATTGACCTCCATGAGCCCCCAGTTGTAGGAGAAAAAGCTGTTGAAGCGGTAGTCGCCCTCGCTGAGGTTGGAACTGAACTGCACGGGACGCAGCGTATTGACGCTGAGCCAGGTGTTGTAGGTGTCATCGAGCGCGAAAAACCAATTGAAGAATTTCAGGCACCGGGCATTGGCATAAATCCGGTAGGTGGGAACGGCCCCCACGTTTTCGCGCGTGGTGCGGAAAACCACACGGGCCACCTCGGTGTTGGGCACCAGCTTGGCCCGGTAACTGACCATGTAGGTGAGTTCTTCCCCGTCGTTGAAAGCCACCCGGTCGTCGGGCAGCTGCGCCGACAGCAAACCGGGGAACAGCAGAAGCAAGGCGGTTGAGAGGAGTTTCATCATAGTCGGAATCTCTATTTGTCTGATATAACGTTGCCGTAGGGTACAAAATTATGAAATCATACTGAAATCTATCTCATGGGAGGGCGAATAGCGTTTCTTCAACTCGTCGAGCCCCCGGTTCTGCGGCTGCGTCAGTCCGGGGTCGGCATCCAGAATCCGCTGGGCCGTGCGGCGGGCCATCTCGATTATCTGACCGTCCTTCCCCAGGTTGGCTATCTTCAGTTCAAAAGCCAGGCCACTCTGCTGGGTGCCGTTGATATCGCCGCTTCCGCGAAGTTTGAGGTCGAGTTCGGCCAGCCGGAACCCGTCGTTGGTCTCGCACATGGCATCGAGCCGGGCGCGCGCCTCGCGCGAGAGCTTCTCGCCGCTCATCAGAATGCAGTAGGACTGTTCGCCGCCGCGCCCCACCCGCCCCCGCAGCTGGTGGAGCTGGGAGAGGCCGAAGCGTTCGGCGCTCTCGATGACCATCACCGTGGCATTGGGCACATCGACCCCCACTTCGATGACCGAAGTGGCCACCATGATGTGGGCCGTTCCCTGCTTGAAGAGCTGCATGGTGGCCTCCTTGTCCTCGGGGGACATCTTGCCGTGTACGGCCACGGTGAGGTACTCCGGCAGCGGAAAGTCGCGGGTGATGCTTTCGTAGCCGTCGTAGAGGTCCTTGTAGTCCATCTTCTCGCTCTCCTTGATGAGCGGATAGACCACGTAGACCTGGCGTCCCTTGGCGATTTCGCGCTTCATGAAGGCCCACACGTTGAGCCGGTGCGAGTCGTAGTAGTGCTGCGTCTTGACGGGTTTGCGGCCCGGCGGCAGCTCGTCGATGACCGAGACGTCGAGGTCGCCGTAGAGGGTCATGGCCAGCGTCCGCGGAATGGGGGTGGCGGTCATTACCAGCACGTGGGGCGGCCGTTCGTTCTTGGTCCACAGACGCGCCCGCTGCTCCACCCCGAAGCGGTGCTGCTCGTCGATGACCACCAGCCCCAGGTTGGAGAAGCGCACCCGGTCTTCAATCAGGGCATGGGTTCCCACGAGCAGGTCGATTTCCCCGGCCTCCAGCGCCTCGAGCGTCAGGCGCCGTTCGCGGCTCTTGGCAGACCCCGTCAGAATCCCCACCCGCACCTCCATGTCGCCCAGCATGCGCGTGAGGGTGGCGTAGTGCTGCCGCGCGAGAATCTCGGTGGGGGCCATCATGCAGGCCTGAAAGCCGTTGTCCACGGCCAGCAGCATGCACATGAGCGCCACCAGCGTCTTGCCGCTGCCCACGTCGCCCTGAAGCAGACGGTTCATCTGGTGTCCGGTCACCGTGTCGTTGCGAATCTCGCGGATGACCCGTTTCTGGGCTCCGGTCAGCGGAAAAGGCAGCCGGCTGGAATAAAATTCATTGAAACGCTCGCCCACCCGGCTGAAAAGGAATCCGTCGTTGCGGCCCACGCGGTCGGTGCGCCGCGAAAGAATGCCCAGCTGGATACCCAGCAGCTCCTCGAACTTGAGACGGAATTCGGCCCGGCGCAGCAGCTGCTGGTTGGCCGGAAAGTGGATGTTGTAGAGCGCATCGCGCAACGGCATCAGGTCGTGTTCGCGCAGAACCGTCTCCGGCAGCGTCTCGCGGATGTGCTTTTCCACCGCCTGCCACAGGTTGCACACCAGCTTGTAGATGCCCTTGGTGCCCAACTGGGCGGTAGAGAGTTTTTCGGTGGTGTAATAGACCCCCTGCACGCCGGTCTGCATGCGCGCGGCGGCCGTGGAGAGCAGCTCCACCTCGGGATGCACCAGCGAGAGTTCGTTGCGGAAAAACGCGGGACGGCCGAAAATGATATATTCGCGCCCCACCTCGAGCCGCTTCTCAATCCACTTGATGCCCTGGAACCACACCAGTTCGGCGGTGCCGCTGCCGTCGGAGACGAAGGCCGAGAAACGGGCCTTGCGTCCCGTTCCCACGTGCGAGAACCCGGTGATGCGGGCTTTCAGCTGGATGTAGGAGAGCGAGTCGTCGCGGATTTCGGCGATACGGTAGATGCGGGTGCGGTCGATATAGCGGAACGGGAAGTAGTAGAGCAGGTCGCCGAGCGTACGGATACCCAGCTCCTTTCCCAGGAGTTCGGCCCGCTGCCCGCCCACGCCGCTCAGGAACTTTATGTCGTTGTTCAAGATTCCGTCCATGTCCCCCAAAGGTAATCATTTTCCCGTTCGCGACCAAACCCCGCCGCTGCGGAGCCTATTTCCGGTGCGGAGCGATTTCGAGGAAGAATCCGAAATTGCGCCCCGCCATCGGCCGCGAGAGCACCGATTCGTACTCCTCGTCGAAGAGATTATTGACCGAGAACTTGAGCGACAGGTCGGCCCATCGGACCGCGAAACGCCGCTCCAGGGAGACGTCGTTCATGTAGTAGGCCCCCAGCACGTCGAAGCGGGTGGCGGTTTCGTTGCTGGAGGTGGTGTAGCGCCGGCTGTAATAGTTCCATTTGTAGACGAGCGACCAGCGGCGCCAGTCGAGCCGCCCCGTGCAGGCGGCCGAATAGACGGGAATGTAGACCAGCTGCTTGCCGATGGCCTCGTCGGCCCAGTTCACCGGGTCGCCCCGGTTCACGGAGTGGGTAATCGCGTAGTTGCCCCGCAGGGACAAGCGCCAGTCGCGGCCCGCACGGAGCGAAAATTCGCCCTTGAACTCGGCGCCGTAGCTGTACACCTTGCGGACATTGACCGGCGACCAGAACCCCTTGAAGGTGGGCAGCCAGACAATCCAGTCGCTGATACGGGAGTCGTAGGCTGACACTTCGCCCCGCAGGCTCCACCTCCGGTGTTCGCCGCCGAGGGCGAATTCGGTGCCGAAGTCGCAGACGAGTCCCCGCTCGGGACGCAGCGTATCGTTGCCGCCCGGCTCGAAATAGAGGTCGTTGAGGGTCGGATAGCGGAAGTTGCGCGACACGGAGGCCTTGACGACCACCCGACCCCGGCGCGAAAGCAGGTAGTCGGCGAAAGCGGCCGGCACCAGGGGCGTCCAGTCGTAACCGTAGCGCTCCTCGCGCAGGCTGAGCGCCAGACCGAGCCGTTCCGCGGGACGGTATTTGACGGAGAGGAATCCGGAGTACTCGACCCTCGCCTTGTCGTAGTCGCCGGTGGTGTGGCCCGCCGCCCGGTCGATGCTGGAGACCACGCTCTGGTCGGCCGACAGATTGGCCATCAGAAGCAGCCTGTCGGTGAAGTAGTACTCCGCCTCGGCCCGTGCGAAAGCCGTATGGGCACGACTCTCGGAACGTATCATTTCGGTCAGCGTGCCGTTGCCCGCATCGCCCGCATAGGTGTAGACCAGGTCGGTGTAGGAGTAGCCCGCCCGGACGGCCAGCTTGAGACGGGAGATGCTCCGCTCCCATCCCCCCGCCACGCGCAGCGTGTTCTCCCGCTGCCGGTTGCGGCTTTCGGACTCGTCGCGGTAATCGACATTGAGCATCGGCACCCCGCGCCGCGAGGCGATGTACCAGGCGGCCAGATTCCAGCGGTTGCCCGAAGCGGAGTTCAGGTAGAACTCCTGCAGCAGATGCAGGTCGTTGAACGAGCCGTTGCGGTTGCGCTCCCGCGGATAGGAGTATCCGACGATGTTGCCCTGCTGGTTGGTGTCGAACACCTTCTTGCGGTAGTTCGTATAGTGGAAGTCGTTCTTCGAGGAGGCGTAATAGGCCCGCGTGGCAGCCCGCCACCGCCCCTTTCCGTAGCTCAGGCGCAGAAACTCGTCGAAGGTGGTGTAGCTGCTCACCCCCTGGACGTAGCGCAGGGCGAACCCCTCGGCATCGGCAGCCCGGGTTCCCAGGGCGACGGCTCCTCCCAGTCCTCCGCCCGCCACATTCACCGAACTGGCTCCGTAGTAGAGATTGGCATCGTCGATGAAGTAGGAGGGAATCATCGAAAAATCGACCATGCCCAGCATGGGCGAATTGAGCTTCATGCCGTTCCAGGTCACCTGGGTGTGCGAGGGGGCCGTACCCCGCACCGAGGCCGTGGCCAGCGTGGCGCGGCCGTAGGACTTGATGAACACCGGGCTGTTCTGGGAGAGCACCTCGGCCAGGCTGTTGGTAACGCTCTCGCGCAGGGCCACGGTATCGAGCGCCGACTTCTGGGTGCCGATATCCTTCAGCACGCGGCGGGCCGTGACCCGCACCGAGTCGATGACGATATTCCGCTCCTGCAGCTGGGCCCGGACCGAAAAGCCCGCCAGCAGACACCCTGCCAGTAAAATGATTCGTCTCGTCATGCCACACATCAGATTTCAGGTTCCACGAAACAGAAGCCGCCGGGAGTAATCCCGCAGCGGAACGAATCCAGCGTCTCGCCGCCGGGCGTCAGACGGTAGACCACACCGGCCTGCATGTAATCGACCGCATCGGCCACGTAGAGCTCGCCGCCGACGGGGTCCACCCCCAGCGTATAGTAGAGCGTGCCCCGGTAAGGGAGCACGGGGTCGGTCGGCAGTCCGGTCGCATCCACCGGCATGGACCACACGCTGCGGTTGATGAAGTAGAGCCGCCCGCCCGCTCCGTCGATGGCCAGGCTGCGGGGCAGCTCGCCCACCGCGAAATCGAACCGCCGCTCGACGGTGCGCGTCGCAGCGTCGATTTTCACCAGCGAAGCCGTCCCCTCGCCCGCTCCGCCGTAACCGCCCTCGACGGTGCACCACAGCTTGCCGTTGCGGTCGAGCACCATCGACGAGGGCTGCGCTCCGACGGTTATCTCCCCCACCACGGTGTCGGTGCGGGTGTCGATGACCAGAATGCAGTCGTCGTAGGACCAGCAATTGGTGAAGACGTAGTCGCCCCAGGCGACCATCCGCTCCGTCGATTTGTGTTCGCCCGTGGAGATGTATCCCGTTATCCGGCAGGTGCCGGGATTGACCACGGCGATTCGACCCGCGTAGAGGTCGGTGACATAGGCTTTGGCGTCGTTCACGAAGTGGATGTAACGGGGCGAGACCAGTCCCGGGATGCTCCCCGTAATCTTCAGCGAGCGGAGGTCGATGACGAAGACGATGCCCGACTTGTTCACCACCACGTAGCCCTTGCCGTCGCGGACCGTTATGGACTGCGCCACATCGCCGAGCGGAATGCCGTTGGCGCGGGCGAACACATTGTTCTCCACCCGCCGCGAGTCGGGATTGTAGAGCGACAACGAAGCGTTGCCGTACTGGAAATTGCCTTCGCAGACCACGAAGACCAGCGGCTCGTTGCGCGGCACGTCGAAAACCTCCTCCTCGGCCGGACCGTAGTCCATGCAGGAGGTCAGGGCGAGCACCAACAGAGGCATCCAATATCTGAAAAACGACCGTACTGACATAAGCATCTCCCGTTGCGACATAAGGTGCAACGGGAGACAAAGGTAACGATTATCCGGCCGAAATACAACCGTTTTCTCAGAACGACCAATAAACTCCGGCCAAAAAGGTGCGGGGCCGGATGCGGTAGCTGCGGAAGTAGTTGCTCAATGCGTCGTAGAGCGTATAGGAGTACTCCTTCTTGTTGAAGATATTGAGCAGCGAGAGATTCACCTCCCACCGTTTGCCGACGGCATAGGAGGCCTTCAGGTCGGCCATGAAGAGGTTCTTGCCGCGGTCGGAAGCGAATTCCGTGTAGTAGTGTTCGCCCGACGCCGAGAGCGAACAGCCCTTGACGGGGTTGAACGACAGCGAGAGCGACTGCTCCGAGCTATTGGACGACGAGGTCCCCGCCCCGCCCGACACCCGGAGCCGGTTGCGCGAATAGGTGAGCTCGTACTCCAGCGTGCACCACGGGGCGAAGCGGGCGTTGAAACGCGGCGAGAGGGTCAGCACCGAAGAGCGGTAGGGGGTGAGTACTTCGTTCTGGACCATGGAGCTCCCGGCCACGGAATAGGAGATGTCGAACTTCACCGCCCCGTAGAGCGAATTGATGCCCTTGCTCACCGACCCCGACACGCCCCAGCCCGTGCGGTCGGTCTCGCGGAGCAGCGGCACCGACACGATGTAGTCGCCCACGAAGGAGCGCGAAGCGGTGTGCGCCACGGTGTTCCAGGTGCGGAAGGCCGAGGCCGAAGCGAAGAACGAGTTAATCGGGTCCTTGTATCTGAGGTCGGCGCCGATGCGGCTCGACTTGTCATTGGCATAGTCGGCCAGACCGCCGTTCAGGTTGCGGTAGTTGCCGAGAATGACCCCTTCGTAGAGGCGGGCGGTGGAGACGGGCGACTTGCCGGCGGAGGCGTTCATCGAGAGCTGCAGACGCGGAGCGATGCTCCACTCGGCATAGAGCGAGGGGGTCGCCGTCCAGTCGTCATGGGGCTCGGAGCGATGCGCCACCCGGTCGCGGAACCAATAGCGGTAGTAACTCAGGGGCGACTCCAGACGCAGGCGCAACTTGCCGCGCCGGTACTCCAGCGAAGGCCGCAGATAGGGATTCAGGTAGCCGAGTGCGGAACGGCCGGGGGTGTCGTACCCCTCCACCCCGCTCAACCGGCTGTTCAACGCCCGGAACCAGGCGCTCAGACCGCCCCGCAGGGTAAACGACCATCCCCCGCCCGCCCAGCCGTAGGAGGCCGAGGTGTTGGAGACGAGGGCCGAAGCCCGGACGAACTGGTGCTGCCGCGAATCGTCCCGGACGACGGTCAGGGTCTGGGGCGCAGAGAGGAACTGATTCTTGGAGGTGAGCGTCAGCGACCGGCCCCCGAAGCGCTTCACCAGCTGGAGGTCGTAGGTCGCCTTGTAGGAGGGGGTCGAAGCCGCCTGGTCGTTGGCATAGGCTCCCCGCGTGCAGAGGCGGCTCCGCTCCCACTCCATGACGGCCGAGAGGGTGTTGGTGACGAAGCGCTTCTCGGTGTTGGCCATGGCCTGCACCCGCGCCGAGAGCACATGCGTGCGGCCCGAGGCGTGCTCGTCCTGCTCGACCACGGAGGTGGTGCCGTCTTCGAAGAAGTAAGTCGTCGAGGAGGAGTTGTCGGACGAAAGCTCGTCGTAGAGGTAGGTCACCTGACTGCTGAGCTGGTAATCCTCGGAGAGTTTCTTCACGTTGGAAGCGGTCAGCAGATGGGTCGTATTGAAGCGCACCCGCTGGTCGCCGAGACCGGGAGCCGACGAGGGCGAAACGTCGATGTACTGCGGCAAGGTCACTTCGCTGCTGCGGTTGATGAAGTCGCTCAGGGAGAAGTCGGAGAGCTCGTTCCTCAGATTGACGCCCGTATTGTCGGTCTTGTAGGTATTCATGCTCTGGCCGCTGCCGGCGACGCGCATGGCGAACAGCGAACCGTTCCACAGGGCCGGCGAAGCCCCCGCAGCCGCCCGCAGATTGCCCACCCACCGGGCCTTGGCCTCCTCTTTGAGACGCAGGTTGATGGCGGCCTGCTTCGAGAACTGGATATCGCGCAGCGCCTTGACGGGCTGGTGGTTCTCCATGATTTCCACACTGCGGATATCCTTGTGGGAGATGTTGTTGGTCGCCAGCGTATATTTGCCGCCGGCCACGTCCACCCCCTCGATGTAGAGTTTGTTGATGGCTTCGCCGTTGTAGGAAATCTGCCCCGACTTGCTCACCTCCACGCCCGGCATGCGCCGGATGACGTCGCCGATGCTCTTATCCTGCACCTGGGCGAAGTTGGAGACGTTGTAGGCCACCGTGTCGCCCCGGACCGAAACGCTGGGCGGGGTGACTATCACCTCCCGGATGTCTATCTCCTGCGGCACGAGCGACACCTCGAAGCGCGTATGTTCCGCATCGACGGGCCGCGAAAGCGGCGCGTAGCCCATCATGGCGAATTCGACGCAGGCCCCCTCGGGAATCCGGGTCATGACGATAGAGAAGGTGCCGTCGCTCCGCGTGGAGGCGAACTTGAGGATGCCGTCCGAGGCGTCGCGCCGGACCTTCACAATCACCCCCGGCACCGGTTCGCCGTTGGCGCTGTCGGTCACCCGGCCCGAAAGCTCGACGTTCTGCGCGCCGAGCGCGGCCCACGACAGCAGGGCCCACAGAAGCGTTATCGAATATCTGCAAAACGAATTCATAAGTCGGTCTCTTTTTATCGGATTATCGTCGCCGGGACTCTACTCGCCGGCATAGTCGCGCTCCGCAAAATCGTAACGGGGCGGAGTATCCTCCCCTTTCAGGAAGTCGAAATTCAACTCCTCGCCCTGTTCCGTAACGGTCGCATAGCGCAGGTTGAGGTAACGGACCATGTTGGTCAGATAGCGCAGCCGGGCCGCCGCCAGCTTCCGGCGGTCGGTATCCTGCCACGTTCCGCCGGACATGTAGCTCCGGGGCCGGACGAACTCTATCGCCCTGCCGCTGCCCCGCTCCAGTCCGGTGAGCGTAAAGCGGTAGTGACCCCGCTCGTCCTCCGCACGCAGAATCAGTCCGGGCAATCCGCCCAGCTTCCAGGGACCGTCGCTCACCGCCAGTTCCGGCGCGAACCATGCCCTCCAGCGGCAGCCCCGCCACTGGCACTCGGCCCGACGGCACAGATAGCCCGCGATGCGGCACGTATCCCCGTCCGGGGCCATCGTCCACCGCTGCGGGCGGAGTTCGTCGGTGTAGCGGAAGTAGTCGGTGGCGATGTTCTCCGTCACCGTCATCTTCCCCTGCGGCCAGTTCTTGTAGACATACCATTCGCTGCGCCGCGTGTATTTCGGAGCCCGGCCGGCCGTCGCGGCCAGAACCGCCCCCGGCGCGTCGGCAACCGTGTCGGCAGCATGGGTGTAGTAACTGTAGGAGAGCGATACCGAGGGACCGACCAGCAGCATGATGCGGTCTTCGCCCCACTTCTCAAGGGTGACGGTGTCCTGCGACCAGCGGAAGTCGTAGCTGCACACCAGGACGGCCTCGTCGAGTCTCTGCGCGACGGCCGGCAAGGCCGCCAGCGACAGCAGAAGCAAAAGATATTTCGGTCTGAACATTATGATTCCTCTCGTTTTATTTCCCGGCAGGATAGCGCAGCCGGAGGTCTATTTCTTGTAGTCGCGCTCCAGAAAATCGTATTTGAGCTCCTTGGGTTTGAAGAGTTCATCCGACGCGGAATTCGACTTGATGGTGATGCGTCCGCCCGAATTGGCGTTGAGGAAGCCGATGGGGTCCACGCAATAGTTGCGGTAGGTCTGCCAATACCTCTTGCGCGGCACCTTCATGTACTGCTCCCGGGGGAAGCTCATCGGGGTCTCGACCCGCCGCACGCCCACGGCTTCGAAAAGATAGTGCCCCGCCGTATCGGAGACCTTCATTATCATGCCGGGCAGACCGTTGAATTTCCACGGGCCTTCGCTCACCGGAATCTCGGGAGTGAACCAGGCGACCCAGTCGCGGCCGCGGAACGAGCAGCGTGCCTGCTGGCACGGATAGCCGACCACGGTGTCGGTCCCGTCGAGGATTTCCCACTCCTGGGGTGCGAACTCCTCCTCGGTCAGGTAGAAGGTGCCGACAATCTTGTCGGTAAAAGTCAATTTCCCCTCGGGATAGTTCTTGTAGAGCTTCCAGTTCTGGCCCTTTTTGCCGAAGTTCTGCACCGAGATGGAGCCGTCGGCGTTGAACATCTTCATGCGGTTGGCATTGAAGGTCGAATCGTAGAGATGCTGGGTATAGCTGTAAAAATAGGACGAGTGCCGGCCCACCAGCAGATTCATCGCATCCTCGTTCCGGTCCACGCCGAATGTCATCCGCGTCGAATCGCTCCCCATGCTGAGCGTATCGCTCACCGCCCGATAGTCGTAGCGCACCTCGAGCCAGGCATCGTCGAACTTTTCGCGGACGGTTTCGCTTTCACCGGCCACCGAGCCCCTTTTGTCCACGACTATCGTCTGGGCGGCCGTTTGCAGCACCGCACCCGCCGCTGCAACAAGCAGCAAAATCATCTTTTTCATCGTCATTTTCTTTTTAGCGTTATCGATTCCGTTTACCTGTCGTTTCGCGTTCGTTTCGCAGCCCCGGGCCCGCCGACAATGCACAGAACACCCCGGACACAGGCCCCGAGAGGCTGCGTCGCCAACGCGAATCAACTATATGTCAATAGATTATTACTTCCTGCGGGTCGTCACCGAAATTATGCCTGACTTGCCGGCGGGCTCGATACCGAACCGTTTGCAATAGCGTTCGATGGTACGGGCGTCCTTGTTAATCTCTATTCCCGCGATGTCGCCGGGCGGAAGAGCGCCGAACCGCTCGTTGTCGGCAAGCTCACCGTCGATGACCACCAGCGCATCCGACATGGACGACGCGGCGGAAGAGCCCGAAATGCGTATCACGCGGGGCGCCTGCGAATCGCCATTGCCTGCCGACTGCACCGCACCAGCCAGCGACTCCGGAAGTTCGTCCGGCAAGTCGGAACGGGAGCCGAAAGCGAAGACCCTCACCCCTTCGACCCGCAATCCGTCGGAAGCCCCCTCTCCCTGCCTTCCGGCCGCCGCATCGGTCTGCGGAGCGGCGTCCGCCGGACGGGGAAGCACCACCGAAAGCTCGGAGGAGGCCTGTTCCGGCACCTGCACGGTAACCGGAACCGTGTTCACGTAAACGACCCTGATTTCGGAGCCGCCCTCGGCCTGCAACCCGAAGCGCCCCTCGGAGTCGGTCGCCACTCCATGCGTCGTGCCGGGCACCACCACGGCGGCGCCCGCGACGGGCGCACCGTCTTCGAAAGTGACTCTGCCGCGGGCAGCCACCTCGCCGGAGCGCTTCATTTCCGAAACGGCATCGGCCGCCGCAGCCGAAACAGCCGGCACTCCGGCCTGCGGGACGGTAACCGCCAGCCGGGGCTCGCGCTCCGTAAAGCCGAAAGCCATCATCGTGCCCGCCAGCACCGGCAGCGAGGCCAGCAGGCGCAGATTGCGGACGGGACGTCCGGCGGTCATTCGGGCGAAACGCTTCACGATGCGGCTGTTGTTCAGTCCGCAGTTCAGCCCGCAGGTGATATCGGGATTGACTCCGAAAATCTGTTTGAGAATGGTCATGCGGTAGTCGGCCACCGCATGGCCCTGGCTCAGCACGTCGGCATCGGCCTCGAACTCCTGTATCTCCACCAGACTGCGCGAGGCCATCCACACGAAAGGATTGAACCACAGCAGCGCCTTCATGCACTCCATGACCATGCGCTCCTGCGAGTGACGGTGAACGATGTGGCTCGTCTCGTGCGCCAGCACCTGCTCGCGCTCACTGCCGTCGAACCCGTCGCCCAGATAGATGGTCGAGAGAAACGAGAAGGGACTCTCCACCTTTTCGTTATAGGCCACCAGCCGGCCGCCGACCCGCACGAGCTGCGATTCGCGGCGCAGACGCAGCGTAGAGACCGCGCGCCGCACGACCAGCGCCAGCAGCACCGCCGCACCGCAGAGATAGAGGCCGGCGAAGAGCATCTCCCACCCTGCGGACGACTCCGCAGCCACCGGCTGGGCGGCCGGTCCGGTCACGGCTCCGGCCGTCACCGGTATGGAGAGGTAGAGCGTCCGGGAGGAGTAAACGGGAATGTTCAGCATCGGAATAAGCGCCGCGGCAGCCGTGGCGCACAACAGATAGCAGCGGCACACCCTGAAAGAGGCGTGTCTCTCCAGCAGCAGCCGGTAGACGACCAGAAACAGCCCGCTGCAGACGATGGTTTCGATTAGATAAATCAACGGTGATTTCATTGCGTTCTCCTTTCCGGAACGGCTTTATTCGTCCTCCTTCATCATTTTCATCACACGCTCCAGGTCGCCGACCGAAAGCGACTTCTCCTGCGAGAAGAAGCAGAGCATCTGCTGCACCGACCCGCCGAAAAAGTTGTCGAGTACATGGGCCATGAACCCTTTGGTGTAGGCCTCCTTCTCCACGACGGGGAAATACTCGTAGGTGGTTCCGTAAGCCTTGTGGGAGACGTAACCCTTTTTCTCCAGCACGCGCACCACGGTCGATACGGTACTGTAACTGGGTTTGGGGTCGGGCATCCGGTCCAGAATGTCGCGGACCAGCATCCGTCCGTTCGCCCACATGATTTGCATCACCTCCAGCTCGGCATCGGTAAGCCGCTGGGAGACTTTGTTTCTTCTTGTCGCCATAGTTTCTGTCGTTTTCGGATTCGTTTTCTCGGTTTCATCTGTCGGGTACTCTCCCCGATTCGAAGACAAAGATAAAATGAATATTTCAAAATATCAACTACAAATATAAATTCCCTTTGATTAAAATCATCGAACAGATTATTATCAACTGTTAATCAATCGACAACGCTATTCGAAAAAAAAAATTATTCAGCCAGATAGGACGCGGGATTTTCTCCGTCATCTCTTCCCCTCGAGAACCCCGCGCCGCTTCTTGCCACGCATCGGCCCCCACGCTGCCCATCTGAGACGACCTCGACACGGCGACCTATCTTTTTCTTCCACAAAAGCCCACACCACAGCCCTGCGCCGAAGTGAAACGAGGGGCTTTTTCTCTCCCTTTCCCCCACGAGAGCCCGATGCCGCTACTTCGCACAAAAGTGGGACACGAGAGTCTCTTTCTATCTTTTTCTTCCACAAGAGCCCACGCCACAGCCCTACGCTGAAGTGAAACGAGGGGCATCTTCCTCACTCTTCCCCCACGAGAAGCCCGATGCCTCTACTTCGCACAAAAGTGGGACACGAGAGTCTCTCTCTCTATCTTTTTCTTCCACGAAACCCCACACCGCAGCTTCGCGCCGAAGTGAAACGAGGCCTTTTTCTCCGCCCTCCCCCGCTTCCGCCATCGCGAAACGAAAAAGGCCGCAGAGGCAAAACCCCTGCGGCCTTTCGGAAAAAATGTTATCGGTCTCAATTATGCCGTCCGTCTGTCCCGCTGCCTGTCTATCCACTCGATACCCTCCGGAGCCGCACAGCCCCGAAGAAAACAGCATGCAAGCGAATACTGCTCCTGCTGCGAGAGTCTCCCCTGCACCCGGAACTCGAATGCCGTCGCCACCAGATTCCGGACAATAAGTTCGATGTTGCTCTCCCGAAGGAAATACCCCTGGGAGATGCCCCAGCGCAGCATCTTGACGAAAATCTGCGACCAGAAATCGATGTGGCTGTCGCTCACATATTTGAACTCCACGCAACGCGAGATATCGACGACGAACTCGTGGTCCATCACGTACAGGCCGTTGATGTAGGTGTCCAGCAATCTGAAAATCTTGTCGATGACCGGAGCTTCATCCTGTTCGACGTACTCCGCGATTTTCTGCTTGTACTCCTCCCACAACTCCTCCAGACAGCTCTTGAAAAGATTGGTCTTATTACCGAACATCTCGTAAAGCGTACGTTTCGACATGCCCGCATGCTGCGCGATATCGTCTACCCGGATTCCGCGCATACCCTGACGGGTAATCATCTCCTTGGTCATGCTGACAACGTCCGCTTTGGTCATGCCGCGTCTCATAGACCCTCCTTATTCCGCATCCGTCTCCCGGCCTCCGCCGAGCGCATGGTAGAGATTCACCACGGCCTGAATCCGGTCGAACTGGTCATTGACCTGCGACAGCTGGGCCGAAAGAAGCGCCTGCTGGGCCGTCAGGACCTCCAGATAGGTGGTCGAAGAGTGCTGCATGAGCAGTTGGGTGCTCTCCACGGCACTCTCCAGCGATTCAATCTGAAGATTCCGCCATTCGACTTTGGACAAAGCGGTCTGGTACTGGGTGAGCGCATTGTTCACCTCGCTGCCCGCATTGAGCAGAGTCTGCTGGAAGCTCAGCTTGGCCTCCTCCTGCTGGGCCTGTGCAATCCGCACCCGGGCCCGATTGGCATTGGCATTGAAGAGGGGCTGCACCAGCGAACCGGCTGCCGAAAGCAGTATCTTACCCGGATTGACGACCATGCCGGCATTGTTGGTCCAACCCGCACTGCCGCTCAGGGTCAGCGAGGGATAGAGTGCCGAACGGGCCGCAGCGGTTCCGTAGAACGCCTGCTCCAGCGCCAGTTCCGAACTCTTGACGTCGGGCCGGCGGGAGAGCAGCTGCAGGGGCACGCCCACCAGCAGTCGGTCGGGCAGCGCCTGGGCGTCGATGCTGCCGCGCTCGATGGCCCGCGGCGCCTCGCCGAGCAGCAGGCACAGCGAATTTTCGACCTTCTTAATCGACTGCGCCATGTCGCGCAGCGAATTTTCCACCGAATAGTAGGTCGCCTCCATCTGGGACACGCCCGCACGGTTGGTCATGCCGGCATCCATCATCGCCTGCATGGTCTTCACGCTCTCCTTGTACTTGCCCGCCGTCTCCAGCGAAATGGCATACTGCTTGTCGAGCATCAGCAACGTGTAGTAATAGTTGGCGATGCCGGCGATAAGCTGGGTGCGCACCGCCTGGCGATACTCCTTGCTCTGGGCGTAAAGCGCCTTGGCCTGGAGCTTGCTGTTGCGCAGACGGCTGAAAATGTCTATCTCCCAGCTGGCGGTCACGGGCACGTTGTAGGTCCAGGTCACCTTCGACCCGTCGAAACTGCTGCCCGAACCCTGGGGCGCCAGATTGAACGCCGGCAGGAAAGCCAGACGCGCCGACTTGAGAGAGGCCTCGGCCTCCTCGAGGCGCCAGCCGGCCGACTGAAGGTCGAGATTGTTCTCCAGCCCCTGCTCGATGAGCGACTGAAGATAGGGGTCGGTGAACATCTCCCGCCAGCTGACGTCGGCGATGGTGGTCGTGTCGGCGGTCTCCCACTCCTGACCGTAGAGGCCGTCGGTTTCGACCTCCGGACGGCTGTAGGGCTTGTATATGCCGCAACCGGTCAGAGCCACGGCCATACCAAGAATCAATATCTTTTTCATACTGCTACTTCTCATCTTCTGTTTCGTTTTTGGAAGTCGTCATTTCGGCGACGATGGACATGTCCTCGCAAGTCTCGAACTTGATGGGCTTCACCTTCTCCTGCAACCACTCGAATACCACGAACAGCGAAGGAACGAGGAACAGCAGGGCCAGCGTACCGATAATCATACCGCCGACCACGCCCGTTCCGAGGGTCGAGTTACCGTTGGCGCCCACACCGTGCGAAAGCACGAGCGGAATCATACCGAACACCATGGTCAGCACCGTCATCAGAATAGGACGCAGACGCACCTTGGCTGCCGACACGGCCGCCTGGGCGATGCTCATGCCCGCACGGCGACGGTCGCCCGCATACTCGGTGAGCAGAATCGCCGTCTTGGCCAACAGACCGATGAGCATGATAAGACCCGTCTGGAGGTAAATGTTGTTCTCCAGGCCCATGAACTTGGCGAAGAGGAACGAACCCATCAGTCCGCACGGCACGGAGAGAATCACCGCGAAGGGAATGATGAAGCTCTCGTAGAGCGCACTCAGAATCAGGTAAATCAGCAGGATACAGATACCGAATATGATGGTCGTATTGCTGCCCGTCTGCGCCTCCTCGCGGGTGATGCCGTCGAACTCGTAGCCGTAGCCTCGCGGCAGCACCTGGGCGGCCACCTCCTCGATGGCGCGGATGGCGTCGCCCGACGAGTAACCGGCGGCGGGAGTACCCGTAATGGCAATCGAGTTGTAGAGGTTGAAACGGCTCAGCACCTCGGAGCTATATACCTTGGTGAGCGTCACGAACTGACCCAGAGGAGCCATCTCGCCGTTGCCGGAACGCACGTAGACGTGGTTGAGCGACTCGGTGTCGAGGCGGTATTTCGGGTCGGACTGCATGGTCACGTAGTACATCTTCGAGAAACGGTTGATGTTCGACACGTACTGACCGCCGTAGTAACCGGCCAGCGTCGAGAGCAGCGTTCTGGGAGAGATGCCCGCACGTTTGGCCTTCGCCGCATCGATATCCACGCGATACTGCGGGAAGTTGATGTTGAAGGTGGAGTAGGCGCGCTCGATTTCGGGACGCTGGTTGAGCGCCGCGATATACTGCAGATAGACGTTGTAGAAGTCGGTCAGGTCACCGCCGGCCTTGTCCTGCAGGTTCATGGAGAAACCGGTCGAGGTACCGTAACCCGAAATCATAGGCGGCGCCACGGCGAAAATCTGCGCGTCCTTGATGTCGGCCGTGCGGCCGTAAATCTGACCGATGACGGCATTCACCTCGTCGGACTTCTCGGGACGCTCTTCCCAATCCTTCAGCTTGACGATACACATACCGTAGGAGGAACCCTGGCCGGCAATCATACCGTAACCGGCCACCGACATGAAGTTCTGAATCTGGGGAATGCCCTGTATGCGCTGCGAAACCTCTTCCATGACCTTGTGCGTCTCGGCCAGCGAAGAGCCCGGCGCAGTGGTCACATTGACCATAATCGTACCCTGGTCCTCGTCGGGAACCAGACCGGTCTTGGTGGTGTTCATCAACACGACCAGCGCACCCAGTGCCAGAGCGAGCGTAGACCACATCAGCCAGCGGCGCTTGATGAACAGCAGCACGCCGTGCTTGTACTTGTTAATCATGACGGTGAACGCACTGTTGAACGCCTTGCGGAAACGGGCCGCGAAGTTGTCGCGCATCTGTCCGTTCTCATCGAGATAGGGTTTGAGAATCAGGGCGCAGAGTGCCGGCGAAAGCGTCAGTGCATTCACGGCCGAAAGACCCACGGCCACGGCCATGGTGATACCGAACTGGGTGTAGAACACACCGGAAGTACCGCCCATCATGGCAACGGGGATGAACACGGCCATGAAGACCATGGTCGAGGTGACGATGGCCGAGGTGATGCCCGACATGGCATCCACCGTAGCCTTATAGGAAGAGCGGTAGCCCACGTCGAAACGCGCCTGCACCGCCTCGACCACGATGATGGCATCGTCCACCACGGTACCGATTGCCAGCACCAGTGCGAACAGGGTCAGCAGGTTGATACTGAATCCCGCCACAGACAGGAACGCGAACGTACCGATGAGCGCCACCAGAATGGAGACGGTCGGAATGAGGGTCGAGCGAATATCCTGCAGGAAGACATACACCACCAGCACCACCAGCACGATGGCCTCGAACAGGGTCTTGATAACCTCGTTGATGGAGGCGTAGAGGAAGTCGTTCACACTCTGCAGGTGCGCGATTTCGATGCCTTTCGGCAGCTCCGCACGAACCTCCTCCAGCAGCGCTTCGATGTCGTTCACCACCTGGGTGGCATTGGAGCCCGCGGTCTGGAACACCAGCGTACTCACACCCGGATGGCCGTTGGTATAGCCCTTGTAGGCGTAGGACTCGCTGCCGAGTTCGATATCGGCCACGTCTTTCAGACGCAGCGTGGTTCCGTCCTCCTGGGAGAGGATGACGAACTCGCCGAACTCCTCGGGGGTCATCTTGCGGCCGCCGTACTTCATCGTATACTGGAAGGCATTCTCCGAGTTTTCGCCCAAAGTACCCGTCGCCGCCTCGATGTTCTGCTCGGCGAGCACGCTCGTGATATCCGACGGCATCAGCTTGTACTGGGCCATCACATCGGGCTTGAGCCAGATTCGCATGGAATAGCCGGCACCCAGGGTGAAGGCCTCGCCGACGCCCGGGATACGCAGGATACGCGGTTCGACGTTTATCTTCAGATAGTTGGAAAGAAATGTCTCGTCATAGCTGTCATCCGGACTGTAGAGCGAGAAAATCTTAATCATGGAGGTCTGACGCTTCATGGTCATCACTCCGATTTGGGTTACCTCGCTGGGCAGCAGACCGGTCGCACGCGACACCTTGTTCTGCACGTTGATGGCCGCCATATCGGGGTCGGTGCCCTGACGGAAATAAATCGAGAGCGAACCGCTGCCCGCGGCTGCGGAAGAGGTGATGTAGGTCATGTCCTCCACGCCGTTGATGGCCTCCTCGAGCGGCACGATGACCGACTTCTGAATCGTTTCGGCGCTCGCACCCGGATAGGAGGCACGCACCATGACCGTCGGAGGCGCGATGTCGGGATACTGCTCGATAGGCAGCGTCGCCAGACCGATGATTCCGGCAATAACGATTACGATGGATATAACCGACGCCAACACCGGGCGTTCGATGAAATTTTTGAGTGTCATAGGCTTATTCCTCCTTTTGAGTTTCGACTGCGGCAGCCTCTGCGGCGGGCTGCGCTGCGGCGGCACCCTTCATCTTGATGGGAGTGCCTTCGCGCATCAGGCCCACGCCCTCGGCCACGATGACCTCGCCGGGCGTAAGACCGGAACGGACGATGTACTCACGTCCGTCGGAAATCTTCTCCACGTCAATCATCGCCGCACTGGCCTTGCCGTCGATTACTTTATATACATAGACCTTGTCCTGGATTTCGAACGTAGCGTTCTGCGGAACGACAATCACGTCGCTGTAATAGGTAGGCATCAATATGTTGCCGACACCTCCGCTGTGAAGCAGACCGTTCGCATTGGGGAATGCGGCACGCAGCTGCACGCTGCCGGTCGAAGTGTCGATAACGCCGCTGATGGCCTCCACCTTGCCCGTCTGGTCGTAGAGGGAGCCGTCGCTGAGCGACAGCTGCACGCCCGGCATATTCTCCAACGTTCCCGCGATGGAGCCGTACTGGCGGGTCAGATTGAGCAGCTGGTTCTCGGTAAGAGAGAAATATACGTACATCTGCGAATTGTCCGAAACCGTCGTCAGAGGCTGCGGCATCGAAGAACCGACCAGTGCGCCCACACGGTAGGGAATGGTACCTACCACACCGTCCGAAGGACTCTTCACGACCGTGTAGGAGAGGCTGTTGCGTGCATTCACCTCCTGAGCCTGGGCCTGAGCCAGCTGGGCCTTGGCCGTCAGCAGCGAATTCTCGGCGGAAGAGAGGTCGAACTGCGAAACCACGTTGCGGGCGAACAGCTCCTTCTTGCTGTCGAAAATCAGCTGGGCGGTAGCCACCGACGCTTCGGCCGCCTTCACGTTCGCCTCGGCGGTCTGCAAAGCCGCCTTGTAGGGCACCTGGTCGATAATGAACAGGGTCTGGCCCTTGCGGACCCGCTCGCCCTCACGAACGTTCACCTGGGAGATGGTGCCTCCCACCTGCGGATAGATGGCGATGTCCTGACGACCGCGGATGCTCGCCGAATAGACGCTCGACAACTCGCGGTCGGCGGGAGCGATTTTGATGACGGCATACTCCGCCTCACTCATTGCAGCCTGCTGCTGAGAGCAGGAAACGGCTGCGATGCAACATGCTGCCAATGTTGCCTGAAATACCTTCTTTTTCATTTTTTCCATTTTGAAAACTTTTTACGGTGCAAAAGTACCATTCATCGACTCATATATTAACTCCAATAGAAGCACAATTATTGTCATTATCGGAACATGGGTTTTGGTCAATTGGAATAAAAGTATTATTTTTGTGTCAAAACGAGTAATTATAAAACTATGCGTACTCCTCTCAGTACCACGGGCAGCGAACAATTCATAGTCGGAGAAAGCGACCTGAGCCACTTTCTCAACCATCCGTGCAAGCTCGACTGCGGCGTCATTCTGCTCTGCCGGAGCGGACAGGCCGACATTCAGATGAACCTGAGGACCTCGCTCATGACACAGCATTGCGAAGTGCTGCTCCCTCCCGGAGCCATCATCATGACATCGGCCGTCTCGCCCGATTTCAAGGTCTCCTTCTTCTCGTTCTCGCTCGAACTGTTCAACACGGCAGTCTACAAGCTCGACCCGTCGCTGTTTCTGTTCCTGAACAACAACCCCATACACAAGCTCAACCAGGAGAGCCTCTTCGCGGCCGACCTGTGGATGCGCAGAGTGGAGCATATCTACGACGACCGCGAGAACATGTTCCGCAACACCATCATCAAGAACCTGTTGCAGAACATGTTCCTCGACATCTACGACAAGGCCTGCCGCAACAAGCTCTGCAACTACGACGAGGAAATCAGCGGCTCGCGCCAGCTGGACCTTTTCCACCGGTTCGTCTCCCTGCTGCACGAACACTGCCGCCAGCACCGCGAAGTGGGATTCTACGCCGACAAATTGTGCATCTCCACCCGATACCTCTCGGCCGTGGTGCACAACGTCGCCCAGGAATCGGCCAAGGAGATTATAGACCGCTGCGTGCTGCTGGAGATAAAGGTGATGCTGCAATCCACGACTCTCACCATACAGGAGATTGCCGACCGGCTCCACTTCCCCGACCAGTCCTATCTGGGCCGCTACTTCAAACGCCATACCGGCATCACACCGTCCCAGTACCGCAATCAGAAATAGAGATGAGAGATTTCGCAGCCATCGATTTCGAAACGGCCAACGGACAGCGCACGAGCATTTGCAGCATCGGGGTGGTCATCGTGCGCGACGGAGAGCTCCACGACCGTTTCTACCGCCTCGTGAAACCCTATCCCAACTATTACAGCTGGTTCTGCACCCGCGTGCACGGACTCTCCGCCGCCGACACCGACGACCGGCCGGAGTTTCCGCAGGTGTGGCGGGAGATAGCGCCCAAGCTGGCCGGACTGCCGCTCGTGGCCCACAACGCGCCTTTCGACCAGGGGTGTCTGCGGGCCGTCCACGAACACTTCCGCATCCACTACCCCGACTACCCCTTCCACTGCACGCTCCGGGCCGCCCGGCGCACGATAAAGGGGCTGCCCAACTACCAGCTGCAAACCGTCAGCGCCCGGTGCGGCTACTCTCTCGAGAGCCATCACCACGCCCTGGCCGACGCCGAGGCCTGCGCGGCCATCGCGCTGAGAATCCTGTGAACCTGCGACGCTCCCCGGCCCGTGTCCCCGATTCTCCCGCCGGGAGGGGGAAACACGCCCGACCGCCGCTCCCGGCAGCGACGAAGAGGCTCGAACGGGATTACTCCGGAGAGCCGTCGCCCGCCGCACCGGCGCCCGGGCCCAACCTCATGCGCAGCACCTTCCCGACAGCAGTCCACGACGGCATCCGCCGGATGCGCTCCCGGGTGAAGGGAATGTCGTAAAGCAGCACCGCCAGCAGCAGGGCGACGGCGGCATAGGCGACCAGCCCGTAGACCTGCTTCACGCCGGCGACCTGAAACCGGGCCATCAGCGTCCCGAGATGCCGGGGCAGCTCTTGGGGCGGCATGCCCACGCTGTCCAGACAGACCCCGTAACGCGCCATGTTGTCCGCGACGAAATAGCGCACGCCGAAGGCATAACACGCAGCGCCCACCACTCCGCCCACCAGCAGATGCAGCACCTGGAAAACAGCCAGCGACTGGAAGAAGACCATGAAATGCATCACCGACTGAAGACTGTACAGCAGTACGATTCCGAGCGACGCGGCGGCGAATCCCCGCATGAATATCGGGAAAAAGAGTTGCGACATGCTCATCCGGGTCGAAATCGTGAAGTAGAAATAGAGTACATAGACGACGAATGCGGCAAGACCGACAGCGAGGAGCTTCACACGTCCGCGCTGCCAGACCTTCAGCCAAAGCAGCGAGAACAGACAGGCGCATACCGCCCCGGCCATCGCCGGACAGTCGAGAATCGCCCGCGTGTGTTTGTGCCACTCCATTCCGCTCTCGTAGAACACCTCCTCGAGTACGTGTTCCGTCGCCAGAAACGCCTCAGCCACCAAAGCCAGGAAGAAAATCGCAGGCAGGTGTCTGTTCCGCCACATCTTCGGCTCGATGTAGGGATGCCGGACCAGGAACATCCGCGCCACGGCCAGCCCCCATGTCGCGAATGCCGTAACAGTCAGCGTCCGGACGACTCCGCTGTTCCACCAACCGTAAAACTCCCCGTAGCAGAAAACATAGACCGTCTGCATTACCGCCGCTATCCACAGCAGGGCCCCCAGCCAGTCGATGGCATAGAGGGGCAGCGGCTTCATGAAACGGAAATGCCGGGTGCAGAGCCCCAGCCACAATGCGTTGAACAGCATCACTCCGCCCATCAGCCAGGCCATGGCGTGCCACGTGGAGACATAACAGAAATATACCGCCAGCAGGTCCGACACCGATATGGAGAGCATAATCCACAGATGGAGCAGCGGAAAGAACACCCGGAAATCACGCCGGGGCGTCATCCACAGCTGGATGTTGGACATGCACTCGAAGGTACCCTGAATCTTCAGGCAGCCTGCCACGAAGCAGAGAAGCCACAGCAGAGGCAGGCTGGTGACCAGCATGCCGGCAATATTGCATGCCGCAATGCCCAATGCCGAGACGAGCAGCAGGGTGCGGTTCGTGAAACGGAACTTCGTCCGGAACAGAATCGGGAACGTGAACGCCAGTCCGCACAGACCGGAATACAAACACATCAGTATGTCCTCGCGCATGAGCGACATCGACCCCATCATCTCGTTGAGGCTCCCCAGATACACGCCGCTCGACAGCTGGAAGGTAAAAGCCAGATAGACATACAGCCACGGACGCACTCCGGCCGGCACCCACTCCTTGAACATCGGCATCGCGAAACCGCCCCGACCATTATTATCGTGTTCAGCCATAGCGTCAATATTTCACCTCGCATTCGACGCTCATGCCGGCACGCAGCCGGCGATATGCCTCCGAGTCCTTGTCGCTGAAAACGATGCGGACCGGTATGCGCTGCTCGACCTTCACGAAGTTGCCCGTGGCATTGTCGGCCGGCAGCACCGACACCGCCGAACCGGTGGCGTCGGATATGGCCTGCACGTATCCTTTCAGTCTGCAATCCGGCACGGCGTCCACCCGGATTTCCACCTCGTCGTTCTCCTCGATATGACGCAGCTGTGTCTCCCTGTAGTTGGCCACGACCCACTTGTCGGAGGAATCCACGATATCCAGGAGTGTCTGGCCCGGTTGCACCAGCTGTCCGACATTGATGTCCTTGCGCCCCGACACGCCGTCGCAGGGAGCGACTATGACGGTGTACGACAGATTGAGCCGGGCAAGGTCGAGCGCGGCCTGCGCCACACGGATGTCGGCCTCATTCTGTCCGAGGCGATGGTTCTGCGCATCCTTGGCCAGCGAGGTCGAGCGCCGCGAACGGACGAGCCCTTCATAGCGTGCCTGCGCTGCCAGCAAGGCCGTATGCACGTTGTCGTATTGCTGCCGGGTGACGGAGCCGCGTTCCAGCAGGCGTTCGTAGCGCTCGTCCTCGCGGCGGGCATTGTCGAGCTGCGCCCTGCACTCCGCGAGGGCCGCATCGTTCACGCCAATGTCGCTTTGCGCCGCAGCCACGGACGTCGCCGAGGCGCTCCGGCCCGAAAGCGCATTGCACAGCGCGGCTTCCGCCTGCGCCTCGTACAGGCGGAACTCCGCATCCTCGATGACCACGAGCGTGTCCCCCTTCCGGACCGGCATGTACTCCTCGAAACGAATCTCCCTGATAAAACCCTGGATGCGCGAATTCACAGGCGTAATGTGCTGATGCACGCAGGCATTGTCGGTAAATTCCACCCTTCCCCAATGAACGAACCTGGAATACACGTACGCCATGCCCCACACGAGCAGCGCCCCGACAACGATATTGTAGACGCGGACTTTCATTTTTCTTTTCATAACGTTATTTTTATAATGTATCGGTTATATATTTCAGACGATAGTAGCAGAACAGCAGCATGGTCTTCGCATTTTCCAATCCGATTTCGGAGGCGAGCCGCACGTTGGCCGCATCCACCATATCCGTGACCAGCACCATCCCGTTCGCGTAGCGGTCGCTGACGATGTCGTAATTGCGGAGTGCGAGTTCGAGGCTCTTCTCCCGGGTGCGCAGTTCGGTGGCGGCGGTCCGGTAGCTCTCGTAGGCAGCCTGCACGTCGTTCTGCACGTTCTCCAGTCGCAGTTCATAGGCTTCGCGGCTCTCCATCTCTGCGATTCTGGCCTGACGTATGCGACGGTTGGCCGTGTACAAAGAGGATATCCTGAAACTCATGCCCACGCCGAATCCCCAGTACATGAAGTTCTTATTGAGAACCGGCACCTCCGTCACAATCGGAGAATCGAACTTGCCGTATGCGTACAGGAACAACCGGGGGCGCTTGTCGGCCGCGACAATCCGGCTGTTGGTCTCCATGATATCGACGGTGAAACCGGCCCGCTTCAGCGACAGATTCGACCCTCGGGCCACCTGCTGCCAGTGGCTTTCCGCAGCGACCGGAGCAGAGAGGTCCACGGGCGGAAGCTCCGGTTCGAACTCCGTATCCGGCACAGGGAAGCCGAGCGCGTTGGCCAGCCGGTAATTGATGGTCCGCAGGGATTCGTCCGTCTTCTCCCGCTGCAGCCTCACCTCCTCCAGCTGCAATTCGTAGCGCGTGATATCGCTCTGCAGAACCACCCCTTCCTCGCGGCGGGTCCGCATATCCTCAAGCATCCGACGGGCGAGCCCGATGTTTTCGTCGAGCACCCGGCGGCGATTGCGGAGACATTGCAGGTCGATGAGCCAGCCCAGCATCAGGAATCTCACCTGCTGGCGCCCCTGCTCCAAATCGAGCTTCGCCACCTCGGTGTTCAGCTCCGCCAGACGTATGCCGCCGGAGACGGCGCCGCCGCTGTAGACGACCTGCATCGCCTCGACGGCGAAATTATTTGCGGAATGCGGATTGTGCACGGACATGCCGCCGGAGAAATCGCGGTCGGAGAGATGACCGTTGCCGAGGTAGCCCACGCTGAGCGATGCGTCGAGCGACGGAAGACGGTGGCTGCGGGCTACGCTCTCGCCCTCTCCCGCATCGTCCACCCGCAAGGTCTGCAGCCGGACGGTACGGCTTCGCTCGTCAATGAGGCGGAACAGGCTATCGACCGAAAGCCGGACGGGTTGCGCGCAGCACGGCAGGCAGCCGGCGCCGATGAGAAGTGTCGCGGAAAGCGACACGAAAAAGAGAATCAATCGTATCATAAATTTCAAGTTATAAATACCTTTCGCTTGCGCAGAACCCACGCGAACTGATTTGATTTACAACATCAAATATTATACGATCGACGGAATTCGAAAATCGGCCGGCTCCCGACGGAGAGCGGCGAAATCGGGGGCGAAAGTACAAAAATCCGCCAAAAAAACAAAACGCCCTCCCTTTTTGCAACCCGGCGGACCGACGGGCGGAGCCCCGCTCCGCACGCCGCGGGCGCCGCGACGGCCGCACCGGAAGCACCGACCGGATTTCGGGTAGCAATCCCTGTAAAAAGTGCACGCCGGAAGTCGAAAAAAACGGTTAATTTTGCAGCATCGAAAATCAGGGGGACGCCCCGGCAATGCAAAACCGACAAAACGAAACGACCATGAAGACTATCAAGGAAACCTCTTTCGGCGGCGAACGTCCGCTGTTCGCCTCGCACGACCTGCGTCTGGAAAACATAACCATCGAACCCGGCGAATCGGCACTCAAGGAGTGCTCCGGCATCGAAGCCGTGGGGTGCGAATTCAAGGGCAAATACCCCTTCTGGCACACCGACGGGTTCACCGTCCGCGACTGCATCTTCCGGGAAGGCGCACGGGCGGCCCTGTGGTACTCCCGCAATCTGGAGATAAGCGACACCCTGGTGGAAGCGCCCAAGATGTTCCGCGAAATGGATGGCATCCGCCTGCGCAACGTGCGGATTCCCGACGCGCAGGAGACCCTGTGGCACTGCCGCAACGTGTCGCTCGAGAACGTGGAGGTCGAACGGGCCGACTACCTGTTCATGCACAGCGAGAACATCCGCATCGACGGCTACCGCCAGCACGGGAACTACTCGTTCCAGTATTGCCGCAACGTGGAAATCCGCAACGCCGAAATCTACTCCAAAGACGCTTTCTGGAACACGGAAGACGTCACGGTCTACGACTCGCTCATCGACGGCGAGTATCTCGGCTGGCACTCCAAACGGCTGCGGCTCATCAACTGCCGCATCGCAGGCACCCAGCCCCTGTGCTATGCCACCGACCTGGTGCTGGAGAACTGCACGATGGCCGACGACTGCGACCTGGCATTCGAATACTCCTCGGTGCATGCCTCAATCGCCGGCGCGGTCCGCAGCGTGAAGAACCCCCGCAGCGGCTCCATCACGGCCGAACGGTACGGCGAAATCATTCTCGACGAAAACATCAAGGCTCCGGGCGACTGCGTCATCACCGCACGCCGGAACGACGACTAACGAATCCCGCGCCGGTGAACCAGCACTCCCGCACGAAAGGAAAAGAGAGCTTGCTCGCGCTCATCCGCGAAGGCCGGCCCATGACCCTCAGACAACAACTGCGCCTGACGGCGGCACTCAGCGTGCCGGCCATCATGGCACAGGTTTCGTCCATCGTCATGCAGTACATCGACGCCTCGATGGTCGGGAGTCTCGGCGCCGACGCCTCGGCCTCCATCGGGCTGATGGCCACTTCGACCTGGCTCTTCGGGGGATTATGCACCGCCGCGGCGACCGGATTCTCGGTGCAGGTCGCCCACCTTATCGGCGCCGGCGACCGGCTCGGAGCCCGGGCCGTGGTAAGGCAGGCCTTCGTTGCCGTGGTGCTCTTCAGCCTCGCCCTCTCGGCCCTCGGCTGCATCCTCAGCCCCCGGCTGCCCGTGTGGCTGCGCGGCCATGCCGCAATCGTGCCCGATGCCTCGCTCTACTTCCGCATCTTCGCCCTCTCGCTGCCCGTCCTGCAACTCAACTTTCTGTCGGGCAGCATGCTCCGGTGCAGCGGCAACATGCTCGTTCCCGGCCTGCTCAACGTGGGCATGTGCCTGCTCGACGTGCTTTTCAACGCCCTGCTCATCTTCCCCTCGCGCACCCTGACGGTGGGCGGAAAGGAACTCTTCGTCCCCGGAGCGGGGCTCGGAGTGGAGGGTGCGGCCCTGGGCACCGCCCTCGCCGCAACCGTTACGGCCGCAGCCATGACGGGATTCCTGTGGTTCCGCTCCTCCGAGCTGCGGCTCTATCGCAACCGCGGAAGTTTCCGCCCCCGGGCCGAATGCCTGCGCAAAGCGCTGAAAATCGGACTGCCGCTCGGAACCGAACACGCCGTACTGTGCGGAGCCCAGATTCTGACCACCGTCATCGTCGCTCCGCTGGGGTCGTTCGCCATAGCCGCCAACGCATTCGCCATTACGGCCGAAAGCCTCTGCTACATGCCCGGATACGGCATCGCCGACGCCGCCACCACCCTCGTGGGACAGAGCCTGGGAGCCGGCCGCAAACAGCTGACCCGCCGCTTCGCCTACATCACCGTCTTCATGGGCATGGCCGTGATGACGGTCATGGGGGCCGTCATGTACATCGCCGCTCCGGCCATGATGGCCATCATGACCCCCGACGCCGCCATACGCGCCCTGGGGACGATGGCCCTGCGCACCGAGACATTCGCAGAGCCCATGTTCGCCGCCTCCATCGTAGCCTACGGCGTATTCGTCGGGGCGGGCGACACGCTCATCCCCTGCGGCATGAATCTGCTGAGCATCTGGGCGGTGCGCCTCACGCTGGCCGCAGCGCTCGCGCCCTCGCTGGGACTGCAGGGCGTGTGGATAGCCATGTGCATCGAACTCTGCTTCCGGGGAGCGATATTCCTGCTGCGGCTGCGAAACGAAAAATGGATTAAATTACCGCTCGAAAAACGATGACCGATATGAAATACGACTTCGACGAAATCGTCCCGCGCCGCGGGACCGGCTCCTACAAATGGGACACCCCCGACGACCCCGATACCCTGCCCATGTGGGTCGCCGACATGGACTTCCGCACGGCTCCCGCCGTACGGGAAGCACTGCTCAGACGCGTGGAACACGGAATTTTCGGCTATACGAAAGTCCCCGACGCCTATTACCGCGCCGTGGTCGATTGGTTCGCCCGCCGTCATGCGTGGAGCATCGACCCGCAATGGATTGTCTACACCACCGGCGTGGTGCCGGCCCTTTCGGCCATCATCAAGGCTCTGGCCGCCCCCGGCGACAAAATCGCGGTGCAGACCCCCGTCTACAACTGCTTCTTCTCCTCGATTCGCAACAACGGATGCCAGGCGGTTGCCAGCCCGCTCCTCTACCGCTCCGACGGCTACCGCATCGACTTCGACGACCTCGAACGGGTGGTATCCGACCCGCAGGTGCGCCTGCTGCTGCTGTGCAACCCCCACAATCCCGTAGGCCGGGTGTGGAGCCGCGAAGAGCTCCTCCGCATCGGGGAGATATGCCTGCGGCACGACGTGCTGGTCGTCGCGGACGAAATCCACTGCGAACTCACCTACGCAGGTCACGACTACACGCCTTTCGCCTCGCTCGGCGGGGAGTTCCTCCGCCGCTCGGTCACCTGCCTCTCGCCGTCGAAGGCCTTCAACCTGGCCGGACTGCAAATCGCCAACATCGTGGCCGAGGACGAGCAGCTTCGCCGCCGCATCGACCGGGCCATCAACGACAACGAGGTGTGCGACGTCAATCCGTTCGGCGTGGAGGCCCTCATGGCGGCCTACGGCCGCGGAGAAGAGTGGCTCGACGCGCTGCGCGGATATCTGTGGGAGAACTACCGGCTCGTGCGCACCCATTGCGCCCGGCACCTGCCCCACTGCCCCGTACTGCCGCTCGAAGGCACCTACCTCGTGTGGATGGATTGCCGCGCGACCGGCATGAAGGCCGAACCTCTCGCCCGAATGCTCGCCGAGCAGCACGGTCTGCTGGTCAATCCCGGCACGATGTACGGCCCCGAAGGCGAAGGGTTCCTGCGGCTCAACATCGCCACTCCCCGCACCCTGCTGGCGCAGGGATTGCAGAGGCTCGTGCTGCCCCGGAAATAGAATCCCCCGGCAGGGGGCTTCCCCCCCCGGGTTCGAAGAGTCCCGCCCGAAGCGACGGAGCACCCGGCCAAGCGGGCCTGCCGGCATCCGGCCGGCAAAAGCGCCCTTCGGGACCAATCAACGGCGATAGATGAACCGGGCCAGTCCGAACAGATAGCGCCGGAACCCCGGAACGTAGGCCAGCAGCCGGTCGAACCATCCCAGGCGGGGCGTGACGAACTTCACGACGAGTCCGACATAGACCATGGCGAAAATCGTTCCCGCGCCGATGACGTTCCACTGCCAGCTTCCGAAGAAGAGATAGCTGCTCGCGACGGCAAGCAGCACCAGGGTCGTGTCCACTCCAATCTTGACCTTCGCGAAAGGACGCTGCAACTCCTGACTGATGGCGATGGAGATGCCCTCCCCCGGCATGGTCACGGAGCCGCACTTGACTTCGAAAGCGATGCCGACTCCCATGACCGTACACCCCAGGAGCTGGACCAGCGACTGGGTGAGCAGGGTCGTGCACTCCAGTCCGGAGGTCAGAGACATGTTGAGGTCTATGAGCCAGCCGAAGACGAACCCCACAACCAGCTGGAAAAGCTGCAACGGGTCGAACCGGCGGCGACGGATGAGTATCTGACAGAGGACCAGCAGAAAATTCATCGCAATCGTATAGCCGCCGATGGTCCACTCCGGGACTCCGCTCACCGGCCCCGCCAGCGAAAAGACGAACGGCAGCGAGGAAATCACACTGCTGCCCAGGTTCGATTTCACACACAGGGCGACGCCCAACGTCATCAGATACAATGCCCCCGACAGCAGCAGGTGCTGCCAGAGGAATGAGAGAATCTTTTCTCTCCTACCGGTTGCCGAAGTCGAATTCATACTTGTTTTTTGGGTGCAAAGATACGAATAAGCGAGAGCAAAGGCAAACGGATTTGCCTTTGCCGGGCGGGAGTATCCAAGGCGAAGCCGAAGATACGGAATCTCCCGGGCAAGGAGGCTCCCCGCGCTATCGCACCACGTCGAATCCGGCATCCCGGACCGCCGCGACGACGGCATCGGCATCGTGCAGGCCATCGACCGTCGCGATGCCGGTCGAAAGATTCACATCGACCTGCTCGACTCCCTTTACGGAAGCGATGCTGCGGGCGACGGTCGCCTGGCAGTGAGAGCAGTTCATTCCTTTGATTACATAGGTCTTTGTCATGGTAGTCGCATTTATTTTATGATGTACATGTCCTTTGATGAGTGTGAACAGAAGCAGGCTGACGAGCACCGCCGAGCAGACGGAGGAGAAGACTCCGAATCCGCGTTCGTGTCCGGCCATGGCCCCCGCCGCTTTCGGAACGAACCACTCGACCGGCAGCAGATAGTCGATGGCCAGACCGAAGGCAATCGCGCCGAAGACAATCGAAGCAAGATATATGACCGCCGCCTTCCGGCCCATTTCTCTCGAAATCAGGGTGAATGATGCGAAATTGGCCGCAGGCCCGGCCATCAGGAGCACGAAAGCCGTGCCGGGCGAAAGCCCCTTCAGCACCAAAGACAGCGCGATGGGAATGGAGCCGGTGGCGCACACATACATGGGAATGGCGATAATCAGCACCGCAATCATCGACAAAAGCGGCCGGCTGCCGAACAGCGAGAAGAAATCGGCCGGCACGTAGACCGTTATCAGGGCGGCGATTATCAATCCCGTAACCAGCCAGCCGCCGATGCTTCCCACCAGGTCGATGAAACCGTAGCGCAGCGCATCGAGACTCTTCCGTGCGAAAGATTTGCTTTCGGCCGGTGCGACGGTCCCTCGCCCGCAGAGCTGCCCCGCGGAGTCTGTCTCCGACTTGCCGACCGCCACGCCTCCCAGCACGGCCGTCACCAGAGCGGCAATCGGCCGCAGGACGGCAAAGGCCGGTCCCAGAAGCGACCAGGTCGCCGCGATGCTGTCCACGCCGGTCTGCGGCGTGGATATGAGAAACGAGGTCGAAGCGGCTCTCGAAGCTCCGTTGCGACGCATGGCAATCGCGGTAGGCAGCACACCGCACGAACAAAGCGGCAGCGGAATGCCGACCAGCGCCGACTTGACCACCGCCCCGAGCCCCGTGCCCGAGAGGTGGCGTGCGAATGTTCGCTGCGGGACGAACGCGTGCATCACGCCCGCTATCAGAAAGCCCAGCAAGACATACGGCGACATCTCGTTGAGCATGAACAACAGTGAATTCAAAAGTTCCATATCCTGCAATCTATTTTTCACGACAAAAATACGGCAAGAACCTCCGTAAAAGTATGCGCAAAGGGGAGAAAGAATGGTAAATTCGGGAATGCGGCATGCGCATACGATTTTTTATTCCCGAATTTACCATCGGAATTCCGTTTATTGCATCTGCGGCGGCAACAGAATCGACTATATTTGCATTGTCACAATATTTGCATCACCCGCCAACGGACACGCACGAACCGAAATGACCGAAAGAGACAAATTGCCCCTGTACGAGATAAAAGAGAGCGAACACGACTCCATCGAGTTCGAGATGATGGAGATGCCCGATTTCTGCAACCGAAGGTACAACAACCCGTTCGTGGCGCACCTGCACGGCTTTTACCAGATTCTCTACTTCAGAAACGGCGAAGGGTGCCACTTCGTGGACTTCAAGCGCTATCCCGTGCACGGCAACATGCTCTTTTTCATCTCTCCCGGACAGATACACTACTTCGACCGGCAGATACGCTCCGAGGGGACCATACTGCACTTCAACGAAAGTTTTCTCTCCGACGAAAACAGCAGCGAGAGCGTATTTCTCAAATACAACATGTTCAACGCCTTCGATACGGAACCCTTCTGCCGGCTCTCCGACGCCGATGCCGAAAGGTTCAACCTGCTCATCCGTCATCTGAGGCAGGAAACGGCCAACCGCACTCTGTTCGCACACCGCGACTACCTCAAATACCTGGTCCAGCTCTTTCTCATCGAGGCACAGCGCGTGGGAAGCTGGAATGTCGAGAATCTGCTGTGCCCCAACGACACCGCGAACCGGCTTTTCATCCGCTTCCGCCAGATGCTGGAGAACCACTACACCCGGATGCACACCGTGAAGGAGTATGCCGTCGCACTGAACGTCTCATCGAAGACCCTCACCAACTGCGTGGCCGAAAGCTCCCGTTCGACCCCGCTGAAACTCATCAACGACCGCATCGTGCTGGAGGCCAAACGACAACTGTTCTACTCCGACATCAAGGTCAAGGAAATCGCCTACCTGCTGGGATTCGAAGACCCCTCCTACTTCGTCAAATTTTTCAAGCGGCAGACCGGCTCTCTGCCCGCCGAATTCCGGGAGAAAAGCCAGAACGGCTGATGTCCCCCCGCCCCGATTCCGAACTTTCGAAAACCCGACAACCCGACATGAAAACCTATCTCGTCACATTCTCGCCGACCGGCACCTCCCGAAAAGTGGGAGAGGCCGTGGCCCGCGGCATATCCGAAACGTACGAACTCATCGACCTGACCCGTCCCCGTCCGGCGGAGAAGGAGATTTCCGCCGACTCCGTGGTCATCATCAGCCTCCCCGTCTACGGCGGACATGCGGCCCGTCCGGCCCTGGAGCGGATGAAAAACATACGCGCACGCAGCGGAGCGAAAGGCGTCGCACTCGTCGTATACGGCAACCGGGACTACGAAAACGCCCTGACAGAACTCGGAGTGGCCATGCGCGGAGCCGGATTCGCGGTCGTCGCCGGAGGCGCTTTCATCGGAGAGCATTCGTACAGTTGCGCCCGCTACCCCATCGCCTCCGGCCGACCGGACCGGTCGGACCTCGGACAGGCCCTCCGAGTCGGCAGGGCAATCGGCGAAAAGCTGGCCACGGGAAAGGTCGCGGAGGTCGAGCTGGAACGAATCGAACGGCCGGCCGACCCGCCGGAAGCGACCCGGCGTTTCAAGAGCGGCGCCGCAAAGATTCTCGCGGCCTCCCAGGCTCCCCGCACCCCGACTGCGGATGAATCGCGCTGCATCCGCTGCGGCCGGTGCACGGCCGTCTGCCCCACCGAAGCCATCGCCGGGGGCGACGAATGCCATACGGATGCGGACCGTTGCATCCGCTGCTGCGCCTGCGTCAAGGCATGCCCCGCCCGGGCCCGAAGCTACGATTCGCCGTTCGCCCCGCTCCTCTTCCTTAACTTCTCCGCACGCAAACCCAACCGCACCCTGCTGTGAATCGGTCCGGCACACGAAAGCAGACTGCCGCCGGCAGCTTCGCGCTGCGGCACAGGCCGGCGATAACGAAGAGGAGACACGGCACCGCCCGAAGCGACCACTCCGCAGGTGCAATCCGAAGAGCATCCGCCCCCGTGCCTCATCGAAGAAGTACGGGGGCGGATGCTTGACCTGATGCGGTGATATTACAATGAGATGACCGGTTCGTCGCGTGCAAACGTATGCAAATAAAAAATCAGCCAATTACGAATACTTCGCAATTAGCTGATTTTCAAGAGCGGAAAACGGGACTCGAACCCGCGACCCTTAGCTTGGGAAGCTAATGCTCTACCAACTGAGCTATTTCCGCAATTCGGCCCAAGGCATCGCGCCTTTCTTTCGAACGACGTTGCAAAGGTAGTGAATTTAGAATTGACTGCAAAACGTTTCGCTCCGTTTTTACGGATTTATCTGCCGATTCGCCCGCACCGGAGAGTCCCGTCGCAGAGCCCCCGGCCTCGGAACAGCGCGGCAACGGCACGGCCGTCGCTGCCGAATCCGAAAATCCCGCGCCTCGCGCCCGCCCCTGCGGTAATGACAACCCCGACCGCAACCCAAGTTCCGGTCCGCACGCGCACCTCTCACCGGCAATCATTTACGCAACGGCTGAGGGCTTCCGAGCAACTCCCGGACAATATTTCTGATACCCTCTTTCACGTAGTTCGGCACCTGCGCAATCTCCTCCTCCGTAGCTCCGGCTTTCACATCATCCATGAAAGTGTCGTAATTCACATAGGTCAGGAACACGCCCAGCCGACGGTACAACTGTTTGTGACAACGACGCGAATCTCCTTTCCTTACGAATTCTTTCGCCATGATATGGGTAATCACTCTCCGCCACTTCAAATTTCCGGAATGATACATAATCATCACTTTAATTCGTTACATATCCCCATCTGCCGCCACCGTGCGAAACCGGGAAATCTCTCTCCCCTCGGGTGGTGCCGGCAAAAACGATACCCGCAGGCCCTCTTCGGCCGCCCATCCTCCCCTGCGAACCTCCACACTCTCTCCGCAAATCCGAAGCCACGGAAACCGCCGTCCTCCGCCCACGTATCGCACCCGCAAACAGCCTTGGAACATGAATTTTAAATTTGAAAAGATAAAATTGCACAACTTGCCCCTGACGGCAAAAATCAGTAGTGTCACTCACTATTTTTTATTCACGGCGCACTCCTCCGAAAACCCCAAGCCGCCTCCGGCACTCCTCGGCTGCGTTCTCCTGCGAATCGGGCGCACCTGCGCAAAAACAAAATCTTATCTTGCTTCCGGGATAAGGATACCTCACCCAAACCACATTCCACCGCCAGCCCGGACATTTCGCCGGGACGATTCGGGAAAATGCCGATTAGTCCCCGACCGGCGGCCTCCCTACCGCCCTTTCCGGACCCGTACGGAAACGAAAAGCATACGTTTCATCGAAATATTCGGTTCGAAAGTTGGATTTTCGCAACAAAAGTCCTACATTTGCAATCTCAAAAACGAGAAGCTGTCGTCCGCAGAGGATGAATTCCGCCGCAGAGCGGCGACAGCGCATTCAACCCGAGGAGAGATGCAGGAGTGGTTGAACTGGCACGCCTGGAAAGCGTGTAAACCTCTAAAGGGTTTCAGGGGTTCGAATCCCCTTCTCTCCGCCAGACTTCCCGAAGCAAGGGGAGGGGCACAGGACAAATCCCGTAAGGTAGCGACCTTGCGGGATTTTGCGTATCAGGAATCGGATTTTGCGTATCCGGAATACCACTCGCATAAGAGAGGAAGCATTCCGACGGGACCGACGCCGGGATAAAAGATATCGAACCATGATTTACGACAACGAACGGATAAGACGCCGGGACCGCCTGCTGCAAGAGGCGGAGGCGACGCACCTGCTCAAGAACGGAGAGTACGGCGTTCTTTCGATGCAGGCCGAAGAGACGGGGGCCTACGGCATTCCCGTCAGCTATGTGTGGGACGGCCGTTCCGCCATCTACATCCACTGCGCCCCCGAGGGCCGCAAGCTGCGCTGCCTGGAACGATGCGACCGCGTATCGTTCTGCGTAGTGGGAACGACCCGTGTCCTGCCGGACAAGTTCACCACCGAGTACGAGAGCATCGTCCTCTCGTGCCGGGCTTTCCTGGGTCCCGACGAGCGGGAGCGGCGGCATGCCTTGTCGCTGCTGCTGGACAAGTACTCCCCTCTCGACAAGGAAACCGGCCTCGGATACGCGGAAAAATCGTTCCACCGCACCCGAATCATCCGCCTCGACATCGAGAGCTGGAGCGGGAAAGCCAAGCGGAGCGCCCGGTGAGCACGACTTCCGTCCGGCATTCGGCCGCCGGATGAAATAATAAATTTTACATTATATTTGGATATCCATTCGATTTATACTACTTTTGATGTTGATATAGCTATTTTGTATCACGCTGTTTATCCAACCCGAAAAGCCCTGATTCATTAAAATGACAGATAAACGGCCAAGGACGCACTATGCGCGGTTCTTGGCATGCTGTCATATCCTAAGGGCAAGGACGGGCTACGCAGGTCAAGTTCCGCGCATATTTTTATGAACCCACTAAAAGTATGCCGTTATGAAAGAATCACGACACCCGCGTTTCACCACCCCGAACCGCCAATCCATGCAACCCGGCTCACCGTTTCCCGACATCGAATTCCGGGTCGGCGAATTGTATCTGTTCCACACCTCGGACCGCAATTGTCCGCCCGAAAGCTCCCTGTGGGGCATGTTCGACCACCTCTCCGGCAACGGAGCCATCGGTCTGGAGTCGAGCTCCGAAGACCTGGTCCGCTTCCGCTGCGGCGGAACGCTCCCCGCCGGATACCGCTACTGCCGGCTCTCCTCGCGCGACGAACTCAGAGACTACACCGCCGACATGACATTCGCCGAAACGGAATCGGCCGTCGTCCGCAGCTGACCGCCCGGCCGAGGGCACACGCCCCGCGAAGGGCCGCTCTCCGTCTCCCGCCGGTCCGCATCTCCGCTCCGCCGTGCCGCAGAGCCCCGGACCGTATTTTTCTCCACCCCGGTCATTGCCAAGCAGATGGCCGGGGAGCGGAAGCTATTGCCGTCGGAGCCGCTCCGCGATGGGAATAATTTATTATCTTTGCACCCCGTATAAAACTAACCTTACAAAAAGTATTATGAGACGGATTCTTATTCTTGCAGCCGTACTGATATGCGGCGCACTCACCGCACAGGCCCAATTCAAAATAGGAGGCCGCACAATCAACGCCAAAAAAGCGGTACAGGCAGTCAGCGACGTAGCCACCGCCGCCACGCTCTCCGACGCGGACATCGCCCGCATGAGCCGCGAATCGGTCGAATGGATGGACGCCCACAACCCCATCGACACCGGCGAATACGACGCCCGGCTCAAACGCCTCACCGCCGGCATCACCGAGGTGGACGGTCTGAAACTCAACTTCAAGGTCTACTACGTAATCGACATCAACGCATTCGCCTGCGGCGACGGTTCCATCCGGGTCTTCTCTTCGCTGATGGACATCATGGACGACGACGAACTGATGGCCATCATCGGACATGAAATAGGCCACGTGGTGCACCACGACGTAAGGGACGCCATGAAGAACGCCTACCTGGCTTCGGCAGCCCGCAACGCGGCCGGTGCGGCGGGCGGCACGGTCGGCAAACTCTCCGAATCGCAACTCGGCGACGTGGCTGCGGCATTCATGGACGCCCGGTTCTCCCAGAAGCAGGAGTACGAAGCCGACGAATACGGATTCGAATTCAGCGTAAAACACGGATTCAGCCCCTACGGCATGGCCAACGGACTCAACAAACTGGTCGAGCTCTCCAAAGGCGCCCAGGCCTCGGCCATCCAGAAGATGTTCTCGTCGCACCCCGACAGCGAGAAACGCGCAGCACGCATGAAACAGAAGGCCGACGAGTACAACGCCGACAAGCAGTAGTCCATGGAAAACAGGCGTCCGACCATTCCGTTGTTCAAGATAGCGCTGACGGCCATCGCGATAGCCGTCGCGGTCGGAGGTGCGAAGATTTTCTACGACGTCCGCAGCCTGAAAAAATACCCCGTAGAGGCCCGGGCGGCCGTCTTGTCGGCCCAACGGATACACCACCCCGAGCGCGTGCAATACGTGCGGCACCGCCGGATAGTGCACCGCGCCTACACTTCGGTGGAGATAGAGTACTCCTATCAGGTCGGAGAAGAGAGCTACACCGGCCGCTCTTCGACCCGGCACGGCCCCGGACGCCTGCCCCGCACCGGCGATTCGATAACGATAATCTATGCCGGGAATCATCCGGCGACCAGCCGAATCAAATTCGGAAACGAATGACCCCCGAGCCCGCGAACGACATCCATTCGCGGGCTTTTCGTTTCTACTTCAACAATTTTTCGAACGCCTTGCGCTGTCCCTGCGGATAGAATATCTCTCCGCAGTAGACGAAGCCCAGCTTTTCGAGCAGATGCAGCATGTAGAGGTTGTCGAAATTGGTATCGACCTTGAAACTCTCCACGCCGCGCTCCCGGCTCATCCGCTCCACCTCCTGCATGAAACGCAGCGCCACCCCGCGGTGCCTGGCCTCTTCGGCCACCGCCAGACGGTGCACCACCACATAGGGAGCTTCGCTCAGCCACCGGCCGCCCAGCCGCTCGTAGGCGGGTTCGCCGTCGTAGACCACCGCCCCGCAGGCTATCACGCCGCCCTGTTCGTCGCACAGCACATGGGCCCATCCGCGGGCGAGGTCCGCCGAGACATGCTCCATCGAGGGGTAGGCCTCGTCCCACTGCCGCTTCCCCTGCCGCCGCATCTGCTCCTTGGCCTGAAGCAAAATTTCCCATATCCGTTGCCGGTCCCTCTCTTCGGCCCTTCTCAGCAGCCATTTGCCTGTTTCCATCTCTTTCATCTGCGATATATTTTTGCGAATATAGCGACTTTGACCTATATTTACAACCCGATTGACATCATACAGACGACAAAATGAATATCAGAAGAGAACGCCCCCAGGATTACCGCCAGGTCGAAAACCTTACGCGAGAGGCTTTCTGGAACGTATACCGTCCCGGATGCACCGAACACTATCTGCTCAACCGGTTTCGGGAGAATCCCGACTTCATCCCCGAACTCGACTTCGTGATGGAGGAAGAGGGCAGAATCATCGGCCATGTGATGTATTCGAAGGCCGAAATCACCTGCGAGAACGGAAGTCGGCTGCCGGCCGGGACGCTCGGCCCCATCAGCATCCACCCGGATTATCAACGCAAGGGATACGGACTGAAGCTGCTGCTCCACTCTCTCGACGAGGCAAGGCGGCTGGGGCTCGGCCTGCTGTGCATCGAGGGGAATCTCGACTTCTACGGGCATGCGGGGTTCGTCGCGGCCGGCACCCTGCACCTCCGCTATCCCGGAGAGCCGGAAGAGACCGGCCATCATCCCCACTTCCTCGCCCGGGAGCTCACACCGGGGTATCTCAAGGGCATGGAGTGCACGTTCCGCACGCCGAAGGGGTACTTCGCCGCCGACGAAGACCCCGAGGCGTTCGAAGCCTACGATGCCACGTTCCCCCCGAAAGAGAAAAAGTTGCAGGCCGGGCAGCTTCCCCAGTTCTGCCAGAGCTGCGGAATGCCGCTGACGGAGGCCGTTGCGGGGAGCGACGCCGACGGAAGCAGGAACTGCGAATACTGCATCTACTGCTACAAGGACGGCGCCTTCACCGGTAATTTCACCCTGGAGGAGATGGTCGAATTCTGCGCGCAGTTCGTCGAAGAGTACAACAGGGAGAGCGGCCGCAGCCTCACGAAGGAGGAGTACAAGGCCATGCTTCGCCGATACTACCCGACCCTCAAGCGCTGGCGGCTGGCCGAAGAGCGGCTTCCCCATGCCGACTCGCCCGTCAAACGGCGGCTCATCGACGAAATCAACGCGCTCGGCATCGCCGGCATGCCGAAGATAGAGAATCTGTTCGTTCTCCAAGGCTCTTTCGTCAATCTCGAATACAAGCACAACGGCAACGCCGTAAAACTCCTCGACGACGACAACAGCTACTGGGGCACCCAGGTGGAGAAATGCGGCTCCGACGGCCGCTGCTTCGGCATCGCATGCGACGAGCGCTACATCCTGGTCAGCGAATACGGGGAAAACGGTGCGGATGCGCAAATCGTGATGCTGAAACGAAGAGACGCCTCCGGGGATGCGGAGTCCCGCCGGTGACCCGTCCCGGCGCACCGCCTCCGACCCGGCCGCAGAGGCTACGCCGGTCAGAACTCATCGAAGGGATTCCATAGAGCGCTTTTCATATCGACCCGTCCCGGGGCCCTGAAACGCACGCCCTCGCGCTCCAGCAGCCGCTGCTGCTCCGGCCAGAAAGGAACCGTCCGCCCCTGCGCATTCACCACGCGCCAGGCCGGCAAACCGAGCTCCGGGAAGATACCGGCCAGGGCCGCCCCCACCATGCGGGCATGCCGCGGCCGGCCCACCAGCCGCGCTATCTGTCCGTAGGTGACCACCTTGCCCGCAGGAATCTGCGCCACGACATCGCACACCTCAGCGAAAAACGAACCGTCCGGCCCGCCGGCAATGTCCGCCGGCCCGCCGGTCCCGGCTTCCGCCGCCCGCCCTTTCGGTCTATCTCCGTGGTGTTCCATACTCCGTTCTTTCCGCATCGCCCCGAATCGTTTCGATATTTCCGGACAATGTACGCTTTTTGATTGAGAAAACAAAAAACCCGCTCCGTTCCCGCCCCCGAGCCGCCTGCCGCACCCGCCCCGAGGGCCCGTCCTCAGGGCACTCCGCCGCCGGTCCGGCCGAGGCAAAGGGGCATTTCGGCACGGAAAAGGTTACAAAATCGACAATCTATGCGTAATTTTGCACCCGATTAACACGACATGCGATGACCAAAGAGCGACTGATAACCCCGAGCTACTGTTACATTCTGGCAGCCAACTTCCTGCTTTACTTCGGCTTCTATCTGCTGATGCCGATACTGCCGTTCTATCTCACCGAGGTTTTCGCCACCGGCAGCGCCACGGCCGGCGTCATACTGGCCTGCTATACGGTAGCCGCACTCACCGTAAGACCCTTTTCGGGCTACCTGCTCGACACGTTCGCACGCAAGCCGCTCTACCTGTTCGCCTTCTTCATCTTCACCTCCGTGTTCGCCGGCTATCTGGCAGCCGGCACCCTCACCCTGTTCACCATCCTGAGAATCGTGCACGGACTCTCGTTCGGTACGGTCACCGTGTCGGGCAACACCATCGTCATCGACATCATGCCCTCCTCCCGCCGCGGCGAAGGACTGGGCTACTACGGCCTGTCGAACAACATCGCCATGTCGGTCGGCCCCATGGTGGGACTTTTCCTCCACCAGGCCTATTCGTTCCGCGTGATATTCGCCTGCGCCCTCTGCTCGTGCTGTCTGGGACTGGCGATGGCCGTGCTGGTCAAGACCCCGCCGAAACCGCCCGTCAAGCGGGCCCCCGTTTCGCTCGACCGCTTCTTCCTGCTCAAAGGAGTGCGGGCCGGCATCGCCCTGCTCATGCTCTCCATCCCCTACGGCATGACCACCACCTACATCGCCGTCTATGCCCGGGAAATCGGAATCGAAGTCGGCAGCGGCATCTTCTTCACCTGCATGGCGGCCGGCATGGCCATCTCCCGCATCTTTTCGGGCCGGCAGGTTGATAAGGGATACATCACGCAGGTCATTTCGCTGGGCATGTATCTGGTCTGCCTCTGTTTCTTCCTGCTCTCCTCCTGCCGGGCGATAATGGAGTGGCATCCGCAGACCGCCACCTGGCTCTTCTTCACGATAGCCCTGCTGCTGGGCGTGGGATTCGGCACCATGTTCCCGGCCTTCAACACCCTGTTCGTCAGTCTGGCGCCCAACAGCCAGCGCGGCACGGCCACCTCCACCTACCTCACCTCGTGGGACGTAGGCATCGGCATCGGGCTCATTCTGGGAGGCTACATCGGCCAAATCAGCTCGCTGGAGGTCGCCTATCTCTTCGGCGGCGGTCTCTGCATCGTATCGACCCTCTACTTCAGACTCCGGGTCGTACCCCACTTCAACCGCAACCGGCTCCGATAGCGCAGAGGCCCGCTACTCCAGCAGCCCCGCCTCGCGGAACATCCGCCCGTAGATTTCGGCCTTGCGCTCCAGCGCCAGCGGATAGGCCCGCGACGAAGAGGGCATCCGGTAGATGCGCAACGCACGGTCCGCATAGCGGCACTCCACCGCCTCGCCCACGGCCGGCTCCCGGCAGCCGGTCAGCGCCACGAGCGTCTGCGCGGCCTTCTGTCCCGTCACCACGATGACCGAACAACGGGGAATCCGGGCCAGCAGCGCCGGCAAATCGACGGCCGACACCACCTCCAGAAACTTGTCGGAGGCATTGTCGCGCAGGCGTATCACCTCCCGGGCCGTGTCGCAGAGCGCGATGCCCCGCTCGCGGCAGAACTCCGCTATCCGCTCCCGTTCGAAACGGCGCCGGTCGGCGGAGAGAAAGCGCTCCTTGTCCGCGAAAAAGACCAGCCCCACGATACGCCACATGTCGTTCTGCAGGTTCGGATAGTAAAATTCCATCGACCAGCGCTCGCGCTTGGGCGGAAAACTGCCCAGCATCAGCAGCCGCGCCCCGGCCGGCAAAAAGGGTTCCAGCGGGTGTATCTCCCGGTTCATTTCGTTCGTTTCCATCGCATCAATCGCATTTTCAGAACCCAAAGATATCGACACAAACGAAATATTCAAAAGAATCGGGACACTAATTTATTCGACAAAGAATCGGACAATCTTTCCGTTTCTTCGCCGAAAAATTCCTAATTTTGTAACCGTAAACGTAAACTTTCCGCACAATCATGCCGTTTCTTCCGTTTTTCTCGAAAAAATACACCCTGCAGGACCTCGACAACTACATCCGGGTAAAGAAAGAGGTCGCCCGCTCGCAGATGGAATCGAAATGCCGCATTCTGATAATCGACGACAGTTTCGAGGACGGAAGCTATCCGTTCGACGAGCAGCTGACCTCGCTCCGCAACCAATACAACCTTTCGATTACCGCCAAATCCGATTTGGAGAATCTCTACGACGCCGAAGCCTACGACCTAATCATCTGCGACAATCAGGGAATCGGCATCAAGATTTACGGCCGGTTCGCCAGCGGACTCAACCTGCTGAAGGGCCTCATCGAGAAATACCCCCACAAGAACTACGTGCTGTGTTCGAACGTGGACGTGAACATCAACAATTTCGCCAACAACCAGAAGGACCTCACCCGGGTCAAGGTCTGGTCAAAGGACGTGCTGGCCGACAACGAACGCCGGGGCGCCGACTCCTTTTCGGAGAAGGTGCGGGCCGAAGTCGATTACACGCTCGACCCCGTGGCGAGATGGAAAATGATTCGGCGCAACTTCATCTCCAAAACCAACATTTCGCTCTCGGCCCTGGCCCGGCTCGAAGACGCCTATGTCCAATCCATCATGCTCAACAATCCGTCCTACTACGAGCGGGCGAGCCGGAGAATCTCCTCGACATCCGAACCGGGTTCCTTCTCCGTCTTCCTTCTGGCCTCCAAGTCCATCGTAGAGTTCACCATATCCATCCTTTCGCTACTATAAAACTTCTACCCATCATGGCAACCGAAAAGAACATGTGCCTGCACTTCAACAGCCAAGAAGCCCGGCAACTCGATTTCGTCATGCACGAAATCCATGCGGCACTCATCAGCATCAACAAATCGTTGCAGACCGTGAACGACCGGAACCTCTCCACGCCCGCCGGACGCAACGAAATCAAGGAACAAATCGCCAACGCCCTGCAATGTTCGGACGACATAAACAACCATCTGAACTATTGGCAGATGACCAACAACGCCGACTATTTCAAGAATGCCTGCATGCACCCGCAGAATCTCTGGGGAAGATTCTACAAGCCCAACAGCTACTTCCAGGGAATCATCCGCAGCAAGAACCTCCGTTACTCCGTGAAGAAAATCGGAGTCTCCATCATACAGGACTACATCGGCTACGGCGTCATCAACGCCATAGCCAACATCATGCTCGACAACGCCACCAAATATGCGCTGGAAGGGAGCGAGATTCTCTGCGAATTCGAATACGACACGGCCGAAAACCTCATCATCTCGATGGAGAACGAAGGCCCCTACGTCGCGGAGGAGGAGATTGAGAGCCTCTTCGCCTGCGGCATACGAGGCGAGAACGCCAGCCAGACCGGCACCCGGGGCAGCGGCTACGGCCTCAATTTCCTCAAAACGCTGGTCGAAGCCCACGGCGGTCAGGCGGTAATCGAAACCTCCTACTCCGGATTGGTGAACGGCATCAAATACGGAACTTTCCGACTCTCGGTCGCACTGCCTCCCCACTCCGAGCGGGAGGAATACGACGACTATGACGACGACGATTTCGAAGAGTAATCCCGCCCCGAAGAATCGGCACGCCCCTTCCCGGAGGTTTCCCGCACCGGACCAGCGGCACCCCGCGGCTCTTCCGCGAAGCGGGTCCGCCGTGTGGCGCCTTCGTCACGAATCCCCGAAAGGGACGAAAAGAGAGAGGACTCTTCCCCGGTCCCGATGACGGGGAGGAGTCCTCTTTTCGGTCTTTTCAGTCGTTTCGGTCGCATGAGGCCCTTCGCGTCATTTCAGACTCCGCCGCCACGACTCGGGGTCGAACCCCGCCAGCACACCGCCGCTCCACACCAGCAGCGGACGTTTCACCAGCTTGCCGTCCGAGGCCAGCAACGCCGTCAGTTCGCTCTCCGGAGCGGTAGCGACCCTCTCCTTCAGGTTCAGCTCCCGATACCTCACGCCGCTCGTGTTGAAGAATTTGCGCACCGGCAATCCGCTGCGGGCAATCCACTCCCCGAGCTCCTGCTGCGAAGGCTTCCGGGCCACGATATCGCGGACCTCGACCTCCACTCCGTTGTCCCGCAGCCACGCCGCAGCCTTGCGGCAGGTGGAACATCCCGAATAGCATAAAAACAAAGGTTTAGCCATAGTCGTCTCTTTTTTGTCATTCACCGTTCACAGGCATCGTTCCAGAATGCGCCCCACCGCTGCGGCGTCCACATTGGCCTTTTCGCCCAACCGCGTACCGCGCTCAGCGAACCGGCGCACTATCTCCTCCGCCGTCGGCCGGCCGATGCCCAGCTCCGAAAGACGGGTCTTCAGCCCCAGCGAACGGAAAAACTCCCCGGTCCGGGCTATCGCCGCGTCGATACGCTCCTGCCGGCTCCCCTCGCACAGGCCCCACACACGGGCCGCATACTGCAACAGTTTGTCCTGTTTCTGCTCCTGCAGCTCGGCCATCACGGCCGGCAGCACCACGGCCAGCGTCTGGGCGTGCGTCACCCCGTGCAGAGCCGTGATTTCGTGCCCGATGCGATGGGTCGCCCAATCCTGGCTCACGCCCATGGCGATGAATCCGTTCAGGGCCATCGTCGCACACAGCATGTAGGTCGCCCTACTGTCGTAGTCGGGCTCGGCGGCCATCGCTCCGGGCGCCACCTCCACCAGGGTCGAAAGCAACCCTTCGGCCCAGCGGTCCATGAGCGGCGACTCCCCCGCCACGGTCAGATACTGCTCCACGGTGTGGACGAACGTGTCGGCCAGCCCGCAGGCAATCTGATACTCCGGCAGCGAGTAGGTCACCTCGGGGTCGAGCACCGAAAAGAGCGGGAACCGCGAATAGAAGGCGAACTTCTCGCGGGTGGCCGCATTGGATATCACCGCTCCGTTGTTCATTTCGGAGCCCGTGGCCGGAAGCGTCATCACATCGGCGAACGGGAGAATCGCCTCGGGCAACAGCGCCGGATTGCGCACCAGCTCCCAGGCATCGGCCCCGGCATGCACCGCCGCGGCGATGAGCTTCGTGGCATCGAGCACCGAACCGCCGCCCACCGCGAGCAGGAACTCCACCCCCTCGCGGCGGCACATCGCCACGGCCTCCCGCACCGTCTCCACTTTCGGATTGGGCTCTATGCCCCAGAACTCCACATAGTCGAGCCCTTCGAGCGCCCGGGTCACACGTTCGTAGACGCCGTTGGCACGCACGCTGCCCCCGCCGAAAGTCACCATCAGCTTCTTATCCGCGGGAATCTCCGCCCGCATGCGCTCTATCGCTCCCCGACCGAACAGCAGTTTGGTCGGATTCTGAAACACGAAATTTTTCATAGTCAAAACCTTTTCAGTTATCGCTTTTCCGGGCCGCCCTTCCGGCGGCCCCGATACAAATATACGGAGTATATTCGATGAAAAAAATAGCGCACGCCCGCTATGCCGCCCCTGCTTTCATTTCTCATCGAATATTCTTATATTTGTCTCGAATGAATCGCCTTGCGAACGCTCGCCGGCTATGCCGCCCGCGCTTTCATTTCTCATCGAATATTACTATATTTGTCTCGAATGAATCGCCTTGCGAACGCACGCCGGCTATGCCGCCCGCGCTTTCATTTCTCATCGAATATTACTATATTTGTCGCGCTTTAACCCGAAAAAAGATACAATGATGGTGAAAATAGGTACACACAACTCTCCCGCCGCCAAGAAGGCCTTGCTGTGCGGCTCCGGAGAATTGGGCAAGGAGGTAGCCATAGAGCTGCAAAGATACGGAGTGGAAGTCGTGGTGCTCGACAAATACGCAAACGCTCCGGCCATGCAGGTCGCACACCGCTCCTACGTGCTGTCGATGCTCGACGGCAAACGCCTGCGCGAAATCATCGAGGCCGAACAGCCCGATATCATCATTCCCGAAATCGAGGCCATCGCCACCCCCACCCTGGTGGAGCTCGAGAAAGAGGGCTACAAGGTCATCCCCACGGCCCAGGCGGCCCTGCTGACCATGAACCGCGAAGGCATCCGCTGCCTGGCCGCCGAACGTCTAGGCATCGCCACCTCGCCCTATCGCTTCGCCTCGACGAAAGCCGAATTCGACGAAGCCGTGGAGCAGATAGGCATTCCCTGCGTGGTGAAGCCCATCATGAGCTCCTCGGGACACGGCCAGAGCGTCATCCGCAGCCGCGAGGATATCGACGCGGCATGGACCAACGCCCAGGAGGGCGGCCGCGCCGGTGCGGGACGCGTCATCGTGGAGGGCTTCGTGAAGTTCGACTATGAAATCACGCTGCTCACGGTGCGCCACAGCGCCGGAACCTCGTTCCTCAAACCCATAGGCCACCATCAGGTGGACGGCGACTACCGCGAGTCGTGGCAGCCCCAGCCCATGAGCCCGGCGGCCCTCGCCAAGGCCGAGGAGATTGCCCTGCGCGTGACCGACGCCCTGGGCGGCTACGGCATCTTCGGCGTGGAACTCTTCATACGCGGCGACGAAGTGCTCTTCAGCGAAGTGTCGCCCCGCCCGCACGATACGGGCATGGTCACCATGATTTCGCAGGAGCTCTCCGAATTCGCGCTCCACGCCCGCGCCGTACTCGGTCTGCCCGTTCCCGCCATCCGCTTCTACCGCCCCTCGGCATCGAAGGCCATCGTAGTGGAGGGCGACACCGACAAAGTGGTGTTCGACAACCTGGAGGAGGTGCTCGCCGAAGCCGACGTACAGCTGCGGCTGTTCGGCAAGCCCGAGGTCTGCGGCCATCGCCGCATGGGCGTCATCCTCGCCAGCGCCGACACCGTGGAGGAGGCGCTCGCCAAAGCCGAACGCGCCTATGCCAAACTCAAGGTGAAGGTACTGCCGCGATAGCGCGTCAAAATACGTAACCACGCAATGGAAAAGGCTGTCCGACGAGTTGTCGGACAGCCTTTTTCGTCTGCAACGCCTCTCTTTCCTCCGCCGCGGAACGCAGTTCCCGGCAGTCTCCTGTCACGCGGAGAGAAGCACTTCGCGCGGAGCGGGCCGGTCAATGCCGAATCTTTCCGCCGGACTGCGGTACGAACACACTCGAAAAGGTCATCACCCCCTCCATCGGCGGCACGGTGCACACCACCCGCTTGTCGCGCGTCACCAGCAGCAGATGCGGAGCCTCGACCCGGGGACGGTGCCCCTGCCAGTTGGTCAGGTAGAGCCCCACCCCCTCGACATACTGCATTCCCGACATGAAGCGCAACGGCCGCCCCTCGAGGTCGTCGTTCGTCAGCCGCCACACCTCCCGGCCCTGCGGGTCGTACTCCACGATGCGCGGATTGTCGTCGGCATCGGCGATGGCCACCAGCGTATTACCGTCCGGCAGACGAATCACCGAATGCGGACCGCCGCCGGCCTCCACGCTCCAGACCTCCCGGCCCTGCTCATCGTATTCGACCACGCGGCCGCCTCCGTAGTGGGCCACCAGATAGTGACCGTCGTCGAGCCGGCGGGCATTGCGCATGAAGGCGCTGCCGGCATTGGTCACCCCCTCGGGCAGAATCGAGACACACCTGGCAATCTCGCCCCGGGGAGTCACCTCCAGCAAGCGCCCGGCATTGCACTCGCCGATGAAAGTGTTGCCGTCGGCCAGCCGCTGGCAGGCGAAAATCCGGCTCGCCGAGCGATAGCAGAACACCGTATCCTTGTCGCGCGTCACCTCCAGCACGCCGTTGCCGGTGGTGAAGAGCAGATTTCCGTTCTCCAGCACCCACACATCGTTCGAAAGCGGAGCCTCGTGCTCCCACACGATTTTCCCCTGCTCGAAAATGAAAACCTTTCCCTGCGTGTAGTCCGTCGCGACGAACGACCCGCAGGGCTGGGTCTGCGCATTTCCGCTGCACACGACCCCCGTCAAAAGGGCTGCGAGAGCCCGCAACAACCTATTTCTCATGGTCATATCCTCCTATCGCAATTTTTCGCTGCCGTATTCGACGATGCCCGCCCCTATCATGAACGACCCGAAACCGGTAAAGGGGCTCACCTCGCGCGGCTTGGAGACATAGGCCCGGTAGTCGGTCTGCACGCCGATGCTGCTGCAATCCACGATATCCACCGCTCCGTCCGCCCGTTCGACCGCCTTTCCGACCAGCCCCGCATAGGCCCTGTCCACCACGGGCTGATACTCGCCGGCCGGAATATATCCGTCGTCGATGGCTTTCTGCAACAGATAGACGAACATGCCCGTTCCGGAGGTCTCGTTCCAGTTTCCGGCGCTGTCGCACTTGTCCACCACCTGGCACCACATGCCCGTGCGGGGGTCCTGACTCGCCTTGAGTCCCGCGCACAGCCGGCGCAGCACCTCCAGCAGATGTTCCCGCCCCGGCTGCTCCTCGGGCAGAAAATCGAACACATCGGCTATCAGCACGGCATACCATCCCAGCCCCTCGCTCCACACCTCGCGCGAACGGCCCGAAAGCGAATCGGCCCACCGGGCCCGGCCCGACTCGTCCCACGCATGCAGCAGCAGTCCGTTCTCCTTGCCGCACTTCTCTTCGATGAGGGTCATCTGACGCACCACCTCCCCGAAGGCATAGTCGCTGTCGCCCACCGACCTGCCGTAACGGGCCAGGAACAGCTGCCCCATGTAGACGCCGTCCACCCAGGCCTGCCGGTACATGGAACGGGAGTGCCAGAACAGACCGCAATCGGTGCGCGGATAGTCGTCGAAAGCGCGGCGGATGGTCTCCGCGGCCCGGCGGTAACGCTCCTCGCCGGTCTGCTCGTAGAGCAGCAGTATCGCATACCCCGGCGCGAAGTTGTCCAGCGCCGTGGGTCTGAAGTCGGGGATGTTGCCCACGCTGTCCACCTGCTGGTCCACATAGCGTTTGATGTAATCGAAATAGACGGGGTCGCCCGTGAAGCGCCACATCTTCTCCATGGCGTACATGATGTATCCCGCCTGCCACGAAAAGTGGTTACGCTGGCCGCGCCAGTGTATCGAATCGGGATTTTCCCAGCGTGCGACGAAACTCCTGCCCACCCGGTCGGCATGCCGGGGTCTGCTTCCGCAGCCGGTCATCGCCGCCAGCGACACGAGGCACACGGCCGCACAAACGAATAATTTCTTCATGTTTCAATCGAATAAAAGGTCAGTATAGGGACAAATATATGAAGTATAATTCGTATATTTGTAAAAAATACGACATTTATAAGGAATCATAATGGCATAAACGAATCTTCAAATATAAAAAGAGAAAGCGTTAGCTTTTATTCTTGTCTCTGAAACTTCGACACTTTCAAGACCTAACAAGAGTAAGGCGTAAACGCTCACGTTGAACGTGGGCTTTACTCATTTATTTGTTAGGCAGGTAGTCGAAGACCTCAGAGACGGATAAAGGTATTGTCCCACGTCTTTTTTAACCCGTTAAACCGACTCTGCCGAGGGACAAGACAGAGAACCTGAAACCATGAAGAAAGTTCTATTGATTGCCCTTGCGGCCGCAGCTGTCTCCGTTCTGACAGCCTGCCACAGCGAAAAGGAAATCCCGGGCTGGAATGAAACCGGCTGGGAAGAGTGCGGAGCTCCGTATCTCAAACAGCCCCAACGTTTTCTGAAATTCTCCGGCATCTATCCGGACGGAGCCGACGACAACGGCCGGTTCTTCACTTTCGAAACCGAAAATCACAAACAGAGTTTCGATTACCTGGAGCAATGCGTGAAAGGAGTCCTGAAATATGCGGATGCCGTCTACGACGTATCGGACTATCATCGCAGCCGCAGCGAACTGACAATCGAAAAGCTGCAACAGTATGCCGTCGATAAGAAATATGTCAGGAAGAGCGGTTCGCAGTGGGCCGGAGCCTACCGTTACGACCTGATTTTCTCCAGGGACGGAAAATATTTCGAATTCAATGGAGGCGTCGAGGTATACAACGTACACGACCGGGCCGACTGCGTAATCGGGTTCTATCCGCTCGTCGATTTGTAGCGACCGGCGCCGGAGAGGGCGAGATGACGGACTCCTACGTTCGCCACATCGCCGCCATAGATGCGGACTGCCAGGGAGAGTACCTCCCCTATCTGCGCACGCGCTGCACCTATACCGGCGACCCGGAGGCGGGAGTAATCAGACTGGCGACTTCGGAAGAGAAATACGACCGTTTTTTCAGTCCGAACGGCGACTGGTCCGACACTCCTCTCTCCTGGGACACCCCGCAGACAAGCAGCCTCTACGGCTACGGAATAATCGAAGAACGATTGAAACAGACAAAACACAATGGAAACAACACGATTAGCAAGAACAGCGCTCGTTCTGATGGCGGGTCTCGTCCTGACGGCCTGCAGCCACCGGCCGGCCCCCGCCGAACACAACGGACACACCTGCATCGACCTGGGCCTGCCCAGCGGCACAAAATGGGCGACGTGCAACTTAGGAGCCGCGAGTCCCGAGGATTACGGCGATTATTACGGTTGGGGTGAAACGCAACCTCATAAACCGAGGGTTCCCAACCAGGGACTATGGCATGAAAACGAGTTGGGAATTTTAAAGAGACACGGTGCCGTAGACGACGATGACAACCTCACGGCCGGCTATGATGCCGCCACGGCCAATTGGGGCGGGAAGTGGCGTATGCCTACTAAAATCGAGTTCGAAGAGTTGTTTAAGGTGTGCAAAACCGAAGCTTACGAAGACTATGTCCTCTTTATCGGTCCCAATGGCAACACCCTTGTTCTACCTTATGCCGGAGAAAAGGAACAGAACATATTCAGAACGACTTACGACATCACCGGAGGCAGAATCGGCAAATACTGGACTGCTACGGCAGACAGCCGGCATCATCTCTCATGTTATTATTACGCATTGAAAACGCATCGGATTTTCAAGAGTCCCTGTCATATGGGCTACTCCGTGCGGCCCGTGTGCGACTGACCCCGCCGCGACTTTTGAAGGCAGGACGATTGACGAACCGCAAAAACGACCGGGCATCGAATGACTGCCCCAACAACTCAAACCTAAAAAAAACGAACCGATGAAAAGACAATTATCGCTGATAGCCTTCGGAGCTATCCTGTTGAACCTGAGCTCTTGCAGCGTAAATCCTCAAAGTCTGGCGAAAAAAGCCATCGCCGAGGCCGAAAAGCAATCGATGGAATATTTCAGCCCCCTGGCCGAATACGACACCCCCATCCCGGCAGGCGATTTGCCCTGCCTGAACGGCGAACTCCAGCAGGCGCGCAACTATGCGGCCGGGAAGCTCGGCGAAAAGTTCGACCCCGACTACGACGGAATCCGCGTCAGCATCGAAGACCCGAAGAAGCGGGAGGAGTACGATGTTCTCTACGAACAGGTCATGAACCGCATCGACTCCCACTACGCCCCCAAAATCGAGGAGGCCATGCGGGACATCGTAGGCAACTTCGTGCCCTGCTTCTGCGAGAACGGGCTGACCGAGACCGAGGCCGTAATCGAACGCATCTCCGGCTCGCCCAACAGCATACGCATCAGGGTGGAGGGAACGCTGACCCAACGTGCAACCACCCTGCACTACAGATACGACAACGCGCTCACCGGCGAAACCAGCATGGGCGCAGTCAAGCTTTTCCGGGTCGATAACAATTCGGCACGCATACTCTGCTTACCCGGAGAACGCGTGAAAGGCTACATTTTGCTGCACCGGTGGCCGGAGCAGTTGATTTCGGCCCTGACCATCACGGATGTGAGATATTGACCCCCGGGGCAGGCCGCGCAGAGCTCCGGCACGCAGCTCCGGCACGGGTCCGCAGCACCGCTGCCGCACAGGCCGAAAACAGAGACTCCGGCGAAGTTCCCCGCTATCGGGAAACTTCGCCGGAGTCCTTTTTTTCCAATCGCCGGACGACTCGCGGCGCGTTACTCCGCCGCGTCGTTCTTCGCCTTGAGCGCGGCGATTTTCTCCTCCGCCCCGGCGTTGAGCTTGTCAGCCTGCTCCTGCGCCTTCTTCACCAGCGCCTCGGCGCTCTTGCGGGCCGCCACCTGCTTGAGCTTGCTGTCGCCGGCCTTCTCGATGAGTTTGTCACCCTCGGCTTGGGCCGCCGCCACCAGCTTCTCCCCGGCCTTGCGGGCCTCGTCGCGCAACTTTTCGGCCTGCTTCTCGAACTCCTCGCCCAGCGAGGTGTCGCGTCCCGTAATCTTGCTCAGTTGCTCATTCACGGCATTCGAAACCGCCTCCTGCGCGGCGCTCTTCAAGTCGAGCGAAACGGTGGGCGAAGTGAAGGTTCCGCCGATTTTGACATTCACGTTGCCCAGATAACCGCCTGCGAAACCCTCCGGCAGCGACACGCGGCCCACATAGTCGATAGTCTGGTCGAGACCGGTGCTGCCGCTCAGATTCATCGAAACGTTGTCGGAGAGCTTCAAATCGAACGGTGCCGTGGTAAGACGGCCGTCGGCGACGGTGAATTCGATGTTCACGTCGCGGGCCTCGATTTGTTTGAACTTGTCGCTCTTGAGCGCCTCGCCGAGTTTGGAGAGCGCCCCGATATTCTGAAGCCGGATATCCTGCGAACGCAGCACGCCTTCGGCATTCACCGAATTCAGGTCGGGACTCATGTCGTCGTTCAGCCGGGCGGTCATATTCAGCGACATGGTGTAATTGCCTCCGGCCTGCTCGAACAGCGGCACAATCTTGCGGACCAGGTCCAGCTGCCTGAAGGTCTCGGAGAACGAAGCGCCGCGAATCGCCGCATCGAGCGCGAGTGCGGGAGCCGCACCCTCCACCGCCGTGCTGTAGGCTCCGGAGGTGGCCACCCGGCCGCCGAACGCATTCATGTCGAGCTTCTCGAGTCTCACCTCGCCGCCGCGCACCGACACGGCTCCCGTCAGGTCGGTGACGGTCATCTGCTGGAAGAGTATCTTGCCGAGCGAAGCGGTCATCGCCAGGTTCAGGTTCTTCGGCACGACGAACGCTCCGGCGCTCTGAGCTCCGGACTCCGGCTCTTCGGCCTCGGTCCGCGTCTCCTCCCCGCTCTCGGGCACGATGCCCATCAACTCGTTCAGGTCGAGCAGCTGCGAGGAGACGTTCAACCTGCCGTTCAGGGTCTTTCCGTTCAACACGTATCCCAGGTAGTCGCTCAGCGAGCCCTGTGCCGAGAGGTCGCTGCCGCCCACCTTTATCCTGCACTCCGAGAGGCTCAGCGCCGCAGGCGCGACACCGGCCGCAATGCGCTCGACCCGCACCTCCGGCAGACCGGACACCTTCGCCGACACGCCGCTCACGGCCAGCGTACCGCTCGCATCGATAGCCGGATAATTCAACTTCTCGATATCCGACATCCGGGCCGCCACCTTCACCGCAGCCGTCACCTCACCCGAAAGAGCCACCGAATCGGGCAACGGATAGACCTGCCCAATCATGCCCAGGTCCACCTTTCCGTCGGCCGAGGCCTTGAAACGGGGGTCGCTCATCGGCGTGGCCACATGAAGCGACGCCGCGAACGGATTGCCGCCCATGGCGAGCGACAGGCGCGACAGGTCCACCACCGTGTTGTCCAGGCTGCCGCCCTGGCTGCCGGCCTTGAGGTCGAGATTTATCTTCTCCACACCCATCGGCAGCCCCGCATACTTGAACGAGCCGTCGGCAACCGAGAGCGTCACGCCGTAGGCCGGCATGCTCTCCCCCTTCATCTCGCCCTTGACCCAGGCCGCCAGACTCATGCTGCCGGAAGCGGAGAGGTTCTTGAACTCCTTGGTGTAGAATCCGGGGACGATGGAGAGCAGTTCCCGGAATCCCACTTTCGCGGCATCGAGCGAGAGGTCCATCTCCGTCTTGTCGTCGGCCAGAGCCACCCAGCCGTTCACCTCCACGCCCACTTCGTTCAGGCTGAGACGGGCGCCCGACAAGGTGTAGCGGCCGTTTTCCATATCGGCATCCACGGCGGCCGACACGCCCACCGACACCTTGCTGAGCATCGGCACGCCACCCATGTAGAGGCTGGTTCCGTCGCTGGAGACCGAGAACTTCAACTCGGAATGCGCCGCCGACAGGTCGCCCGAAGCCCGGAGGGAGAACCGCTCCGTCGCGAACCCCATCACGGAGGTGGAGTCCACGTACACGATGCGGGCGTCATCGATTTTCAGCCGTTTCACCTTCAGACGGAATCCGCCCGCCTCCTCTTCCGGCTCCTCTTCGGCGGGCTCCTCGCCCTCCGACTTCACGATATCCCAGTTCACCTCGCCGCGGCTGTTCACCACGGCCGTCACCTGCGGAGAGTCGAGAATCACCCGGCTCACCTCGAAACCCGAGTCGCCGAACAGCGACAGGAGATTGACTCCCACCCGGATGTGGTCGGCTGCCACCAGCGTGCAGCCCTCCCACGCTCCGACGCCTTCGATGCGCAGGCCGTCGAGCGAAACCGACGCCTGCGGGAAGTTGCGTATGAGGCTGACGGATAATTTGTCGAAATCCAGCCGGGCATCGAGCATCCCGTTGGCCTGCTGTTTGACGATGGTTTCAATCTTACCCCTCAGGGCCATCGGCACGACTATCAGCAACAGCAGCAGAGCCGCAAAGACGATACCGACGATTTTGAATGCTTTCTTCATTGTGCGGTTATATTTTCTGCGCTTCTAACGTAGGGAAGCGCCGTTTATTATTCCTTCTAAGGAAAAGACCCGCCCCTGCGGCCGCGAGGACCGGCAATCGGGACGGGTCTTCTTTTTCGGACGCCACTCGGCTGAGGGTCAGGCTTCGGGAGCCAGCTCCCGCAAAGCCCGGCCGATACGCTCGAGGCTCTCTTCACGGCCTATCACCTCGCAGAGCTCGAACATGCCGGGTCCCTTGCCTACGCCGACGATGGCCAGACGGAAGGCGTTCATCACCGGACCGTGGGGATAGCCGTTGGCATCCATCCACTCATTGACCGCCCGGTCGAGCACCGGAGCCTGGAAATCGTCCGCACCGGCCAGCACCTGCTTCAGTTCGGCCAGATAGCGCGGGGTTTCGGGTTTCCACCATTTTTTCATATACTTGGCGTCGTACTCCGTCGGAGCCGCAAAGAAATAGTCGCTCAGCTCCCAGAAGTCGCTCATGAACGTAGCACGCGACTTCATCAGCCCCACGATGCGCTCGGCCTTCTGCCGGCTGCACTCCACCCCGTGCGCTTCGGCGATGGGCAGATAGAGCTCCGCCAGCTCGGCGTCGGATTTGCGGTGCATGTACTGTGCGTTGAACCACTGCGCCTTTTCGGGCTGGAAACGGGCTCCCGACTTGCTGACCCGCTCCAGCGAGAACTGTTCGATGAGCTCCTGCATGGAGAAGAGCTCCTGCTCGGTTCCGGGATTCCATCCCAGCAGCGCCAGCATGTTGATGAACGCCTCGGGGAAATAGCCGTCCTCGCGATAGCCGTGCGCGGTCTCTCCGTCGGGCGAAACCCACCGGAGCGGGAATACGGGGAATCCCATCTTGTCGCCGTCGCGCTTGCTGAGCTTGCCCTTGCCGGTCGGCTTGAGCAGCAGCGGCAGGTGGGCGAACTCGGGACGGGTCTGCTCCCATCCGAACGCCCGGTAGAGCAGATAGTGCAGCGGCAGCGACGGAAGCCACTCCTCGCCGCGTATCACATGCGAAATCTCCATCAGGTGGTCATCGACGATGTTGGCCAAGTGGTAGGTGGGAAGCCGGTCGGCCGACTTGTAGAGCACCTTGTCGTCGAGCGTGGAGGTGTTCATGGTCACCTCGCCGCGAATCAGGTCCCTCATGTGCACCTCCTCCCCTTCGGGCATCTTGAAGCGGATGACCCACTGGTCGCCGCGTGCGATGCGCTCCTCCACTTCGGCCGCACTCAGCCGCAGCGAGGTGGCGAGCCGCTCGCGCACCTGATAATTGTAGGAGAAGGTCTCGCCCCGGGCCTCCGTTTCGGCCCGCAGGGCATTGAGCTCCTCGGGCGTGTCGAAGGCATAGTAGGCATTGCCGCTCTCGACCAGCTGCAAGGCGTATTTGAGGTATATCTCCCGGCGTTCGCTTTGACGGTAGGGAGCGTGCGGACCGCCCTCGGCCACCCCTTCGTCCACCTCGATGCCACACCACTTCAGAGCCTCCGTGATATAGGCTTCGGCCCCGGGCACGAAACGCTGCGAATCGGTATCCTCGATGCGCAGGATGAAATCGCCGCCGTGACGGCGCGCGAACAGATAGTTATACAGAGCGGTTCTCACTCCGCCGATGTGCAACGGTCCCGTGGGACTCGGTGCGAAACGTACTCTTACTCTCCTTTCCATAGTTCGGAAACAAGGTCTCTCTAATTGTTTTTATCTCCGGTTTTCTCGGCAAACGGGCCGCCCGTTTCAGTCGGGCGGCCGCCTTCCGCCTTTTCCGTTATTTGATTCGGTACTCGATACGCATGGTGATGCGCGCCTTTTTGTTGCGGCTCGAGGTGTTGAACGAACCGCCGGCCGAGAACTCCTCGTTGGAGTTGGCGCCCGTAATCTGGAAAACGCCCATGCGGGCCGAAGCCACGCGGCCGATGCGGGTTCCGGCATTCACCGCAATCTTCTCGGCCCGCGTGCGGGCATCGCTCGATGCGGTTTCGATAAGCCCCATCTTCACGTCGTCCAGCCGGGTGTAGTAGTAGTCGGGGGCATAGGCCTCGATGGAGACGCCCTGGGCGATGAGCGAAGAAATCTCGCGCGAGATGGTCTCCACCTTCTCCACCTCCTTCGACTCGACGATGAAGCGCTGGCGCAGCTGATAGCCCGTGAAGCGCTGCCCGGCCCATCGTCCGTCCTGATAGACCGACTCGTAGTTCTTGTCCACATTGACGAACTCGAAGACCACCGCATCGGCCGGCAGTCCCTTCGAAGCCAGATACTCCTGCACTTTTTTCTTGCTCTGTTCGATTTGGGCGTAGCCCGCGGCCACGTTCTGGGCCTCGGCGGTGAGCGCACCCGACCAGACGATGAGGTCGGAGGTGAATTCCGTCTCGCCCAGTCCCGTCACCACGATGGTGTCCTGCGAACGGTACTTGTAGGTGTAGGCGCGGCCCAATACATAAGCGCAGCAGACGGCTGCCAGTGCGATGAAGATGTACTTTTTCATAATCGTATGCTTTTAAAACATTGTCAGACGTTGAACAGGAAGTGCATGATGTCGCCGTCCTGCACCACGTATTCCTTACCTTCGATACCTATCTTACCCGCGTCGCGGCAGGCCTTCTCCGACCCCAGCGACACGTAGTCGGCGTACTTGATGACCTCCGCCCGGATGAATCCGCGTTCGAAATCGGTGTGGATGATGCCGGCGGCCTGGGGCGCCTTGGTTCCCTTGCCATAGGTCCAGGCACGGGTCTCGTCGGGTCCGGTGGTGAAGTAGGTCTCCAAGTCGAGCAACTTGTATGCCGCACGGATGAGCCGGCTCACGCCGCTCTCGGAGAGGCCTATCTCCTCGAGGAACATCCGCCGCTCCTCGTACTCCTCCAGCTCGGCGATGTCGGCCTCGGTGGCCGCCGCCACCACCAGCAGCTCGGCATCCTCGTCCCTGATTGCCTCGCGCACCGCATCCACATAGGCATTGCCCGAAACGGCGCTCTTCTCGTCCACGTTGCAGACATAGAGCACGGGCTTGTCGGTGAGCAGATTCAGGTCGCTCATGAATTTCCGGTCGTCCTTGTCGATTTCCACCGTGCGCGCGCTTTTGCCCTGCACCAGCGCCTGATGATAGCGCGAAAGAATCTCGAACTGACGCTTGGCCTGCTTGTCGCCGGCGGTCGCCTGCTTCTGCACCTTGCCCAGACGGCTCTCGACGGTCTCCAGGTCCTTGAGCTGAAGCTCGGTGTCGATAATCTCCTTGTCGCGGACCGGATTCACCGAACCGTCCACATGGGTGATGTTTCCGTTGTCGAAGCAGCGGAGCACATGGATTATCGCATCCGTATTGCGGATATTGGCCAGAAACTTGTTGCCGAGTCCCTCGCCCTTGGAGGCGCCCTTGACCAGTCCCGCGATATCGACGATTTCGATGGTGGTGGGAATCACCCGCTTGGGATTATCGATTTTCGCCAGAGCCACCAGCCGCTCGTCGGGCACCGTGATGACGCCCACATTGGGTTCGATGGTGCAGAACGGGAAATTGGCCGCCTGAGCCTTGGCATTGGACAAACAGTTGAAAAGTGTGGATTTTCCGACGTTCGGAAGCCCCACTATGCCGCATTGAAGAGCCATAATTATCTATTTTCGCTTTTGGTATTACAAATCATTCGAGTTGCAAAGATAACAATAAGCAGGGGCAAAAACAAGCTCGTCCGTATTTTGCCGGACGGAAGTTTCCGATACGAAGCCCAAAGATACGAAACAAGCGAGTAGAAACAGGCCCGTTTGCCTCCCGCACAAGCGGAACTATCCGAACCATACCGATTATTATCCGAATCGGCACACCCCGTGTCCATATTTTCGCACCGTGCACGGCCGCGGCCCAAAAAGCGCTCCGATGTTTGGTATATCGACCGAAAAAACGTATTTTTGGGGGAAATTTTCAATCATAGACCGCCATGAGCCTGAATCGAATCCATTCCGAACTGGAATACATACTGCACCTGGTCCGCCGCTGGCAGCGGGAAGGAGGTGCGAGCCTGATAGAAAAGGAGATAGCGCTCCACAAAATGCGCACCCTCTACGAACTGACCTCTTCGCTCGACACGACCGCCGCAGTCGCCGCCGAACCGGAGGAGGAGTTCTCCGCAGAGCCGGAAGTGGAGGTGGAACTGCTTTTCGACGAACCCGACGAGGCCGACCGGGAGCAATCCGCGAAGAGCGGAGCTTGCGGCACCCGGCCCGAACCCGCGGCCGCTCCCGAGACCGAGACCGGAAACGGCATCGACTCCCCGGCGGCAGCCGTTCCGGCGCCGCAGCCCGAGCCCGCTCCGGCCCCCGCGCCGAAGCCGACGAAAGACGACTCCCCGCGGCAGGTCATCGAAAACGAACTGTTCGACGTCGAGAAGGAGGCCCCGCGGCGCAGCAGACGCGACGCTCTGCTGTCGCTTTACGGCGACAACAGCCGCCCCTGCAAACCGGCACCGCAGCCCGAGCCCGCTCCGCCCGCCGTCCCGGAACCCGAGCCCGAACCGGAACCCGTCGCCGAGACTCCCGTACCGGCACCGCAGCCGGACACGGCCGGCGAGCCGGCGAAGACCCCCGACATGTCCGCCGCACCCCGGACCGAGGAGCCGCAAGCTCAGCCCGCCGACACCTCTGCCGAAGCAGCCGAAGCCGCTCCGCAGGCTCTGTCCGCCCCCGAATCCGAACCGGAGAAGACGGACCCCGAACCGGCGGAATACCCTGCGCTGGAACTGATAACGGAACAAATCACCGCCACCGAGCCCGAAGAGGCCGTTTCGACGGAACAGAGCCGACCCGACGCGGAGCTCCCCGCCTTCGAACCCGACACCGTCTTCTCCCGCTCCGAAGCGGAAACCGACACTCCGACCGTCGTACTGGGCGAGGTCATCAACACCGACACCCGCACGCTGGCCGACACGCTGGCTGCCGCCGCGCCCCAGAGCGTAACGGCCGCAGAGCGTCTCGCGTCGCTCCGCGACGGACTGGGTCTCAACGACAAGTTCCTCATCATCCGCGACCTGTTCGACGGCGACGGCACCCTCTACGAGCAGACTATCGACGAACTGGACGGATTCGACGACCTGGACGACGCCATGCTCTGCATCTACGACAAACACTGGAACCAGAACAGCGACGGCGTGAAACTGCTGGTCGAACTGCTGATTCGCAAACTGGCGTAACCCCCTTCGCTCCATGCCAAAGCTCTACATAGTCCCCACGCCCATCGGCAATCTCGACGACATCACCCTGCGGGCGATAAAGGTGCTCTCCGAGGTCGATTTCATCCTGGCCGAAGACACCCGCACCACCTCGTTCCTGCTCAAACACCTGGGCATCGAGAAGAAGCTCTACTCCCACCACAAGTTCAACGAACACCAGACCGTCGAAATGGTGGCGGACGCCATCGCCCGGGGACGCACGGTGGCGCTGGTGTCGGATGCGGGAACGCCCGCCATCTCCGACCCCGGCTTCCTGCTGGTGCGCACCTGCGTCGAGGCGGGCATCGAGGTGGAGACCCTGCCGGGAGCCACGGCGCTCATTCCCGCACTGGTCCAGAGCGGATTTCCGTGCGACAGGTTCTGTTTCGAAGGGTTCCTGCCCCAGAAAAAGGGCCGCAGCAAACGTCTGGCCCAGCTGGCCCGGGAGAGCCGCAGCATCGTCTTCTACGAATCGCCCTACCGGGTGGTCAAGGCGCTGGAGCAGATGGCCGAAACCTTCGGGCCCGACCGCGCCGTCTCCGTATCGCGCGAACTGACCAAGAAGTTCGAACAGACGGTGCGCGGCACGCTGAGCGAAACGGCCCGCTATTTCAGGGAGCACGAACCCAAGGGCGAATTCGTCATCGTGGTGGCCGGAGCCCCCAAACCGGAGCGCGAGAAAGAGGACGAACAGCAGAGCGACGAATCGTAACCCGAAACGGGATTCGCCCATACACCGAACTACGAACAAAAAAACGAGACACAGAATATGAATTACGAAGAGATATGCGACCGGGTGCGCACCCTCGCCCGACAGGCTGGCGAATACATCGCACAGCAGCGCGACGGATTTTCATTCGACAAGGTGGAGTTCAAGGGACTGCACGACATGGTATCCTACGTAGACAAGGAGACCGAGAAGATGGTGGTAGCCGGTCTGCGCGAAATCGTGCCGCAGGCCGGATTCATCACCGAAGAGGGAACCGCCGGGAAGTGCGGCGACCAGGAGTACAAATGGGTCATCGACCCGCTGGACGGCACCACCAACTTCGTCCACGGACTGCCGCCCTACTGCGTGAGCATCGCCCTCATGCGGGAGGAACGGGTGGTGGTGGGCGTCATCTACGAGGTTACGCTCCGGGAGATGTTCTACGCCTGGGAGGGTTCGCCCGCCTATCTGAACGGACGCCCCATCCGGGTATCGCAGGTCAAGAGCGTGGACAAGGCGCTGGTGGCCATCGGATTCTCCCACTCGGCCATCGCCAACGTGGAGCAGTACCTCGATAACGTGGCCTATTTCCAGAAGAACAGCGACGGCATCCGCCGCACCGGTTCCGCCGCCGCCAACATCGCCTACGTGGCCTGCGGACGCATGGACGCCTTCTCCCAGGAGAAGCTCTCGCCGTGGGACGTGGCCGCCGGAGCGCTCATCGCCCGGCAGGCCGGAGCCCGGGTCACCGACTTCGCCGGCGGCGACAACTACATTTTCGGTCGTCAGATAACGGTCGCCAATCCCGACCTCTACGACGAATTCACCTCAGTGCTCAAGTAATGAAATTCTGCGAAAAGATACAATACGGCATCCTGCTCGGATTCTGCCGGGCGGTGGGCTCCCTGCCCAAGAGTTTCCTTTACGGCGGTTTTCTGGGTTTTCTCTATTTTCTGCTCTACCGCGTGACCGGTTATCGCCGCTCGGTGGTGCGCGACAACCTGAAAAGGTCGTTCCCCGAACGCTCCGAGCAGGAGCGGCGGCTCATCGAACGCCGCTTCTACCGCCACCTGGCCGAAATCTTCATCGACACCATCAGCATGACGGTCATCTCCGAGGAGGAGCTCCGCAAACGCATCACCTACGACGGCCTCGACGAGCACCGCCGGCAGACCGACGGCCACAGCTGGATTTCGGCCATGGCGCACTACGGCTCGTGGGAGTATGCCATGTCCTATCAGATTTACACCACCCAGCAGGTGGTGGGAGTCTACAAGCCGCTGCACAACGCGGCCTTCGAACGCTTCTACAAACGCAACCGCACCCGCTTCGGACTGGAGCCCGTGGCCATGAAACGGCTGCTCAAATACATCGTGCGCAACTGCGTGAACCAGGGCAAACCCATTTCGCTGGGCATGATAGCCGACCAGAATCCCAAACTCGACGAAGACCGTTTCTGGTTCCGTTTTCTCAACCAGCCCACCCTCTTCTACCACGGCATGGGAAAGATTGCCGTCAAATTCGGCATGCCGGTCTACTTCATGCACATCGAAAAACTCGGCGTGGCCCGCTACCGTGCCCGCTTCGAGATGATATACGACGGCCGCGAGGCCATCGGCCCCAACGAAGTGCTGGGCCGCTACGTCGCCCGACTCGACGCCATGATACGCCGGACCCCCGAACTGTGGATGTGGTCGCACCGGCGCTGGAAACACACCCCCTCGCCGGAAGAGCTCCGGGAGTACGAACTCCGCAACGCAATCACCAGGTAGCCATGTCCTCCGCAGCCGTCGTCATACTCAACTGGAACGGGGCGCACCACCTGCGCCGCTTCCTGCCCGGCGTGCTGGCCCATACGCCCGGCGAAGTCCGCATCGTGGTCGCGGACAACGGCTCCACGGACGATTCGCTCGCCCTGCTGCGCAGCGAATTCCCCTCGGTCGAAATCGTCGCCCTCGAGCGCAACTACGGCTTCACGGGTGGCTACAACCGCGCCCTGAAGCGCATCGAGGCCGACCGCTACGTGCTCATGAACTCCGACATCGCCCCCCTGCCGGGATGGTACCCTCCGCTGGCCGAATACCTCGACTCCCACCCCGACCATGCCGCCGTCATGCCCAAAATCAGGGCGCTCGACTCCCCCGCCCGCTTCGAATATGCGGGCGCCTGCGGAGGATTCGTCGATGCGCTGGGCTATCCGTTCTGCCGCGGCCGCATTCTTTCGACCGTCGAAACGGACCAGGGACAATACGACAGCCCCCGCGACGTATTCTGGGCTTCGGGCGCCTGCTTCTGCTGCCGGGCCGCCGACTTTCACGCGGCCGGAGGGTTCGACGAAGCCTTCTTCGCCCACATGGAAGAGATAGACCTCTGCTGGAGAATGCAGCTTCGCGGCCGCAAAATCGGAGTGGAGCCGCGCAGCGTCGTACAACATCTCGGCGGCGGAACGCTGGCCGCGGACTCGCCCCGCAAACTCTATCTCAACTTCCGCAACAACCTCTCCATGCTCTACAAGAATCTCCCCGCGGGGAGTCTGTGGTGGAAACTTCCGCTGCGCATGATTCTGGACGGCTGTTCCGCCCTCGTCTATCTCGCCACGGGACACCTCGACGCCTTCCGGGCCGTCTGGAACGCCCACCGCGACTTCCGCCGGCGGCTACCCGAACTCCGGCCCGTGCGCCGAAGCGTGCAGGAGGGACGGAGCGCCGAACCGCAAGGCATCTACCGCGGCTCCGTACTGCTGAGATATCTGTTCCGGAAAAGGTTCGGCAACATGATGTAACCGCGCTACTTCCGCAGCAACAGCGACCGCGGCTTGCGCACTTTCGCCCAGAGCGAATTCACGAGCAGCGAGAACTCGCCGTCGGAGTAGACCACCCGCCGCTTCCAGCGGCTGCCGAGGTATCTTTTCAGTTTCCCCGCCAGCAGCATCGCCCGCCGCCGCGGCGGAGTCTGCGTATTGCAGGCCGCCATGTCGGCCTCGATGCGCAGGGCGAGCTCCTCCGCCCCGCAGAGCGCATCGGCCGGTATCCGCAGCGCACGCTCATCGGCACCCAGCCGTCGGGAGGCGATACGGCAGACCGCCGCCGCAAACCGGTGGAAGTTGAACTCCCGGCAAACGCTCCAGAACTCCGCCCAGTCGATGTCTCCGGCATGGCGTCTCACGAACACCGTCCAGTCGCATACGTCGCGCAGACGAATCCACCGGGCCGTGAAATGGACGGCCGCATGGCGCATCAGAAAAATCGCCTCCTGCGTAACAGGCAAGGCCCCGAAGCGGCTCTTCCCCACCGTCACCTGCCGCATCTGCCCTTGTCCGCAGCGCAGCACGCTCCGTTCCAGCCGGCGGTTCGACCGGCAGGAGGCACCGTCGAGCAGCGTAAAATGGTTCTCGAACATCACATGCCGGACCACGAAAACCGTATGATGGTGAAAATCGTCGCAGACCGGAATCCCCTCCGCAGCCAACGCGCGGTCGAGCTGCCGGTATCCTTCGGGAAGGAAGATATCCACATCGGCGAACCGCCGATGCGACGGCACCGGATAACAGGCGCTCAGGCCCAGTCCCTTGAGCAATATCGGTTCCGGCAAGCCGCGACGCGCCGAGAAGTCGCCCAGCCACTCCGCCGCCGACACCATCGCCTCGTAACGGGCCTCGATGCCGGCCGCATGAACCGCCCAACCCACCGCGACGGAACGCGGAGGCCGCAGCTCCTGCGCCAGCCGGCCGATTCCGTCCCAGGCCACCGCCACCACATCCTGACGATTCGCCAGCCGAAGCAGCTCCCGCCACTCCTCCTCCGTCAGGGAACCCAGGTTCCGCAGCCGGGTCACGCCATCGCCGGTCCCCGCACTCCGGGACCCGCCGTCCGCCTGCGCGAGGGCGAGCCGAAGCAAATCGGCCAGCACGCCGAAAAGCCGGCTGCCGCCGGCCTGTTCCCGAACTTCGATATTTTCATGGAGTCGCATGATACAAATATAGACAAAAAACGGATTCATCGGACCGCAAGAAGGCCAACCGGAAGAAACGAATCCGCCCCGGGAGAGGTCTTCCGGGGCGGATTCCTGTCGGCAAAAACTATCGCCGTCTATCTGCGGTATTTGAAATAACCGGTTACCGCCCAGCAGCACAGACAGTAGGCGCTGCGTATCAACGACAGACGCTCCACCTTGCGCAGCACGTTCCACTGAGGTCCGACGACTCTCCTCTTGTCTGCCGTAACGGAATTTTTCCGAAGCCGGTAATCCGCCAGCACTTCGGGATTTCCGTATGCGCACCCTCCCTCCCGGAGCATCGACAGCCAATATACGTAATCGTCCCGCAGACTGCCCAAAGCCTCGTTGAAGTAGATTTTTTCAATTTTGGAAGTGTCGTATATGGCCGTGGAGAGAAATATGGGACAGGTCTTGAGCAGCGACCGGTAATCGGCCTTCGGAGGAACCGCGAACGGAGGGAGCACCTCCTCCCGGGCGGTCTCATCGATACGCCGGTAGGAGGAGAAGACAAGGAACGCCCCGTTCCGCTCCATGAAGGAGAGCTGTCTCTCCAGAAAATCGGGATGCCACAGGTCATCCGAGTCGAGAAACGCCACGTACCGTCCCCGGGCTGCCCGAAGGGCTATGTTCCGTGCGCCGGACGAACCGCGTTTCTCTCCGCTCGCAATCAACCGGATTCTGGAATCCCGCCCCGCATACGAATTCACCACGGCGATTCCCGCCCCGCCGTCCGAGGAGCAGTCGTCCACGATTATCATCTCCCAGGCGGCATAACTCTGCGCCAGCACCGACTCGATGGCCTCGCCGATGAAAGCCGAGTCGCAGATGGGAGATACGACCGAGACGAGTCCGCGGTTCATCGGAACAGAGACTCGTATTTGCGGCAGATGAGCTCCCAGCGATATCTTCTCTGCGCGATTTCCGCCATCCTGGTTCCGATTTCCGCAAGGCGTTCGCGACCGACGCTTTGCAGCACCTCCGCCAGCTCCTGCGCACTGGAGAAATACAGAGACTCGTTTTCCGTGGTACTGCGGTTGTAGACCACATCGAAAGCCACGACGGGCAGCCCGAGGCACATGGCCTCGACCAGAGAGGGATTGGTCCCGCCGGCGCTGTGTCCATGTACGTACACGCCGCAGTTGCTCCGCAGCAGATTGAGCTTCGCCGGCTCGTAAATCGGGTCCAGCATCATGATATTGGGACAAGCCCCGTAGCGGCGTCTCACCTCCCGGCCGTACTCGCTGTTCTCCCAGTTCCCGACGACGACCAGCTTTCGGTCGGGCAGTTTCGCGAAGGCTTCGAGCACCATGGCGATGTTGTTCTCGGGTTCGATTCGCGCCACCTTGAAGGCATAATCGCCCCGGGTCAGACCGTACGACCCGCCCAGCGACGCATCGTCGGTGCCGGCTACGGCATTGTCTCCGCCGTACTCTATCAGGCAGGCCTCTTTTCCGTAGGTCTCCAGAACGTAGTCCGCGATGCCCTGATTGTCGGCGACGACGACATCCGCATACCGGACGGCCATCGCCTCCGAACACCTCAGAAACCACTTCGCCAACCGGTTCCACTTGTCCCGGCGGTGTTCCAGGCCGTCGATATTAACGACCACCCTTTTCTTCGAGAACAGGCGGAAAACAGGCAGGAAAATACAACCCGAACACCCCAATACCAGAAGCACATCGCACCCCGAAGCTTTCAGCATGGAGAGAATATCATAGGGTATGCTCTGAATTCCGTTGGCATTCAGGGGCAGATATTTCAATCGGGCTCCCCGGTAGGAGGCGGGTCGCTGCCCGTAATGTTTCGCACTACAATAGACCGTATAACGGATATCTTCCGTATGTTTGCGGGATACGAGATTCTCTACCAGCGTTTCGAATCCCCCGTATTCGGCGGGAACTCCCACGGTTCCGATTACAGCAACATTTTTCATAAATCAGATACGTACTACGATATAATAACACTTCCAGAAAATGAATTTCAGATAATTGACTCTAAACGGCAAAGCCCGGAACAGCACCCCGTATACGCGGAACCACGAAGAGATTCTGGAGAGTTTCGACAACAGGTAGCTCCCTCTCATCCGGGCCCCCAGGACATTGTGCCCGTGCTGTCGGTATTTGATGGTAGGTTCGTCAAGAAAAGCCGCAGCGCCATAGCGCACCGTGAGAATCATCACCCAGAAATCGTGCGTGACCTCGGCCGGAAAGGGGAAGACGCGCTCCAGTACGAACCGGTTCATAATCATCGTGCAACCGGGAGCCACACTCAGCGCCAAAGTCTTATGGATGTCCCCAATCACCCCCGCATCCAGCCGGTTCGACCGGATGAACGAATCGTTCAGCAGATGCAGCTCCTTGTCCACCACATACAAATCCGTGAAGGCGAGACACGGCGTTCCCGGCTCGTGCGCCCTCTCGAGGGCTTGCAGGCAGTTCAGAGAGTGTTCTATCTTACGGTCGCACCAGAAATCGTCCTGGTCGGAAAACATGAAGTAGTCCGACGTGACGCAGCGGGCAAGCGCCTCGAACGACTTGGTCGGCCCCAGGTTTCCTCGGCCGTCTTCGATTAGAAATACCTTTTCAGGATAAGCCGACGCGAAATCGCGGACAATATTGACCGTTCTGTCCGAAGAGCCGTCGTCCCGAACCAGAATCCTGAAATCCTGACAGGTGTTGTTCAGTATCGACGTCAGCTGCTCGCTCAGATAAGCCTCCCCGTTGTAGGTGGATAAGAGAATATCAATCATAAGTTCAGGCTAATAAAATCGACCGCAGAGAGGCAGGCATCGCCCCGATGCCAGTCTCCAGAAATTCGAGGGAAACTCCCCCCTTATTGAAAAAGAAGCGATTGAATCTTCCGACGGAAATTTTCATTCAGGTTCAACTCCCGCAGCAGCTCCCGCCCCTGCTCTTTCATTGTCTCTCTCAAATAGGCATCGCTCAGCAACTCCGACATCGCATCGCAAAGCCCCTGCACACTGTGGGGGTCGATATAAAGACAATGCTTCCGCTCTTCGAGCACCTCGCGCAGTCCGGTGACCCGAGTCAGGACAAGCGCCTTGCCCCAGGAGAGGGCCTCCAGCGCCACCAGCCCCCACGATTCGTTGAACGAAGGCAGCACCAGGGCATCAATCGAGCGGTAGAACGAGGTCAAATCGCTCTGAAACCCCACGAAATCCACCCCCTCGATTCCCTCCGAACGGACATACTGCCGCAACAGCGCGCTGTCCGGGCCGGTGCCGGCAATGCGCAGCTCCACGTCGCTGCGTTCCCGCACGATTCTAAAGGCATCCAAAAGAGTCCGTATGTTCTTGTTCGCGTCCAGGCTCCCGGCATATCCGAATACGAAAGAAGCGGACTTCTCCCGACCCTCCCCGAACGGGAACTCCTTTATGGGAGAGTAAATGACCTGGGCATTGTCCAGGCGAACCCCCAGAAAGGTCTCCCAGAGATTCAGCGTAATCCGCGAGATGCACACCACGGTGTTGCGCTTGCGGCAAAACAGTCTCCGGTATATTCCCACCAACGGTTCGGCAATCCACTTTTTCTTGTCGTCCGGCTGTTCGTGGATGTGCCAGATATGCCTCAGCGAAAGCAGCCGGGCCACGACCGCTCCGATGAAATTGACGCTCGAATTGGAGTAAATCACATCCACCCGGTTCCTCTTGCAGAAAAACGACAGGTAGGCGACGGCCCACAGGCTGTAAACGATGTTGCGCACGCTCAGCAGCAGGCTCTCTCTGATTATCTTGTAAGGCAGCCTCACCAGGTCGATATCGATGTTCGAGGAGGAGAGTTTCCGAACCAGGACCTCGTCCTTCTCGAAAGGAATCACCAAAGTGAGTTTCGCCTCGGGATTGAGCCGGGCGACCTTGAGCACCTCCAGCAAAACGGTCTCCGCACCGCCCATCCGGCACGAATGACTTACAAACAAAATCCGCATGATAGATTCGTATGGTTCGACACCCTATTCGGACTGCAGGAGCCGCTTTCCGGCAAAATCCGAATAGGCAGATATGGCGAGAATGAAAACAAACGTGGAGAAATCGATGTATCCCTTCAGGTTAAGAAGCAGGGCATACAGAAACAGAAGCCACGAAAAACTGCGGACGTATCTGTTTCCGCTCAAACGCCGCAGCACCCCCGTACAATAGAACTGTTGCAGCATCAGCAGAAAAAGCCCCCCGATTCCGAAATAGTATATCAGCCGGATGTAACCGACATCCGTGTGCATGTAGTAGGATTCCCCGTCCGTAAAGCGCCCGTCCCCGATAAGGTAGGTATCGATTTTCTCAGGCCACACGTACAGGGTCTTGAGACTTTCGGTCGAAGCCGTCGATAGCTCTCCCTGCTCGAAGAAGGTAAAGAACATCTCGAAACCGAAATCGATGATGGCTCCGTACTTGTCACGGAACGAGGGCGACATGTTGTAGAGCGACACCAGGCCGACGGTCAATATGCCGATGAGGATGAAAAACTTTTTGAGGACATTCCACACCCTGCGCTGCTGTCTGCGCCCCAGAGTATTGACGCACAGCAACAGGACACTGAGTCCGGCTCCGACGAGACAGGTGCGGGCAATGCAGATTCCGACGACAAACAATATGCAGTATATCAACACATAAACAATGCTCTCGACACGAGACACACGCTCCTTCAGAAGCAATCTCAGCACCACCAACATGAGACCGAATCCGTAAATGATTCCTCCCACGAAATAGAAGCACCCCAGGCCGATTAACCGTTTTCCCACATACATCTGTATGACCTTCGAGCGCAGGTCGATACCCTGAAGCTGGAACAGGAAGTCGTTAATCGGAGCAAAGAGGAACATCGCGACCGTTATCAGGGACTGCACCAGCAGAACCGCAATAATCAGGTCGATGACGGTAACCATATCCGTCTTTCCCAGGAGTCTCTTCTGGATATAGAAAATCAGATACGACAGCAGCAGCAGGTAGACGATTTGCACCGGATAGATGACGAACGCGATATCCGACGTACCGTTTACCGCCAGACTCACGATTGCCGCCAGCCCGATGCAAACCGGAATTGCCAGCAGTTTGACATAGAATGCCGGAATTTTCCGGTACTGAATCCTGTCCCGGTGAATCACAGCGACGACGAACGCCAGCAGGAATATGAGCAGTCGCGGCTCGAAGCCGTAGGCCTTGAACGGAAAGAAGTAGACGAAATAGCAGAACAGGACCACCGACAGTTTGCCGAGAGCCTCCACCTTATTCAGCAAACGGTATAACGGAATCCGGGGATTGTTGCTTTCCGAAACAGCGAGCATCGATAGTCTCAGGCTTTGAACTTGTACTGAAGCACTCTCATCATCAGACCGGGAAACCACAGCAGCCCCCAGAGCTTGACCCGCTTGGCCCACCCCTGGCCTACTCCCGCGTATTTCCGCAACGCCGCTCTCGACCGCGCGATACGTTCGGAGTCGTTCAGAATATATCCAATCTGCAAGTCGTTCATGTGATACTCCGACTGCACCAGCGCATGAAGCTCATCCGACACGTCGGGATACCGGTTGCAGTAGAATAATTTGACATCGGATACGGATTGCAGGAACCGCAACTGGGAGAGATAGGTCGCCGAGTGGCTCACCGTATTCTGCAAAACCCGGTAACAGCAGGTCCGGACCGGAATATAGTCTATGCGGGAATGGCGGGCAAACCAAAGCCACATGGGATAATCCTCCATCTTCCAGTCATGCTGCTCGGGCCGTATCTCCTCCAGATAACGGGCGACGAGCCGCGAACGCATGACGATTGTCACCGCCGGCACAGGGTCCGAAATCAGCAACGACGGGTAGGTGTTGTCCGGCTGCCCCCGAAGGATGCGGCCTGAGGACTCCGGGTCGCTCCCGTATACACACGCGGCATCGGTATAGCACATGCCGCACTCCGGACAGGCATCCAGATAGGGCACTTGCAGGGCGACCTTGCCCGGCAGCCACCAGTCGTCGCCCGCGCACTCCATGATATACTCTCCCCGGCAATGCGCAATCACGTTGAAGTAGTTCCCCACGACCCCGAGATTCTTCTCATTGAGCAGAAGTCTGACCCGGTCGGGATAACGGGCGGCATAGCCGCGCAGGATATCCCGCGTGCCGTCCGAAGAACAGTCATCCCCGACGACCACTTCGCAGGTGTAGTCGTGCTCCTGACCCAGAATGCTATCCAGCGTCCGGGAGATGGTCTTCTCCTGGTTGTAGGTTATTACCGCCACCGACAGTTTCACGTCGGATTGGATTTCCGAATTTCTCATCCGATTAGAGCCGTTTTAAGTATTTCCGCGCCATGGCGACCGCTTCGTCCAGTTCCGGCAGGCGCATCAGGTAGGAGGCCCCCAGATAGGAGACCGCCGCCACCGAACCGCCGACCGCCAGCTTCAGCCAGGCGTTGTCCGTCCACATCATCGACGCAGCCGCAGCCGCAGCCATCACCGCGGTCGCGATGACGATTTTATAGAAGATTCTGAACTGCGCCGCCACACCGAACCCGAACAGTTTTCCGGGCATATAGGCATTGATGAAATAGCAGACGAAGGTCCACACGAAATTGCCGATGACAACCGCTTTGACACTGATAGGCAGAGTAATAGCCATGGTCAGAACGGTCAGAGGAAGTTTCGCCAAATCGACCTTCAGGAAGAGGTCCGAGCGTCCTATTGCGTTGAGGATATTCATATTGAGCGAACTGATGGGGGTAAACATCCGGGCGAAACAAAGCCACTGGATGAGAGGAACCGCCGGCAGCCACTTGTCGGTGAGCAGCACGCTCACCAGCGGCGAAGCCACCACCGCGAGCAGCGTCATCACCGGAAAGATGCAGAAAGCGGTCATGGAGAGCATCCGGCTGTAAACCGACACCATCCGCTCCCGCTCGTCCTGAATGGAACTCAGGATGGGGAATGTCACGGTGTTAATCACTTCGTGCACCGTGGTGGAAATCATGTCCGTGGTCTGCACCGCACGATGGTAGAACCCCAGCTCCGCCGATTTGTAGAACTTGCCGATGACGATGGAGTAAATCTCCCGCGTGACGGTGGAGACCGTTCCGGCCGCCAGCAGTTTCACGCCGAAGTTCCACAACTGCCTTATCGACGATTTCGAGAACTCCCGCGTGGGCCGCCAGCCGCCCAACAGCCACAGCATGGCCGCCGTGCAGCATTGCAGCGTGAGCGTCTGGCCCACCAGCGCCCACACGCCGAATCCCTTGTAGGCCATGCCGATGCCGATAACCCCGCTGATGACCACGCTTATCACGTCCACGATGGCCGTGGTTCTGAAATCGATTCTTATCAACAGATTCGCCCGCTGCACCGTAGCCAGCGAATTGAAAATCACATTGACACCGATGACCCGCAGCACGGAGGTCAGAATCGGCATATCGTAGAACGAAGCGATGCAGGGGGCCGCCAAATAGAGCACGGCATAGCATCCCGCGGCGATGGCGATGTTGAACACGAACGCCGTGGACATGTCGGTCTGGGTACGGTTTTTCTTCTGTACGAGCGCCTGGCTCAGTCCGCTGTCGATAAGCAGGTTCGACAGGGTGATGAAAACGGCAATCATGCCGATGACGCCGTAGTCGGAGGGCATGAGCACGCGTGCGATGACGATGCCGATAAGGAAATTGATGCCTCGCACGGCCACCTTGTCCACCGCGCTCCACGCAACGCCCTTGACGGCTTTGTCTTTTAAAGTTTCTTCCACAATCGAATGTCGTTAAATTAATCGGGTCGCGAAACGAATCCGATGACCCTTTTGGTGATGCCTTCCGAATCGTTGTAGGTTCTCAGCGATTCGAAAATCGAATTATGGTCGCTGTGGGACACCTCGCAGGTCTCGACACGGATTCCGTTATCCGTAAGTCTGTTCGCAAAAGCCTTATTTGGAATGGCCCGGTATTCGTCGTTTCTCTGATAGACCAGCAAAAACGGCGGGATGTGCTTTCCGGACGCGACGTGATAATAGGGGCAGGCATCGATGTGGTCGTCCGTCTGCGAACCGAACGCATTCAGATAGCAACTCTTCAACTCCGCATGGTAAGCGTTCGTCTCTGCGAACAGCATCGGGCTCAAGGTCATGTAGGCTCCGCCGTCCAGCGCGACCGCCCCGTCCAGGTCGGAAAGGTCGAGTCCGACCTCTTTCAGATACTTTTCGTCGGTCGCCAGCAGCGACACGATTTGAGCGCCGGCAGAGTGCCCCACCACCGTGATGCGGCCGGCATCCCCTCCGAACTCCGCAATGTAGTCGTGTATCCACTTCACGGCCCGGGCCGCATCCTGCACATGAGCGGGGTGCTTAATCCGGGTGTCGTCGTCCAAGCGGCACGGATAGGGAGAGAGCCGGTAATTCAGCGATACGGACATGATTCCATGCGATGCGAATACGGACGCTTTACGGACATCCCAATCCTTCTTGTCGCCGTTGTTCCAACCTCCTCCGTGGATGAACACGACCACCGGCACCGGAGCCTCGCCCCACACCTGCGAATCGGTCACCCGCCAGATGGATAGATTCTGACGGTCCGAAATTCCATATTGAATATCGGTATAATATACCTCCGTATAAATCTCATCCTCCAGCAGATTCTTTCCGCACCCGCACAAAGCAATCACCGCGAGGAGAAGGATGAAAAACTTCTTCACGACTAAAAATACTTTCCTATCAAATCCGTTTCATCGATAACTCCCGTATAGGAAGTGCAGGTAGCCGCCTGGGGATTGGCTGCGAAGAAGGCGTCTATTCTCGCCTCCTCTTCGATATCGAAAATCCGCAAGCCGCCGCCTTTTCCCACCGCTTTCGCAGGAGAGCCGGCAAAGCAGGGATAGGCCGGCGCATCCACCGTGTAGTCCTTGTTGCACATACTGTTTCCCGCCACGATGGAGTAATCCGGCAAGCGGGTGCCCTTCATCAAAGTCGCCCGGTTTCCTATCCAACAGAAACGACCTATGACAATCGGGGCGCTTTTCTTCCGGACCACACCTGTCTCCACATCGCGGACATAATGGAAGTTGCTGTCGAAGACTTGCGATTCCACTCCCAGGCGGGAAGCCCGTCCCAGCGAGATATGATTCTTACAACTGACTTTCACTGCGTTTCCGACGAAACACAAATCGTCGAACTCCAACACGCCGGCCGCATCTATCATGCAGTCTACGGACGAGCGGAATCTTCCGTGGAAAATCAGTTGTCCGGAGACCATCAGAATGGCGCTGCCCCTCGAAGCGGAGAAATATTCGCTGTTGAATCCCAGCTTGATTTTTCCATGATAAACAGGGCCCTCTATCACTATCTTTCCCGACAGATTGGGGATTTTCAACTTTCCATAAACCAGAATAGGCAGCTTCACGGCATCGGCAAAACGCTGCGTCTTGAAGTTCAGATACAGTGTCTTATTCCAATTGACCCCTTTATGCGTGGTTACGAAATTCCGCCACTTGCGAACCGCCTTCACCAATGCGGGCGACTTGCGCAACGATTCTCTTATTCCCATATATTCAATTCCTTTAATTGCAATATTCGCTCAACAGCCGTTCGATTTCCGCCGGGTCAATTTCGAACCCGGTCTGAATGTTATTGTCGCTGTCCGACTTGCCCGCCAGATATATCATCTCCACGCCCAGGTGGTCGGCGATGCTCGAAAAAATAGAGAGCTCCACTTCCTGGCTCGTCAGCACCGCCACCTTGCAGCCCCGTTTGCAATAGATGATATTGGTGAGGGCCGCTCCCGAGGCCGCCACGATGAAATCCGCCCCGGCGAACAGCTCGATTTGCTCCGCCACGGAATAGTGCTGCGGCATCACCGGCCGGAACCCGTGGCGGAGCACCGCGCGCTCCACTTCCGGCTCGTTGTAGCTCCGGTTCCGGTTTCCCTTGCGGGAAATGAAGACCCGGCCGGGATACTCCCGCCTCTCTCCTGCGAGCTGCCGCCGGCTGTAATCCGACATCCGTTCGCGGATGAAATCGACCGAGCGCATGTCGAACAGAATATCGTGCCCCTCGATTCGGGAGGTGTCGATGAAATTGGGCGGAATGACATTCACCGCAGAGAGGAGGTACAATTCGCCGACGCACAGGCGTTCCCGCCGCCGGACGAAAATCAGGGGACGGCCGCCGCCGAACGCCTCGAGATAGGTCATGAACTGCGGCACCGCACGCACGCAGGCATCCACGGCCAACGGAACCTGCCGGGGAATGTCGCACCGGGAGAGCAGCCACAGCTTGGCCATGAACTCCAACACCCAATGGTAATAGTTCCACGAATAGTTGCCGACCAGCGAAACGGCCTGCCCGACCCTTCGGGCCCGGGAACGTGCAAAGTAGGCTTTCGTCTTCCCCTCTATCCGATATATCTTGCGCCGGTCCAGAAACGCACAGTCCGTAAAATTGACGTTGTCCGTCTCCGGAGCGTCGTAGACGATATACCCGCCAGCCAGCACCGCATCCGACTCCCCTATGAGCGTCGCATCGTGCAGCCGGGCGCAATAGGCCGGCGGCATCGGAACCTCGGCCCGTTTCCGCTCCCGCGCCGGATAGTAGAGCGGAGAGCAGACCGGTGACATCCGTTCCCCATCCGTCACCCGGCAGCTTCCGCCCCCCGTCGATTCGCAATAGCGGGCAACCGACACCACCTCTCTCCGCACCGATTCATACCTGCACCAATCGACGACCGTCCTCGCGGCATCGACCACCGGTTCGGGCAGACAGGTCTTCACCAGACTCTTGACTCGAGACAGCAAAACGAAAACTTAGAATTTGTTGATAATCTCCACGACCTTCTCCACCTCTTCCCGCGTCATGACGGGGCTCATGGGCAGGCTGAGCTCCTCGTCGTGAATCCGCTCCGTGACGGGGAAGCTCAGCGAGTTCCACTCCTTGTAGCACTCCTGCTTGTGGGGAGGAATCGGATAGTGGATGATGGTCTGCACGCCGTTCTCCGTCAGATAGCGCTGCAAGCGGTCCCTCTCGGCACAGCGCACCGTGAAGATGTGGAACACGTGCGCATCCCAGTCCTCCACCTTCGGCGTCACCACGGCCGGATTGACGATATGCTCTATGTAGTAGCGCGCCACCTCCTTGCGCAGGGCGACGTCCTCGTCCAGATGGCGCAGCTTGACATCCAGAACGGCAGCCTGTATCTCGTCCAGACGGCTGTTGCGTCCGCAGTACTTGAAGACATACTTTTTGGTCGAACCGTAGTTGGCCACGGCCCTTACCACGGCGGCCAGCCGGTCGTCGTCGGTGGTCACCGCACCCGCGTCTCCGAAAGCGCCGAGGTTCTTGCCGGGATAGAAGCTGTGGCCGGCGGCATCGCCCAGCGACCCGGTCTTGCGTCCCTTGAACAGACAGCCGTGCGCCTGGGCGTTGTCCTCCACCAGTTTGAGTCCGTGCTTCCTGCAGATTTCCCCGATGCGGTCGGTGTAGGCGCACTGTCCGTAGAGGTGCACGATGAGCACCGCCCTGGTGCGGGGAGTAACGGCCGCTTCGACGAGCGAATCGTCGATTTGATAGGTATCAAGCCGGGGTTCGACGAGCACCGGTTTGAGTCCGTTCTCCGTAATGGCCAGAATGGAGGCGATGTAGGTGTTGGCGGGCACGATTACCTCGTCGCCCGGTTTCATCACGCCCATTTCCACGTAAGCCCTGAATATCCAGACGAGCGCATCCAGTCCGTTGGCACAGCCCACGGTGTGTTTGGTTCCGATGTAGCGGGAGTAATCGGCCTCGAACCTTTCGTTCTCCCGGCCTTGCAGATACCATCCCGAATCGACGACCCGGTTCACGGCTTCGTGAATCTCATCGGCATACTTGGCCGTCACTTTCTGTAAATCCAAAAACTTTATCATACTTTCTGTCTATTTCTCGTTTTCACAATACGTTATCTCTCCTTTTTCGGTCACACGGCCTTTCATGACGGCCGGATTGCCGAACCACACCGTGCGGGCGGGAATATCTTTGGTCACCACGCTGCCGGCCCCCACCAGGGCATATTCGCCGACAGTGTGTCCGGCAACAATCGTCGTGTTGGCTCCTATCGACGCCCCTTTCTTTATCAGCGTGCGGCTGAAGCGTTCGGGATAGACTTTCGAACGCGGAACCAAATCGTTGGTAAAGGTGACATTGGGCCCTACGAACACGTTGTCCTCCAGGGTGACGCCATCCCACAACTGCACGCCCGACTTCACCGTGACATTGTCGCCTATCCGCACGTCGTTCTCGATGAGAACACCTGCGCAGATATTGCAGTTCCTGCCGATGACCGCCCCGGGCAGCACCACGCAGAACTGCCAGACGGAGGTTCCCTCTCCGATGTGCTCGCTTTGAATATCCGCAAGCGGATGTCTTCTAATCATCGCTTATACTTTAAAAAATCGTCATAATTCCTGATATAGTCGGCCTCGTCGTAGACATGCGACGCCAGCACCAGACACACCGAACCGGATGAGAAATCGTCCAGCGTTCGCCAGATTCCCGGCACGACCAACAGCCCCTGATAGGGTCGGTTCAGCAGAAACGTCCGCTTGATGCTTCCGTCGTCGATGGTGACGCTGAAACTGCCGCTCGCCGCCACTATCAGCTGCCGGAGCTCCTTGTGGGCGTGGCCGCCGCGCGACTCGCCGCCCGGCACATCGTAGAGATAATAGGTGCGCTTCACGTCGAACGGCACGGTGACCCCGTTTTCGACCACCGTGATATTGCCCCGCTCCTGATGATGCTTGTCCAGTTCGATTATCGTACAATCGTATACGGTTGATTTTTTCATCGTGACACGGTTTTGACAAATTCATCGTAATCGTATATGTAATCGCTCCGGTCGAACCCGGTGGAGGCCAGCACGAGCGCCAGCGAATTGGTCGAGAAGTTATCCATCTGACGCCATATCCCCTCCGGCACGTACAGGCCGGTGTAGGAGCGGTTCAGCGAATAGACCCGCCGCTGCTTTCCGTCGTCCAGCGTCACGTCGAAACTTCCCGAAAGGGCCACGATGAACTCCCGGTTCTTGCGATAGGCGTGGCCGCCGCGCACTTCGCCGCCCGGAACATCGTATATCCAATAGGTACGCGCGATGTGGAACGGCACATGCCGCTCCCCTTCGATAAATGAGAGGTTCCCCCGTGCGTCGAGGAACTTCGGCAAATCTATCAATCGGATTCCGTCCATAATCTTTTACTTTTCCAGATACATTTCGGTGTAGTATTTTTCGTACTCACCGGAAGTGATGTTGTCGAGCCAGGGTTGGTTTTCGAGGTACCAGCGGACGGTTTTCTCGATGCCCTCTTCGAACTGGAGGCTGGGCTCCCATCCGAGCTCCCGCTGGAGCTTTCGGCTGTCGATGGCATAGCGCAGGTCGTGTCCGGCGCGGTCTGTGACGTAGGTAATCAGCGGCAGGGAGTATCCCTCGGGATTCCCGAGCAGCCGG
>JAGBHC010000045.1 GCA_017935625.1 Rikenellaceae bacterium | reverse complement strand
TGCATACGAAGAGTTCTTTGAAGGTTACGCAACGCGCAGAAGGATAATGCAGTAGATAACTAACTAAATCGTAACCTATTACTATCAAGAGCAATTAACCTACGCTCATTTCCAATAAATTACACTCTTTTCGTAACTTCGTGATGCAAATATAGGGATAAGCGAGGGCAAAAGCAAGCTCGCCTGCTTTTTGCCGGGGGGGGGTATCCAAGGCGCGGAATCCGCATCGCGGCCGGCCGCGGCTACTCGACGGAGCCCGTCAGCTGCTGGCAGTGGCGGACGGAGATTTTCTCCCCTTCGGTGTTTTCGATGCGCACGCCCTCGAGGGCGATGCCGCGGCAGTAGGCGAACTCCGCTCCCAGGCGCGAGGTCATGCGGCTGCGGGAGATGGTGATTCCCTCGATGGGCATTTCGGGCAGGCCGTTGAAATAGAGCGCCCGGCGGGCCCCGATGCAGCTCACCCCGTCGATGCGGATGTTGCGGAATGCGGGGGTGGCCTCGTCCACGGGCAGGGCCGGGATGTCGTCGTCCGGGTCGCTGACGCCCCAGAGGAGTTTCTCCACGGGCGAGGTGCCGTTGTAGTGGAGGTTGAAGATGATGCCGTCGCCGGGGATGTCGGCCATGGCGATGTCCTTTATCCAGATGTTCTCCACCACGCCGCCGCGGCCGCGCTTGCTCTTGAACCGCAGTCCGGCGTCGGTGCCGATGAACTGGCACCGGCTGACGTACATGTTCCGCACGCCGCCGCTCATTTCGCTGCCCACGACGAATCCTCCGTGGCCGCGGAAGACGCTGCATCCGTCCACAATCAGATTCTCGCAGGCCCGGGCGCGGCGCCGTCCGTCCTCGTCCTTGCCGCTCTTGATGCAGATGCCGTCGTCGCCTACGTCGAAACGCGAATCGACGATGAGCGTGTTGCGGCACGATTCGAGGTCGATGCCGTCGCCGTTCTGGGCGTAGCTCGGATTGCGTACCGTGATGTTCTCTATCAGCAGGTTTTCGCACATGAGCGGATGGAGGTTCCAGGCCGGGGAGTTCTGGAACACCACCCCGCTGAGCCACACGTTGCGGCATTCGATGAGACTCACCATCACCGGCCGCAGGAACGGCTTGATGCTGAGGAACTCCTCGTCGGTGGTCAGTTGCGTGGGCACGTTCATGTCGCTCATCCGGCGGCCGCCAGCAGGCGGAGCGTTCGGGTGGGTTTCATTCGGTTCTTTTTTTAGGTTCGTCTTTTTTCGGACCCGCCGCAGAGGGACGGGGTCCGATGAGATTGCAAAGGTAGCCTTTCGGCCGGTTTTCCGCCACTTTCGGGGCGCTTTTTTCCGGTGTGCGGCGGCTTTTGGTGCGGAAACGGGGTCTTCGGGGGGGGGCTGCGCCTGCCCGGTGACGGCGCCTGCGGCGGCCGGCCGGAGCGGGGGCGACCGAAAAGGGGCTGTCCGCAAAGGTCGGACAGCCCCTGAAGGGGGAGAGACTTAAGCGGCTCCGTTCGGGTCGTCTCAGAGCTCCATGAGTTCCCTGTACTTGGGCAGCGGCCACAGCAGGTCGTCCACGATGAGCTCCAGCTTGTCGATGTGGTAGCGGATGTCCGAGATGTAGGGGCGCACCTCGGTTTCGTATCCGGCGGCTCGTTTCACGGTGTCGGCCACGTTGTTCCATTTCTTGCGGGCCTCGACCATCGCTTCGCTGAACTCGCGGATGGATTTGACGTGTTCCGAAATGCTGTGGATGGTTTTTATCTCCTCTTTGGAGAGCTCCTCGTACTGGGTGGGGAATATCTCCTTTACGCCCTTGACGTTTTCAATCAGCACGTTCTGGTATTTGATGGCGGTCGGAATGATGTGGTTGGCCGCCAGGTCGCCGATGACGCGCGATTCGATTTGCACCTTTTTGAGGAAGAGTTCGTTCTTGATTTCGTAGCGGGCCTTGAGTTCGGTTTCGGTGAAGACCTTGTAGCGCTTGAACAGGGCCATGTTCTGCGGCTTGATGTACTCCTTGAAGGCCGAGGTGACGGTGGTGATGCCCTGCAAACCGCGTTTGCGGGCCTCCTGGAGCCACTCTTCGCTGTATCCGTTTCCTTCGAAACGAATCTTCTTGCTCTCGATGATGTATTTGCGGATGACCTGCAGGATGGCTTCGTCCTTCTTGATGTTTTTTTCGATGAGGGCGTCCACCTCCTTCTTGAACTGGACGAGCTGTTCGGTGACCGCCGTGTTGATGACGATGAGCGGCAGGGCGCAGTTGCTCGACGAGCCGGTGGCGCGGAACTCGAACCGGTTGCCGGTGAAGGCGAAGGGGGAGGTGCGGTTGCGGTCGGTGTTGTCGAGCAGGATTTCGGGAATCTTGCCGATGTCGAGCTTGATGCCGGTCTTCTCGTCGGGCGAGAGCTTCTTGTCGCTGATGCGCTCCTCAATCTGGTCGAGAATGTCGCTGAGGGTCGAACCGGTGAAGACCGACAGCACGGCGGGCGGAGCCTCGTGACCGCCCAGACGGTGGGAGTTGCTTTCGCTGGCGATGGAGGACATCATCATGGTGCCGTAGTCGCAGGCGGCCTTGAGCGTATTGACGAAGAAGGTGAGGAACTGGATGTTGGTCTTGGGGGTCTTGCCCGGGGCCAGCAGGTTCACGCCGGTGTTGGTGGCCAGCGACCAGTTGCAGTGCTTGCCCGAACCGTTTACGCCCATGAAGGGCTTCTCGTGGAAGAGCACCTTGAGCTTGTGCTTCCCGGCGATTTTGCGCATGAGGGTCATCAGCAGCGTGTTGTGGTCTACGGCGATGTTGGCTTCCTCGAACATGGGCGCGCACTCGAACTGGTTGGGAGCCACCTCGTTGTGGCGGGTCTTGAGCGGAATTCCCAGCCGGTAGGCCGCGGTCTCGAACTCCTTCATGAAGCTGATGACCCGTTCGGGGATGGCGCCCCAGTAGTGGTCGTCGAGCTGCTGGTCCTTGGCGGCGGTGTGTCCCATGAGGGTGCGGCCGGTCTGCACCAGGTCGGGGCGGGCCCGGTAGAGGGCCTCGTCCACCAGAAAATACTCCTGCTCCCAGCCCAGGGTGGTGATGACCTTGGTGACGTCCTTGTCGAAATATTGGCATACGTCCACGGCCGCCTTGTCCAGGGCCGAAAGCGACTTGAGCAGCGGGGTCTTGAAGTCGAGCGCTTCGCCCGTGTAGGCGACGAAGATGCTCGGAATGCAGAGCGTCTTGTCTACCAGAAAGGTGGGCGACGAGGGGTCCCAGGCGCTGTATCCGCGGGCTTCGAAGGTGTTGCGCAGTCCGCCGTTGGGGAAGCTCGAAGCGTCGGGTTCCTGCTGCACGAGCAGGTCGCCCCGGAAGTTCTCGAAGGAGCCTCCGCCGAACATCGGTTCGAAGAACGAGTCGTGCTTCTCGGCGGTGGTGTCGTTCAGGGGCTGGAACCAGTGGGTGTAGTGGGTGGCTCCGCGCTCCATGGCCCAGGTCTTCATGCCCAGCGCCACCTGGTTGGCGACCTTGCGGTCGAGGCGGCGTCCGTCTTCGATGGCGCTGTTCACGCTGTCGAACACCTCTTTGGGGAGGTACCTGCGCATCTGCTCCTTGTCGAAGACATCCGCTCCGAAGTAGTCCGAAATCTTCTGTTCGCATTCGGGTGTCTGTGTCGCCTGGCGGTGCGACAGTTCGTTGAGTGCCATAAATCTGAGTGTAGCCATATCGTGATTGGGTTTTTGTCGTGGCGCAAAGATACTACAAAAAAGTGAGATGCCGAACACCGGATGTCGCATCGGGCGGGCGGAGGGGTACTGAGGTTGGCCGAATTTTTTTATCTTTGCCGATAGAAAGGGGCGTCGAATCGCCTCTTACGGAAAAACGGCCGGCCCGAGTCCGGCCGCCGAGCCGCAGACTATGGACCCCAAACAACCCGCATCGATGAATTACGACATCTTTATCAGCTACCGCCGCAACGGCGGTTACCAGACGGCCAAGCATCTCTACGACCTGCTGTCCCGCGACGGATACCGGGTGAGTTTCGATATCGATACGCTCCGGAACGGAGACTTCGATACGGAGCTGCTCAAGCGCATCGACGAATGCACCGACTTCATCCTCATTCTCAACGAAGGGGCCTTCGACCGGACCCTCGACCCGCAGTTCGACCCCCGCAAGGACTGGCTGCGCAACGAGCTGGCCTATGCCCTGAAGAGGGGAAAGAACATCGTGCCCGTCATGCTCTCGGGCTTCACCGAATTTCCCGACAACCTGCCCGCCGACGTGGCCCGGGTCCAGCGCAAGAACGGACCCAAGTACGACCAGTACTATTTCGACGACTTCTACCGCCGTCTGAAGACGGCCTTTCTGGAGACGCCCTGTCCCGACCCGGCGGCCGTCGATGCCCGGGTGCGCAGGCTCAAGGTGTCGGCCGACATGGCGGCCGAGCTCTTCATCGACGGCGTGTCGCGCCAGACGATGGAGGCGGACCGGCTCTACTCCATCTCGCTGACCGAGGGGACCTACCGGGTGGAGCTGGCGGCCCTGGAGGATGCCTCGGTGCGTCTTGTGCGGACCGTCGCGCTCGAGGGGCACGACTCGCTGGAGACTTTCGAGCTGCTCCCTCTGAAGCATTCGCAGGACGAGCGTTCGCAGGTCCGTGCGCTGCAGCGCACGGCGGTGGCGCTTCTGGAGCGATACGGCGGACCGGTCGTCTGGCCCGACGGGCCGACGCAGAGGCGCTGTCCCTATCGGGAGCGGGGCTTTCTGGTGGCACGGGACGGGAAGTTCGGGGTCGTGAAAGTGGACGGCGCCGAGCTCATCCCCTGTCTCTACGATGGGATATGCTATGCCGGGGGCTTCTACGTGGTGGAGCGTGAGAAGCGGTTCGGAGTGCTCGACGGCCAGGGAAAGAGGCTCGTGGAAATGGAGTACGAACAGATAAGTCCGTCGGACAACGAGGGGCCGTGGCCCGCCTGCAAAGAGGGGCGGTGGGGCTATATCGAACCGACGGGCCGGGTGGTCATCGATTTCGCCTGCGACGAGGCCAGACCCTTCATCGACGGCATCGCCGCCGTGCGCAAGCACGGGCTGTGGGGCATTATCGACACCCGGGGCAGCCTGCTGGTCAAGCCGGTCTACGACGAGGTGTGCTACGGCGAGCAGTGGTATTCCGAGAAACTCATCGCCGTGGCGAAAAACGGCAAGTGGGGTTTCATCGACAAGAACGGAGGCTATGTGCTGGAGCCCTCCTACAAACGGGTGTGGCTGCCTTTCCAGCAGGGAGCGGCGGTCGTCGAAACGCGGATGGACTCGCGCTTCATCGACCGGCAGGGCAAGCTGCTGTCGAAGATTCCGCAGTGGTCCGGCGATTTCTATCTCTACACCACCGAGGGGCTGCTGCCTCTCTACAAGGAGAACCGGTTCGGGTATATCGACTGCCGGGGCAACGAGGCGATACCCCTGATATACGACCGGGTGAAGGAGGGCAGGCCGGGCGTTTTCTGCGACGGGCTGCTGCGGCTGCGCAAGAACGGCAAGTGGGGCTACGTCGATAGGCAGCATGCCACGGTGCTCGACTTCGTCTACGACGAGGCCGACGACTTCGCCGACGGCATCGCCCGGGTCGTACTGAACGGGGCGGAGGGTTTCATCGACCGGCAGGGGAACTTCCTGGCTGCGGAGAGGCAGGAGGAGGACCGGGAGCCGGAGGCCGAAGCGGAGGAGCGGCCGTTGAGCCCCGCCGAACGCTATCTGCTGCAGGAGGCGGTGCTGGAGCGCTTCATCGAGGGCGATTCCTTCTCGACCCGAATCGGATACCGCGACCGCCGGGACGGCCGGGTGGTCGTCGAACCCCGTTACCTCTACGGCCCGGAGAGCATCTCGGGCGAAGAGCGGGCGTTCGTGCTGAGTGCGCAGGGCGGAGAGGTCATCGACAAGCTGGGGCGCACGGAGAAGAGCTACCGCTGCATCTCGCCGCTGAAAAAGGGGCTTCTCGACACGTATCACGGCAGGCTCTTCTCCGAAGGCTCGCGATACGGCTGGACGGTCTATTCCCATTACGGACCCGAATTTTTCCTGGTCAAGGAGTCGGAAACGAAGAGTATCGGCGTCATCGACCTGCACGGCCGGACGGTGGTTCCCTTCGAATACGACCGCTTCTGTTTCGGCGAAAAGCTCTCGCTGCAGTGCGGCGAACTGGCGATGCTCACCCGTGCGGTGTCGGGTTCGGAATACGGAGAGAACTATCAGGAGTCGATAGATATCTGGGACCTGAAGTCGGGCGAGCATATCCCCCGGAAGTCGTCGAAGCTGCTGAAAAAGCTGCGTTCGAAAAACCTCTGCGTCGTGCTTTGGACTCTTCTTTTCATGGCATGGGTCTACGTCTCGACGGGCTCGTCGGTGAGCGTGTTCCGTCTGTGGGAGGAGCTGTCCGGCCTCTGGCGGACGCTCTATGCGGCGGGTGCGGCCGCGGGGGTCGCGGGGCTGCTGGTGCAGGCGGTGCGCAGCGTGACCCGTTTCGGGCGTGATACGGGTATCTATCCCACGCCCGTATTGCTAATCGGGGCGTTCGCCCTCTGGCGGCTGGCGCTGCTCGCCGACCTTCCGGCCTGGCTCCGCTGGCTTCGCATCGGCGGTTATGTCGTGCTGGGAATTTTCGTGTTGCTAAGTATCGGGATGATGTTTGCCGAGTCGGAGAACTACCGGCGAATCAGTAAATAGGAGAGTCTTATGAAAGCATATACCTATGTGGAACGCGGCCGCTTCGAGTTGCTCGACAAACCGAAGCCCGCTTTGCTGGACCCGCGCGACGCCATCGTGCGGGTGACGCTGGGCAGCATCTGCACCAGCGACCTGCATATCAAGCACGGCAGCGTGCCGCGTGCCGTGCCGGGCGTCACCGTAGGCCACGAGATGGTCGGTGTGGTGGAACAGGTCGGCGGGGCGGTCTCCTCCGTCGCGGTCGGCGACCGGGTGGCGGTCAATGTCGAGACCTTCTGCGGCGAGTGTTTCTTCTGCCGCCGCGGCTATGTGAACAACTGCACCGACCCCGACGGCGGCTGGGCGCTGGGGTGCCGCATCGACGGCGGACAGGCCGAATACGTGCGGGTGCCTCATGCCGACCGGGGGCTGAGCCGCATTCCCGACACGGTGAGCGACGAGCAGGCTCTGTTCGCGGGTGACATTCTGGCCACCGGCTACTGGGCGGCCCGCATCGCGGAGATTTCGCCCGGAGACACTGTGCTGATTCTCGGTGCGGGCCCGACGGGCATCTGCACGCTGCTTTGCGCGAGGCTGAGGCGTCCCGGGCGCATCATCGTGTGCGAGCGGTCGTCCGTGCGGCGGCGGTTCGTGCGCGAGCACTATCCCGACGTGCTCGTCTGCGGGCCGGAGGAGTGCCGCGACTGGGTGCTCGGCTGCAGCGACCGCGGCGGAGCGGATGCGGTGCTGGAGGTCGCCGGAAGCGAGCAGACCTTCCGTCTGGCGTGGGAGTGCGCCCGGCCGAATGCGGTGGTGACCGTGGTGGCGCTCTACGACCGGCCGCAGACGCTGCCTCTGCCCGACATGTACGGCAAGAACCTGACGTTCAAGACCGGCGGCGTGGACGGCTGCGACTGTGCCGAGATTCTGCGCCTCATCGCGGCCGGCGAAATCGACACCACGCCGCTCATCACCCATCGCTATCCGCTCCAGCGCATCGGCGAGGCCTACGACCTTTTCGAAAACAGGCGGGACGGAGTGGTCAAGGTGACGATAGCGGGTTGAAAAGGTTTGTTCCGCATGGAGATGGAATTCAGAAAGTTCCCCGATTTCCTGCGGGGAACCCTGTACGATATTTTGCAGGATGCCTACTCGTTCGACTCCCGGAACAGGGGGATATGGGATGCGAACTGGCACGAATCGGACGATTTCTTCTACGACAATCCGCAGATAGCCGACAACTGCGGACTGGTCACCTGCATGGGGTCGGCTCCGATTGGTTTCGTGACCTGGGACCCACGGCATCGGCTCGAGTATGTGGAGATTGGCCACAACGGAATCCGGGAGATTACCTCTATTATGAAATGGTGCTTCCGCTTTGCCGGTGAGACTGCGGTGGGTGGAGTGCGCTCCGGAGCGGGGCACGTTCTCCCGTTGCCGGAGAGTTCCCCGTTGCCGGGAAACGGAAGCCCCCGGTGAAATGACGCCTCCCCTTTAAGGAAAGGGGACCGGGAACATGCCGGAAATAAAAAAGCACTTACGGAACGTAAGTGCTTTTCGTCGTGGGAGCACAGGGATTCGAACCCCGGACCCTCTGCTTGTAAGGCAGATGCTCTGAACCAGCTGAGCTATACTCCCTCAATTGCGAATGCAAAGGTAGCGTAATTTTCGGAACCTGCAAATTTTTTCCGCTACTTTTTTTGCAAAAAGTGATGTCTCCGAACGGGACGGAAAGCGCCGTGAAATGATTCTTCGTTGAAAATCAATCGTTTGTTGCCTGATTTCGACGGAGTGGAGGACCCGCTCGGAAATCCGCTCCGGCGCTTCCTTTCGGGGAAGACGCGCGGAACGGGAGGCGATTTGCCTGGTTTTTGTAACCCGGACGGTGTGTCTGACAGCTAAACGCATATCGGTTATGAGGAATCGCAACTCTACGGACGACGGAATGTTTATGCTCGGCAGCGGCGTTTCGACGCGGCGGCCGTTTCTGCTTATCGTCTTACTCTTCTTTTTCATGGGTGTGGCCGTCGGCATGACCGGTGCGCTGCCGGCGCTCTTCGGGCGCGTCGTGAAACTCTCCGACACTCCGGCGTCGCTCGTCCGGATGCTCTTCTACGGCTCCTGTCTCTTTTTCGCCCTGCCGGCGGCCCTCTTCAACCGGCGGTTCTGCTATCGCCGCGGTCTGGCGCTCGGCCTGGCCGTCTGCGCCGCGGGGTGCCTGCTCTTCTATCCGGCGCTCCGGACCGCAGGCTCCGCCCTCTCTCTGACCGCCGTCTGTCTGCTGGCGGTCGGATACTCCGTGCTGGAGACTTCGGCCAATCCCTACCTGCTCTCCCTCGGCTCGCCGCGGACGGCCCTCCGCCGCCTCAATCTCGCGCAGGCGTTCGGTTCCGCAGGGGCGGCGGCCGGCCTGCTGCTCGGCCGGTCGTTCACCCCGGAGAGTCTGCATGCGGCCGGCGCTTCGGCGGGAACGGTCGTGGAATCCGGCGTGGCGGCCTCCGTACAGGCGGCCGGTGTGCCGGCCGCGGCGCTGACCTATGTCGGCACGGGGGTGGTGCTGGCCTTGCTGTTTGCGGTGCTGCGGCGTGCCCGCATGGCCCGCATCGAGGAGAATGCCCATTCCGGTCAGACTCCGTCGGCGGGCGATTCGCTGCGGCGGCTGATTGACGACCGGCGCTATATGTCGGGTGTCGCGGCGCAGTTCCTCTGTGTGGGGGCCCAGACAGGCGTGTGGTCCTACGCGGCCCGGGTGGCGATGGAGCAGACCGGCCGGGACGAGGCCGGGGGCGCTTTCGTCTCTCTGATTTCCGTTCTGGTCTTCGTCGCGGCCCGTTTCTGTTTCGCGGTGCTCATGCGCTACGTGCGTCCGGGGGTGCTGCTCGTCTATGCGTCCATCGCGGCCGTGTGCCTCACGGGACTGGTGATGTTCTCCGGGGGGATGATAGCGGTGACGGCGCTGATTGCCGTTTCGGCCTGCATGTCGCCGATGGTTCCCACCCTCTTCGGACTGACCTGCGAGGGACTCTCCGCCGAAGATGCCAAAATCGGCGGAGCGGGATTGGTGATGGCCGTCCTGGGCGGAGCGGTGATGACCGCGCTGCAGGGGGTGATTGCCGACCAGACGGACAGCATCGGCTATTCGTTCGTGATTCCGGCTTTCTGTTTCGTCTTCGTGGGGTGCTACGGCTGGTATGCCGCCCGTTTGCCGGAGGGGGAGAGGCGGTAGCGGACGCGGTGCGGATAAAAAAGCGGCAGTCCCCGTTCCGGGGCTGCCGCTTGTCGTATCGGTGTGTCGTCTCCTATTTTTTTGGTTCGGTCAGGGTCAGGCACAATTCGTCGAGCTGGGCCTTGTCGATGGGCGAGGGGGCGTCTATCATCATGTCGCGGCCCGAGTTGTTCTTGGGGAAGGCGATGTAGTCGCGAATCGAGTCGGCGCCGCCGAACAGCGAGCAGAAGCGGTCGAATCCGAAGGCCAGACCTCCGTGGGGCGGTGCGCCGAACTTGAATGCGTTCATCAGGAATCCGAACTGTTCCTCGGCCTTTTCGGGGGTGAAGCCGAGTATGTCGAACATTCTGTGTTGCAACTGGGCGTCGTGGATACGAATCGAGCCGCCGCCCACCTCCACGCCGTTCACCACGAAGTCGTAGGCGTTGGCGCGAATCTTACCGGGGTCGGTGTCGAAGAGGGGAATGTCCTCCGGCTTGGGAGAGGTGAAGGGGTGGTGCATCGCATAGAAGCGCTGCGTCTCGTCGTCCCACTCCAGCAGGGGGAAGTCCACCACCCACAGCGGGGCGAACTTGCTCTTGTCGCGCAGGCCCAGACGTTCGCCGAGTTCCAGACGCAGTTCGCACAGCGCCGAAAGGGCGCGTTTGCGCTTGTCGGCGACCAGGAAGAGCATGTCGCCGGGGCGGGCACCCGCCATCTCGGCCCACTTGCGGAGCTGGTCGGGCGAATAGAATTTGTCCACGCTCGACTTGACGCTGCCGTCGGCTTCGAGCCGCACCCACACCAGGCCTTTGGCGCCCACCTGGGGCCGCTTGATGAATTCGGTGAGCTCGTCTATCTGCTTGCGGGTGTAGGAGGCGCAGCCCGGAGCGGCTATCGCGCCCACGTATTCGGCCGAGTCGAAGACCGAGAAGCCGTTGCCCTGTGCCGCCGAGGTGAGTTCGCAGAACTCCATGCCGAAGCGGATATCGGGTTTGTCGCTGCCGTATTTGGCCATCGCTTCGCTCCAGGGCATGCGGCGGAACGGGTAGTCGAACTCCACGCCGAGCGTGTTCTTGAACATGAACTTGGCCATTCTTTCGAACACCTCCAGCACGTCTTCCTGCTCCACGAAGGACATTTCGCAGTCAATCTGCGTGAATTCGGGCTGCCGGTCGGCCCGCAGGTCCTCGTCGCGGAAGCAGCGGACAATCTGGAAATATTTGTCGTATCCGGCCACCATCAGCAGCTGCTTGAAGGTCTGCGGCGACTGGGGCAGGGCGTAGAATTCGTTGGGGTTCATGCGGCTGGGCACCACGAAGTCGCGTGCTCCCTCGGGGGTGGACTTGATGAGGTAGGGGGTCTCTATCTCCAGGAAACCCTCCGAGTCGAGGAACGTGCGGATGGACTGGGCCATCTTGTGACGCAGAATCATCGCGTTTTTCAGCGGGTTGCGTCTCAGGTCGAGGTAGCGGTACTTCATTCTCAGGTCGTCGCCGCCGTCGCTGTTGTCCTCGATGGTGAAGGGCGGGGTCTGGGCGCGGTTGAGGATGACGAGTCGCTCCACCGACACCTCGATGTCGCCGGTCTCCATGCGGGGGTTTTTCGAGGCGCGTTCGATGACTTTTCCGGTGGCCTGGATGACGAATTCGCGGCCCAGCTGGGCTGCGGTCTGTTTCACCTCTTCGGCGGAGTGCTCCTCCACCACCAGCTGGGTGATGCCGTAGCGGTCGCGCAGGTCGATAAAGGTCATGGCTCCGAGGTTGCGTACTTTCTGTACCCATCCGGCGAGCGTTACCGTGGTGTTTACATCGCGGCTTCTGAGTTGGCCGCAAGTGTGACTTCTGTACATATCGTTGTTATTTTGTCTCTTGTTGTCTATTTTTGCATCCGGAATACCCCGATGCGGGTTTTGCAACCCCAAAAGTACTAATTTTCTATGGAATCGGAACAGAAAAGCGATGAATTTTTTATGCGCTCGGCGCTCGGCGAGGCACGCAAGGCGCTGGAACGGGGCGAAGTGCCCATCGGAGCGGTGGTGGTGTGCGGCGGAACGGTCGTGGGCCGGGGGCACAATCTGGTCGAGACGCTGGGCGATGCCACGGCCCATGCCGAGATGCAGGCCGTGACGGCTGCGGCGGCCACGCTGGGCGGTAAGTATCTGAACGAATGCACGCTGTATGTGACCGTGGAGCCGTGCGTCATGTGTGCCGGCGCCTGTGCGTGGAGCCAGGTGGGGCGGGTGGTCTACGGGGCGGCCGACCCCAAACGCGGATTCCTGCGTTTCGGGCCCTCGCTGCTGCATCCGCGGACGGTGCTGTGCGGCGGGGTGCTCGAAGAGGAGTGCTCCCGGCTGGTGACACAATTTTTCGCGGCTCTGCGGCGTTAGAGATTTGCACGGATGGAAAAAAATAGTAATTTTGCGATTTGAAACGCTTTTTTTGAAGACACTAAATCAAATTCGAATCTAAAATACGTTTAAACATTATGAAGAAGATGAAGTTTTTTGCGATGACATTGTTCGCCGTATTCGCTTCCGCGGCGCTCTATGCCCAGACCCCCGAGGAGTTCACCACTCAGTACAACGAGGCGGGAGCCCTCATGCAGAAGAAGGATTACGCCGCTGCGGCCGCTGCGTTCGAAAAGGCTATCGCCACCGGACTGGATGCGGGCGACGAAGTGGTGGAGACCGTACGTCAGGCTCAGAAGTATCTGGTCGTATGCTACTATCAGCTGGGCGGCCGCGCACTGCAGGCCAAGGACTACGACAATGCCATCAAGAACTTCCAGCTGGCGGCGGACAAAGGCGAGATGTCGGACCCCGCCACCGCGCAGAAAGCCAAGGCCTACATCGGCCGTGCCTATACCGCACAGGGCGGCGAGGCGTTCAACAACAAGGACTACGCCACCGCTGCGAGCATCTTCGCCAAGGGCTACGAGGCCGACCCCAACAACACCGCGCTGGGTCTGAACCTGGCCATGAGCTACTGCGAGCTGGGTGACCTGGAGAAGGGCAGCGAGGTGTACAAGTCGATTATCGCCCTCAAGGACAAGCACAGCAAGTACGAGGAGGACGCGACGACCGCCACCTCCAAGCTCTGCGAGTATTACGTGGCCGAGGGCGCCAAGAAGGGCAGCGAGAAGGACTACGAAGGTGCGCTCGCAATCATCGAGCAGGCCATGGCCGTAGACCCCGCCAATGCCGGTGTACAGATGCTTCGTCTTCAGACCTACAATAACATGAAGAACTACGACAAGGTGGCCGAAATCGGCGAGGAGGTGGTTGCCGCCCAGCCCGACGAGGTAGCCAAGTCCAACGCTTACTTCTTCATCGGTGCCGCTTACACCAACAAGCAGATGAAGGACAAGGCCATCGCCACCTTCCGCAAGGTGACCGCCGGCGACATGGTTGCCGAGGCCAAGGCACAGATTGCCGCCCTGAGCAAATAATCCGGGCAGAGATACGGCGGACGCATGTTCCGCTGCGGCGGGCGACTCCCTGTGGGGGTCGCCCGTTTCCGTTTTTCCGGGGCGGGTGGATGCGTACGCTGCTGCGGGGGCCGGTCTCGGGGGGGCCGCATCGGCGGGGCGGGTCCGGTTCCTTTTTTGACCGCCGCGACACGGCGGTTCCCGGATTATTGCGTATCTTTGTCCCCGACTTATGGGTGCATCTGCGAAAATAGAACTTCTTGCGCCGGCCCGCGACCTGCAGGCGGGCATCGTCGCCGTCGATAGCGGAGCCGATGCCGTCTACATCGGCGGCCGGGGATTCGGGGCCCGTCATGCGGCGGCCAACTCCGCGGACGACATCGCCCGGCTGGTCGCCTACGCCCGTCCGTTCGGCGTGCGCATATACGCCACGCTCAACACCGTGCTGTACGAGCACGAACTGCCGGAAGCCGAACGCACGGCCCGCGAACTGATTGACGCCGGAGTGGATGCGCTCATCGTGCAGGACCCCGCCTATCTGAGGATGGGGCTCGACGGCGTGGAGATGCACGCCTCCACCCAGATGTGCAACATGACTCCCGAGCAGGTCGGCTTTCTCTCCGGTGCGGGATTCTCGCGGGTGATACTCGAACGGGGCCTCACCTTCGGGCAGATAAAGCGGATTCGGGAGGCCTGCGACGCGGAGCTCGAATGTTTCGTCCACGGGGCCATCTGCGTGGGGTACAGTGGCCGGTGTTTTCTGAGCCGCACCCAGAGCGAGCGGAGCGGCAATCGCGGCCAGTGCAGCCAGCCGTGCCGCCTGAGCTACGATTTGACCGATGCCGACCGGCGGACGATATGCAAGGGGAAACACCTGCTGTCGGTCATGGACCTCAATCTTTCGGCCCGTATTCCCGAGCTGCTCGATGCGGGCATCACCTCTTTCAAAATCGAAGGGCGTCTGAAAGACGTCTCCTACATACGCAACGTCGTGGCCTATTACCGCGGCGTCATCGACCGGGAGCTGGCCCTGCGGCCTCATCTGCGGCGGGCTTCCGTCGGGGAGAGCCGCCCCGACTTCACGCCGGCTCCGGCCAAGAGTTTCCTGCGGGGCGAGACCGCCTATTTCTTCGACGGCGTGCGGCGCGGCGTGGCGTCGTTCGACACTCCGAAGGCTGTCGGCGAATTCATCGGCCGGGTGAACCGGGTGCGCCGCGACGGATTCGGGCTCGACACGCCCCACGACCTGGCTGCCGGCGACGGAGTGTGCCTGCGGAACGGAGCGGGCCTGGTCGGTACGAATATCAATGCCGTGCGGCCCGACGGTATGGTCGTCCCCAACCGCATGGAGGGCATTGCCGTGGGGTGCGAGCTCTATCGCAACTACGACCACCGGTTCCGCCAGCAGCTGGAGCGCAGCCGCATGAAACGCACTGTGGAGGCGGCTGCGTCGGTGGAGCTGTCGGCCGGGGAGGTGAGGCTGAGCTTCGCCGTTTCTGACGGAACGAGTGCCTCGGCTGTGCGGAGCGGGGCTTTCGAGCCGGCCCGCGATGCGGAGCGCATGGCCGCCACCCTGCGCGAACAGTGCGCCAAGAGCGGCGACACGATGTTCCGGGTGGGGCGCGTGGAGATTGCGGGACCCGTGGTTTTCGTGCCGGTGTCGCTGATAAACGAGCTGCGGCGCGAGGCGTTGCAGCGTCTCCGCGAAGCGTTGGCCGGCCGTCCGCCGCAGCGGAATCTGCGGCGGGAGCAGATGGCGCTGCCTTATCCCGAGACCGAACTCGACTGCCGGGCCAATGTCACCAATTCGCTTTCGGAACGCTTCTACCGCGACCACGGCGTGCGGCATATCGAACCGGGCCTCGACCTGCGGGCCTCGATGGCGGGCGAGCGGGTGATGACCTCCTCCTATTGCATCCGCCGGGAGCTGGGGCAGTGCCTGCGCGAGCATCCCTCCCTGAAGGGGGAGCTCTATCTGGAACGGGGCGTGCACCGCTATCGGCTGGAGTTCGACTGTGCGAATTGCCGGATGAGTCTGGTCTACGAGCAGAAGCCCTGAGCCGTGCTTCCGGCATTCCGGACCGAGGGGCCGGGGAGCGTTTCTCCCGGCGAGAGGCATCCTGAGCGTCGGGCCGTGGGGCGCAGTCTTTTACGGCGGGGAGACTCCGGGCGGGTGTCCTGGACCGGGGCAGGACCGGAACGGGACCGGCCGCGGAGGGCCGTCGGGAGCGGATTTCCGGCGGCGGAGAGACTTCGGGCGGCGGACCCTTGGGACCGGGAGGGGCTGCGGCAGGGAGGCGGAATGGAAAAGGATATGAAAGATAAATCGAGATATGGCAGGAGTTGAGTTGCTTACTCCCCGGTGGGAGGATTATGAACTGATAGACAGCGGCGATTTCGAGAAACTCGAACGGTTCGGCCGCTGGGTGGTCTCGCGCCCCGAGCCGCAGGCCATCTGGCACAAGAGTCTTCCGCAGCGCGAGTGGGAGCGGTTGGCTTCGGCCCGTTTCCGCAAGGATTCGCGCAGCGACGACCGCGGCGAGTGGAATTGTGCGCCGCAGATGCCTTCGCGCTGGACGGTGGCCTACCGCTACGGCGGCATGTCGTTGCGCATGCGGCTGGGGCTCACCTCGTTCAAGCACGTGGGGCTTTTCCCCGAGCAGGCCGAGAACTGGAATTTCATCTACGACAGCTGCCGTCGGCTGGGCGCTTCGCCGGCCGGAGCGCCGGGTGCGGAGCCGGTCCGCGTGCTCAACCTGTTCGCCTACACGGGCGGAGCGACGCTGGCCGCATGCAGCGCCGGGGCCGAGGTGACGCATGTCGATTCGGTGAAGCAGGTGGTGTCGTGGGGGCGCGAGAACATGGAGCTGAGCGGACTGGACGGCGTGCGGTGGATTGTGGACGATGCCCTGAAGTTCGTGCGGCGCGAGGTCAAGCGCGGTCGGCGCTACCGGGGCATCGTGCTCGACCCGCCGGCCTACGGGCGCGGTCCCGAAGGCGAGAAGTGGGTGCTCGAACAGCACATCGGCGAATTGCTGGAGTGCTGCGCGACGTTGCTCGAGCCGCAGGGGGCCTTTCTGGTCTTCAATCTCTATTCGATGGGTTTTTCGGCTCTGCTGGCCAAAGGCATTGTCAATCAGTTGTTCGGTTCGGCGGCCGAGGAGCGCTACGGCGAGCTCTGCTTCTCCGACCGCAGCGGCAAGATGCTGCCGCTCGGGGTCTTCTATCGTTTCCGGCGCTGAGAGGCGTGCGGCGAAGCACACCGCTGCACTGGAAGGAACGTACCGTTCCGGCGTGCGTCCTGCAACGGGGCGGGCGGAATCGCTCTTGCGGGCTCCGTCGCCTGCCGCCCGGAGGACTTTTTGCGTATGAGGCCAAATGCGGGGCGGAATGCGCCCTCTCCGCCGCAGAACCCTCCGGAGCCTGCGCGGCCGTGTCGTCTGCGGGCCTACTTCTCGTACTCTTTGCCCGTGGTGTCTATCTTGAGGTTCCGCTCTCCGATTTTCACTTTGGCGAACTTGCCGTTGAAGTTCGACACCTTGTCGTATTTGGTCTCGGTGACGGGGGTTCCCTGTTTGTTCACGAATCCCCATTTGTCGCCCAACCGGACGCGGGCGTATCCTTTGGAGAACTCGGCCACGTAGTCGTAGAGGAAATGGACCACCGTGTTTCCTTCGCGGTCGATTGCCCCCCATTTGCCGTCTTTCTTGACGCTGGCCAGCCCGTCGGCGAAGTTGCCGACGCTCTCCCACTGGCAGGGGATTACGATTTGGCCCTTTTTGTCGATGAATCCCCACAGCGAACCGATTTTCACGGCGGCCATTCCGTCGTAGAACGACTCGGCATAGTCAAATACGGGTTGGATGACCCAGTTGCCGCTGCCGTAGGTGTTGGCATTCACGTAGCCCCATTTGCCGGTGGCCTGGTCGGAGTTGTAGGTCGAATAGGACTGCTTGGGCCGGAGGTCCTGCCCTGCGCATGCCGTCCACAGCAGGAGCATGCAGAGAAAAAGTGCCGGTTTTTTCATCTCATTGCGTATTTATTACACGAAGTTAGACAGAAAATTCGAGAAACGAAAATTTTATTCGTTTTTTCTCGTCGGATTTTCCGACGGCCGGGCGGTGCCGTGCGGGCCGGGGATGCTCCCGGGCGTGTCGGGGGCGGGAACGGAGCGTGTTCCGGACGGAGAAAGGGGCGGACAGGGGGACGCGGTCGGTCCGGTCTGTGCGGTGCGGCAGTTCGCTCGGTCGGGAATCGGGCGCTGTGGCAGCCGGGTGCAGAGGCCGTGGCGTAGGTGCGGAGTGCGGGAAGAGTGAAGAGTGAAGAGGGGATGATAGGCGACCTGCTTCGGGGCGCCGGGGCTGCGCCGGTCAGGCGTAGATGAGGATTCCGGCCGCGGCCGAAAGGACGATGAGCAGGATGGGGTTTACTTTGCGAATCGAGGCTACCAGGCAGAGTCCGAAGAGCAGCCAGCTCCACAGGTCGATGAACGAACGGGTGTCGTCGTGGGGGAAGATGAGCAGCAGGGCCGCGGCCGCAATCATGCCTATCATCATCGGCTGCATGCCCGCCATGGCTCCCTTCACGTATCGGTTGTCCTGCAGCTTGAGGTAGAAGCGGGTGATGGCCAGCATGATGGTCAGCGAGGGGAGGCTCACGGCGAACGTGGCCACCACGGCGCCCCACACGCTTCCCGTGACCTGATAGCCGATGTAGGTGGCGCTGTTGATGGCGATGGGGCCGGGGGTGATTTGGGAGATGGCCACCACGTCGGCGAACTGGCCGTTGGTGAGCCATTGGTGCTGCACCACCACCTCGTTCTGGATGAGCGAGAGCATGGCATATCCGCCGCCGAAACCGAAAAATCCGATTTTCAGGTAACTCAGAAACAGTTGCAGGTATATCATGGCTTTTCGATGGTTTTACGGTTTTTCCACACCGTGTGCGCGATGCCGGCGGCGGCGCCCGCCACGATGAAATAGATGGGCGACAGTCCGACGTACCACACCAGCAGCGCTGCGGCGACGGAGGCGGCGATGCCTGCGGGGCCGAGCGCCCGGGCCCACTTGTAGACCGGGGCCACGATGAGCGCCACCACGGCCGGACGCATGCCCTTGAAGGCGGCGTCCACGTAGCAGTTGTCGCGGATGTCGGCGAAGAAGAGGGCGATGAGCAGAATGATGACGAACGACGGCAGCACGATGCCCAGCACGGCGGCCAGGGCTCCGGCCCAGCCCCGCACCTTGTAGCCGATGAACACCCCCGTGTTGAGGGCGATGGGGCCGGGGGCCGACTGGGCCAGGGTCAGCAGCTTGAGAAACTGTTCGCTCTCTATCCACCGCTTGCGGGTGATGAGCTCGTCCTCGATGAGCGACACCATGGCGTAGCCGCCGCCGAAGGTGAAGACGCCGATTTTGAAGAACGAGACGAATATGTTCCACAACTCTCTCATGGGTCACGGAGTCCTATTCGCGCTTCTTGCGGCCGGTGAGGGTCATTACGCCGTCGATGAAGGTCATCGGATGCACCGGGTTGCCGGGCAGCAGCAGGTCGGGGGTGCGGGTGGCCAGGAACGACCGGTCGATGGCCCGGTTCTCGGCGAACAGACCGCCCGAAATGGCCTCGCTGCCGGCCAGAATGATGAGCTTGGGCTCGGCGATGGCCCGGTAGCAGATTTCCAGCGCCTCGGCCATGTTGCGGGTGATGGGGCCCGTGATGACCACCCCGTCGGCATGACGCGGCGAGGCGGTGAACTCGATTCCGTAGCGGCCGAAGTCGAAATTGACGTTGCCCGTGGCATTGAGTTCCATCTCGGTGGAGCCGTCGCCTCCGGCGCTCACCTGCCGCAGGCGGAGCGCATGGCCGAAGTAGGAGCATATCCGTTCGCGCACGGCGTCGGCCTCGAAGGGGGTGGTGTCGGTGCCCGGCGTCACCACCAGGGCCCGGCGGTCGTTGGAGCCCATTTTGTAGTTGTTGGTGAAGCTCACCGCATCGGGGTGGGCCATCGCGCACTCCTTGCAGAAGAGGCAGCGGCCGGTGTCGAGCGAGAAGGGTTCGGCCGTGATGGCTCCCACGGGACACAGCCGTTCGAGCGCCCGGCGGGTCGCCTCGTCGGTGCGGGCGTCGAGCGAGGGCCGTCCGCGGAAGATGGGGGGCAGCGTGACCGCGTTCAGGTCGGGGATGAACTGTTTGCCGTGGCTTCGGAGTACCTTGAATTTTGACATGAACATAATTTCGTCTCTCCTCTCTTATAAGTCGTGTCCGCAGTAGGACAGGTTGAAACTCTTGTTGTTGATGGGGAAATCCGAGATGCCGGCTCCCCGCACGGCCAGCGCCAGCGCCAGCCAGTTGTGCATCGAGGGGTCCTTGACCTTGTAGCAGGCCAGGGCGCCCTGCCGGTCGGTCACCGCGCAGTGGCAGATTTCGCCCCGCCATCCCTCCACCAGCGAGAAGGCCAGCGACAGGGGGGCCAGCCGGGTGTCGAACCGGGGGGCGGGCGTGGGCCGCTCGTCGTGGGTCATGGCCGAGAGCAGGTCGTCGATGTATTCGGCCGATTGCAGCACCTCGCGGCAGCGGGTGGTCAGGCGGGCCATGATATCGCCCTGACGCTTCACGATGGGGCGGTGTCCGATGCGCAGGTATTCGCCCCACGGGTGGCTCCACCGCACGTCGCGGCACAGACCGCTGGCCTTGGCCGCCACGCCCACGCCGCCGATGCGGGTCATCTGCGAGAGGCTCACCTCGCCGCACTGTTCGAAGCGGGCCAGCACCGAGGGGGTGTCCTTGAGGTTCTCGCGCACCTCGTTGTAGCGGCGTTTGATTTCGGCCACGTTGCTGCGGATGGTGCGTATCATCTCCTGGTCGATGTGGTAGTGGCTGCCGAAGGGGCGGATGAGCCCCTTGCCGAAGCGGTTGCCGCACCAAATCTGGGTGGTGTTGATGGTCATGGTGCGCAGCGCCTCGCAGGCCACCTGCCCGAGCTGATAACCGATGTCCATGCACAGGGCGCCGGTGTCGGCGATGTGCATCGCCATGCGTTCCAGCTCCAGGGCGACGGCCCGTTCGCGGTCGAGGTTCGAATGGGGGTCGGGCGGGCAGTCGGAGAGCTTTTCGATTGCGGCGGCGAAGGCCGTGGCGTGGGCCACCGCCGTGTCTCCCGCGATGCTTTCGGCCAGCAGCGTCTGCCGCAGGCGGTTGTCGGTGCGCAGGAACTCCTCCTCCACGCCCCGGTGCTGGAATCCGAGTGCGATTTCCAGATGGAGCACCTTCTCGCCGTGGCAGATGAAGCGGAAGGCGCCCGGTTCGATGATGCCGGCGTGGATGGGGCCCACGTTCACCTCGTGCAGCGACTCGCCCTCCATCTTGTAGAAGGGGTAGTTGTCGATGGTATTGCCCTGCACGGCGCGGCGGGCCGGGTAGCGCAGGGGCTTGTCCCAGGGCGAATCGCTGAAGCGGATGCCGTAGAGCTCGCTGATTTCCCGTTCGAAGGGGTGCGCCTGCGGATGGCGGGCGGCTATCGAGGGGAGCTCGTCTTCGCAGTAGTAGGGATAGACGTAGGAGCATATCTTTACCTGGGAGGTCGTGTCGTCGAGCAGCAGGGCGAAGATGCGCAGCCGGCTCTCCTGTTCGCGCATGGCGAACAGTTCGCCCAGGTGGCAGGCCGGATTCTCCAGTTCGGCGCAGAGCTGGGCGTAGAATTCGGCGTAGGAGAGCTCCGGAATGCGGGCGAGTTCCGCGCTGGGGGCGCTGTTGTCTGTAATGAACCAGTTCATGGGAACGAATATGGTTAAAATGTTGCGATTCCGTGGATGAGGTCGGCGAGCGGGGCCGGTTGCCATACGCCGAGCGCGATGGCGCACAGCAGCAGGAACAGGGCGCTGAGCGAGAGCAGACGGCGGGGGCTCTGCGCCGCGGCAGGCCGTACGGCTGCGGGCCGGTAGCAGAGTTTGAGCACTTTGTCCCACACTCCGTAGATGACGATGCACAGCAGCAACAGCATGACGGCGGTCAGCCACCACTTGCCCTGGCCGATGGTACCGCCCAGAATCTTCACTTCGGAGAGGAACAGGGGCGAGGGCGGGAAGGCCAGCAGGAGCAGCGTGCCGACTATCATGGTCACGGCGCCCGTTCTGCTGATGTTCATGTAGTCGCCGAGCCGGTTGATGCGGTAGCTGCCGTAGCTCTTTCTCACGCGGGCGATTTGCAGGAAGAGGCCGCTCTTGATGAGGGTGTGTCCCACCACGTGGAAGAGCGCGGCCCACACGCCGGCGCCGCCGATGCCCAGTCCGATGGCCACGATGCCCATGTTTTCGACCGTGGAGTAGGAGAGGAAGCGTTTGCAGTGGTTGGTGCGGCGCAGAAAGAGCGCTCCGACGAGCAGCGAAAGCACGCCTGTCACGATGAGCACGTTGCACACCCAGGGGAAGACCTCGGAGGAGGCCATCACCTTGTAGACGCGGAAAATGGAGAGGAATCCCGCATTCACCAGCACCGTGGACAGCAGGGCCGAGGCCGGAGCCGGGGCCGAATAGTTGGCATCCACGCCGATGGTGTAGAGGGGAAATATCTCCATCTTGCAGCTGTATCCCGCCAGAATGAGCAGGAAGGCCACCTTCAGGTAGAGCGGATTGGCCCGGGAGGCCGTTTCGGCCAGGCGCTGGTAGGAGAGGCCCTCCTCACCGCTCATGCCGCAGAGCAGCAGCACGCCCAGGTAGGCCATGGCGATGCCCGTCGAGCAGACGAAGATATATTTCCAGGTGGCCTCCAGGTTTCCGTCGGCGTGGCGGTGATAGACCAGACCGGCGGCACAGAGCGTGGTGGCTTCCAGGAAAATCCAGGTCACCGCGATGTTGGAGGCGAAGTAGACGGCGGCGATGGCCGTGCAGAGCAGAACGAGCAGCTGGGTGAAAAGGCGGAAGTCGCGCGGAGCGTCCTGTTCCAGGTAGTCGCACGCATGGTAGTAGGCCACGGGCGAGACGAGGGCCATGAGCAGGAACATCAGCGTGCCCGCTGCGTCGAAGAGAAAGAACGACGAACTGGGTTGTCCGAATCCCCGGCAGCATATCCACACCGCCAGCGCGGCCTGTGCCGCATAGAAGAGGGCGGCTACGGGTCTGACGGCCCGGGCGGGGACGAATTGCAGGGCGGCAGCCACCGCGAACGAGAAGAGAATGTAAGCTATCATCATGGCCGTTAGTCTTTAATGGTGGTGAGGCGTTCCGAGTCGTCGGAGTGGAGCCGGTCGCCGATTCGGGTGATGAACATGCCCAGCATCAGCACGCTGATGAGGATGTCGAGCAGGATGGCGATGTTAATCAGCGAGGGCATTTCGGCGCCGATGGCCATGGAGAAGAGGAACACGCCGTTCTCAATGACCAGGAATCCCACCAGGTGGGAGAATATCCTGCGCCGGGTGGTGATGAGTATCAGGCCGCTGAGCAGCGCATAGAGCGCCACGCCGAAGAAGATGACGTTCATCGACGTGTCGGCGATGTAGTAGGTGATGCCGATGCTGGCGATGAGGGCCGCCACCGAGCCGGCCAGCGAATTGAACTGGCTTTCGCCCGAATTGTAGACCCGGTTTATCTTCGTTTTGCGGATGATGCGGCGCAGTATCATGGGCACTACCAGGGCCTTGAAGACCAGCGTTTCGATGAGTACGAACAGCAGGTCGAACAGGTGTATGGAGTGCAGGCGGAGCAGGGCGACGGCCAGCAGTATCCATCCCTGGAGCGCGATGAGGTTGGCGTAGTTGCGGAACCGCTCGGTGATGGAGAGGTAGACCAGCGTCACTACGTAGAGCAATATGAGCGAAAGTGTCATTTCTTACGGTTTGTTGCGGTTGTCTATTGAATGTCGATGTCGTGCTGCAGCAGATAGGCCACGAAGAAGACCACCATGGCCAGCGCCACGATGGTGAGTATGTAGGTGGTGTTGCGCGAGAGTTTGTTGCGGGCCTGCAGCGACTCCACGATGCCGATGAACACGCCCACGCCCAGCGCCGCGAGAAGCACCAGGGCGATGTTGTACCACAGGGCGTAGGCCATGACGTCGGCGGCGATGACGGCGAATGCGGCGGTTTTGAGCCAGCCGGCAATCTGAATCATGCCCAGGTCGATGCCGCAGTAGTCGAGCACCATCACTTCGTGTATCATGGTCAGCTCCAGGTGGGTGCGGGGGTCATCCACCGGAATGCGCCCGGCCTCCACGGTGATGACGCGCACCACCACGTAGCACACCAGCAGCAGGACCACTATCATCTGGCTCTCCACTCCGCGGCACAGTCCGAAGATGTCGGCGAAGCTCGTGTAGCCGGTGATGAGCGCCAGGGTGGCGAAGACCAGGAACATGGCCGGCTCGACCAGTGCGCCGTAGAGCGCTTCGCGGCTGGCTCCCATTCCCTCGAAGCTGCTGCCCGTGTCCATGGCGGCCAGCACGATGGCCAGCCGTCCCAGGGCGAACAGATAGGCGAACATCACCACGTCGCCCTCGAACGAGAGCAGCGGCCGGAGGTTGCCCACCGGAACGAAGAGCAGTGCCGTCAGCGTCGCACCGAGATAGACGGCCGGTACGGCCCGGAACAGGAAGGTGGTGGTGGAGGAGTAGACGGCACCCTTTCTCAGGAGCAGGTGCACGTTGTTCAGGTGCTGGTACATGGTGACGCCCTTGCGGCCGGCCAGAATGGCCCGCGTGCGGTTGATTACGCCCGGCAGCAGCAGGGCGACGGCCACCACGACGGCCGTGTTGAAGAGTGCCTGTACCATATATGATAATGTATCCATAGCGCTAAATCAGATTTAGGAGCGAAAGTACCAGTATGAGCAGCAGGAAGAGCAGGGCGAAGAGCACGTAGTGGTTTATCTTGCCCGTCCTCAGCCGCATGACGCGTTCATTGACCAGCCGCAGCATGGCCACCCACCAGGCCGAGAAGAGTTTGTCCACCGTGTCCTTGTGCTTGATTTCGAACGAGTGGCCCGTGGGGAATATCTCGTCCTTGTCCACGGCTTTGCCCTTCACGGTGTCTTTGGTCAGCGAGGTGGCGATGGTCTGCAACCCTTCGGCGAACGATTCGCCGGTGTATTGCATCCGGACGGTGGGCGCGGTGAAGCCGCATCCCCAGGTGGGGCCGCTTTCGACCGTGCGTCTGCGGGCGGCGCGGTGCTTCCACCAGAGCAGCAGGCCCACCACGGCCACCAGTACCCAGACGGCGACCGTTATCGCGCGCAGCGAAGCGGAGGGGTCGGCCCCCGGGAAGTGCGGCGGCTCCGTGCCGAGGAGCTGCGAGGCGATGTCGGAGAAGCCGGCGGCGAAGAGCGCCGGGGCCAGTCCCACGGCCAGTATGCCGGCGACGGGGATGGCGCAGGCGGCAATCCGGAACTTGTCCGCCTCTTCGGCTTCGGCCACCAGATGGGTGCGCGGGGCGCCGAGGAAGACGATGGCGTAGAGCTTCGAGAAGGCCAGCACCGCCACTCCGCCGATGAGGGCCAGGGCCACCGTTCCGCAGACGGAGGCTATCACCGCCTGCTGGTTGGCGGCGATGCCGTCCAGCAATCCGTAATATATGAGGAATTCGGAGACGAATCCGTTCAGGGGCGGCAGGGCGCAGATGGCCGTCGTGCCCGTGAGAAAGAGCAGTGCGGTGACGGGCATGCTGCGGATGAGTCCGCCGAACGACTCCAGCGAAGTGGAGTGGGTCTGGGAATAGACGTTGCCGGCCCCGAAGAAGAGGAGCGACTTGAAGAAGGAGTGGTTCACGGTGTGCAGCAGCGCTCCGGCCATGCCGCACACGGCCAGCGGGGCGTTGTCGGTTCCCTTGCCGATAGCGGCGGCTCCCAGTCCGATGAAGATGACGCCGATGTTTTCGATGCTCGAGTAGGCCAGCAGCCGTTTGATGTCGTTCTGCACGGCGGCCAGAATCACGCCCCACAGTCCGGTGACGATGCCGGCGCCCAGCAGTATCATGCCCGCCTGCGCGATGCGCTCGTCGCCGACGGCCGCCGTCACGCGGATGACGCCGTAGACTCCCGTCTTAATCATGACGCCCGACATGACGGCCGAGATGTGGGCCGGAGCGGCGGGATGCGCCTCGGGCAGCCAGGTGTGCAGCGGGAACAGGCCCGCTTTCATGCCGAAGCCGACCAGAAAGACCGCGAAGAGCGGCAGCGGATTGCGCTCGGCGAAGTAGACGGTCAGTTCGGCGAACGAGGTGCCGTAGCCCTGCGAGGAGAGGGTGACGAATCCGGTGAGCAGGAACAGAAATCCGATGTGCATCATCACCAGGTAGTTGAGGGCTGCGCGCCGCACCTCCTTGCGGTCGGCCTCGAAGAGGATGAGCAGGAACGAGGAGATGGTCATCAGCTCCCAGTCGAAGAGAAAGTCGTAGCCGCCGGGACTCTTCACCACGCCAATCATCGAGTAGTAGAGCAGGATGAGGGCCATGTAGTGGAGCGAGAAGTGGGCCGACGAGTAGCGGTCGCGGTAACGGGCCAGATAGCCCCGCGAGTAGAGTACGGTGGCCACCGCCGCCACGGATATGATTATCATGAAGAGGGCCGAGAGCGGGTCCGCTTCGCGGAGCTGCGTTCCTAGCAGGCGGAAGCGGAAGGCTTCGCCGCACAGCGCATGGGCGGCTTCGACGATGTTTTCGACCGCACCTGCGCCCACTACACCCAATGTCACCCATACCTTGTGGTTCGTTTTGACTACGAACACCGATATCAGGAGTAGTAAAAACAGTAGATATAACATTATGTAAGTTATTGGTTAATAAAAGAGACCATCACCGCAGCGGCTAGAGCCGCAGTCTCGGTGCGCAGTCTGCTGCCGCCGAGGGTAATCTCTTGAAATCCGTTTTCGGCTGCAAAGGTAATCTCTTCCGGCGAAAAATCGCCTTCGGGGCCTATTAAAATCAGCACGTCGTCTCCTTTTCGGATGCAGTCGCCGATGAAACGGCGCTCGCGCTCGCTCTTCTGGCAGTGGGCGATGAGTTTCACCCCGTCGAAAGGCCGGGTCACCGCTTCGCGGAAGGGGGTCATGGGTTCCAGGGCGGGATGATAGGCTTTGAGCGATTGCTTCACGGCGCTGGTAATCACCTTCATCTCCCGCTCGGGTTTGATGATGCGCCGTTCGCTGCGGGCGCACTCCAGCGGCACGAAGGCATCGATGCCCACCTCGGTGGCTTTCTCCAGAAACCACTCGAAACGTTCGATGTTCTTGGTGGGGGCCACGCCCATGGCGAGCCGGTAGCCCCGTTTTTCGAACTCCTCGAAGCGCTCTTTCACCTCTACCGTGCAGCGTCTGGGGTCGGGGTCCGTCACTTCGCACCGGTAGAGGGTGCCGCGTCCGTCGGTGAGGTGGAGCGTGTCTCCGGCGGCGAGGCGGAGCACCCGGATGCAGTGCCGGGACTCTTCGGGGTCGAGGGTGTGGAAGGGGGGGATGAGGTCGGGAGCGTAAAAAAGTTGCATAAATGTATATCCGATTGGACTAAAAGATTTAACTTTGCAAAGAAACATAATTTTTCCTAAAAAATGAGAAAACCGTTATTTTTAATCGTTACCGCTATGAGTTTACTCTGTTCGTGTTCGACGGAGCGGCCGGCGGCGGAGAATCCGTTGCTCGGGGAGTGGGATACTCCGTTCGGAGTTCCTCCGTTCGACAAAATCGAGGTGTCGCACTACAAGCCCGCTTTCCAGGTGGCCATGGCCGAGCATCTGGCCGAGGTCGATTCCATCGTCGCCAATCCGGCGGAGCCCGATTTCGAGAATGTGATACTGGCTCTGGACAATTGCGGCGAGCGGCTCAAGCGCGTATCGACCGTCTTCTCGATGGTCGGCTCGGCCGATACCAACGCCGAGATGCAGGCCGTGCAGATGGAGATGTCGCCCGTGCTTTCGCAGCACTACGACAAGGTCTCCATGAATGAGAAGCTGTTCGAGAAGGTGTCGGCCGTCTATGAGAAACGCGCCTCGCTGGGGCTCGATTCGTTGCAGATGCGTCTGCTGGAGAAGACCTATAACCGCTATGTCCGCGCCGGTGCGGCTCTGCCCGCCGACAAGAAGGCCGAGCTGAGCAAAATCAACGAGGAGCTTTCGCTGCTGGGAGTCCGCTTCGGCAACAACCTGCTGGCCGAGAACAAGAACTTCACGCTCGAACTTTCGGGCGAGGAGCTCTCCGGACTGCCGCAGAGCGTCAAGAACGCCGCACGCGAAGAGGCCGACAAACGGGGGATTCCGGGCAAATACGTCTTCACGCTGAGCAAGCCCAGTCTGCTGCCGTTTCTGACCTATTCCGACCGCAGGGATTTGCGCGAGAAGCTCTATCGCGGCTATCTCGACCGCGGCAATTACGGCAACGAGACCGACAACAAGCAGATTATAAACGATATCGTTCGTCTGCGCACCGAGAAGGCCCGCCTGCTGGGCTACGATTCGCACGCCGATTTCGTGCTCTCCAACGTGATGGCCAAAACACCCGAGAACGTCTACGGCCTGCTGGACGACCTCTGGACTCCGGCGCTCGACCGGGCCAAGGCCGAACTGGCCGAGATGAAGGCGCTCAAACTGGCCGAGACGGGTGACGAGAGTTTCGAGTCGTGGGACTGGTGGTACTATGCCGAGAAGGTGCGCAAACAGAAGTACGACCTCGACGAGGAGGCGCTGCGTCCCTATTTCAGCCTGGAGAATGTCCGTTCGGGAATCTTCGAATTGAGCAACCGGCTCTATGGGGTGACTTTCCGTCCGGTGGTGGCTCCGGTCTACAACGAGGAGTGCCAGGTCTACGAGGTGCTCGACAGCGACAACTCCCACCTGGGCGTGCTCTACCTCGACTTCCATCCCCGCGACGGCAAGGGCGGCGGTGCCTGGTGCGGCCGTTTCCGCGGTCAGCGTTTCATCGACGGCAAGCGCATTTCGCCCGTGGTGAGCATCGTCTGCAACTTCACCCGTCCGATAGGCAGCGTGCCTGCGTTGCTGACCCTCGACGAGACCGAGACCTTCTTCCATGAGTTCGGCCATGCGCTCCACTCGCTCTTCTCGCAGGTTCCCTATCAGGGGCTGTCGGGCGTCGAGCGCGATTTCGTGGAGCTTCCCTCGCAGATTATGGAGAACTGGGCCTTCGAGCCGCAGATGCTCAAGAGCTATGCGCTCCACTACCGCTCCAACGAACCCATTCCCGACGCGCTGGTCGAGAAGATAAAGAACAGTGCGCTCTTCAACCAGGGTTTCGCCACGGTGGAGTATCTGGCCGCCTCCTATTCCGATATGGACATCCACACCCTGGAGCAATTCGAACCGTTGGATGTGAATGCGTTCGAGAACCGGAAGCTCAATGTCGAGCGCGGTCTGATTCCCGAGATAGCACCCCGCTACCGCTATCCCTATTTCAGCCACATCTTCGACGGCGGCTATTCGGCCGGCTATTACAGCTACATCTGGGCCGAGGTGCTCGACAAGGATGCCTTCCAGGCCTTCGTCGAGACCGGCGACATCTTCAACAGACAGGTGGCCGAACGTTTCCGCACGCTGCTTTCGCGCGGCGGCACCTCCGACGGCATGGTGCTCTACGAGCAGTTCCGCGGTGCGCAGCCCGACCGCAAGCCGTTGCTGCGGGCACGCGGTCTGGTGGAGTAGGACGGTTTTCGCGGCCTGTTCCGCCATGCGATGCGAATGCCCCCGGAAGAGAGACCTTCCGGGGGCATTCCCGTTTTCCGGGGGGGCGGGGAGGCCGGGCCTTGCGGCTGTCGGGAGCCGTCGGCCGGAGCGGGCCGCCGCAGGTGCGGAGCGTCGTGGGGCGGATGAAAAAAGCGAGGGCTTGCCTTGTGGGGCAAGCCCTCGCTCGTATCGGAGGTCGGTGGCGCCGCCGGTGAAGGCGGCGCCACCGACAGGAATCTTACAGGATTTCGCCGGAGGCGGTGATGCGGAGGCGAACCTCGCTGCTGCCCTGCTCCAGTTCGATGAGGTAGTACTCGGCCGACGGAGTCTGTACGTATTCGATGTCGTCGATTTTCCAGGAGGCGTACTGCGAGGCGGCTACGGCCGATGCGACGGGTGCGGGCAGTTCGTTGCGGCGCACGTCCCATTCGGTTTTCACCCAACTGCCGGCTCCGTTGAAATAGACCTCTTTGGCGCGGCCCTCGTGGACAATCTCCACTTCGAGCAGGCCGTCGTCGTAGTCGAATTCGCGGATGGTGGCTCCGGGATATTTCTTGGCGATGAATTCGCGGACGGTCTTGTCGAGCATCTGCTGGTTGCCGCCGCCGGGCACGTCCGAATCGGCCGACACCACGGTGATGGTGCCGTCGGGTGCGATGTCTATGTCGATGTCGCCCGAGGCGGAGTCGAGCTCGAAGCGGTAGAACTCACCTTCGGGAGTGCGGTAGTGGTCGATGTCGTCGATGCGGTAGGAGGCATACTGCGAAGCCGCGAGCGCCTGCATCACTGTGGCGGGCACCTCGGCACGGGTCACTTCGGTTTTGGTGCGGAGCCAGTTGCCGGCGGCATCGAAGAGCAGGTCGCGGCGCGTGCGGCCGTCGAGAATCTCCACTTCGGTCATGCCGTTCTCGAAGTCGATGTCCAGAATGCGGGCATCGGGATAGTTGGCGGTCAGGTAGGCGGAAACGGCCCCGGCGGGCAGGGCGGGAATGAAGTCTTCGTAGTCGTAGTCCTTGTCGGCGTCCGCCACTTTCTTCACCAGCATGCCGTCGGGCGAATAGTAGAGGTCCACTTCGGTTTCGATGCCGGCGCTCTTGTCTTCCACCTGGATTACGTAGACGGTTTCGGCGCCCTCGCGTTCAATCATATCGACGTCATCGACATGCCAGGCGGCGTATTCGCCGGCGGAGAAGGCATTGCGGACGGCCTCGGGAAGCATGGCGAAGGGGAGTTCGGTTTCGGTCATGTACCATTTGCCCGCGGCGTCGAACCAGGCTTTGCGTTCGAGCAGGCCGGGAGCTGCGGCGCGGGTGGCCGCAGAGAGGAAGTCGGCGATGTAGTAGCCGTGCTTGTAGTGCCACGAGATGTCGGTCGCGGTCGGATACTTCGCCAACAGAGCCTGTTCGGCCTGCGGGGTGGCGTGTCCCGGGCCGTGGGAGTCGTCGCTGCATGCACAGATGCCTGCGACAGCGCACAGAAGCGTGAAAATGCAAAGTAATTTTTTCATAATCCTGTCTTATTGTATCTGTTATTAATCCGTTAGTCGTCGATGCCGGTCAGGTTGAACCGGGAGTCGAACGTGAGTTCCAGTCCGTTGTCGAGTTCTATCTCCCATTTGCGCCGGTCGCGTTCGATGCGCACGGCCGAGGCATCGGGATAGTGCTGCGAGAGGTGGGCGGCGATTTGCGGGGGGATGAGTTTGCCGGGCAGGGCGCCGTATTTGCAATCGACCTCCTTCCATTCGCCGTTGCGCAGGAATTCCGCTTTGGCGCCGTTGGTGAAGACCACTTCGTAGGAGAGCTCCAGTATGTCGCGCTCCTCTTTGGCCAGGGCCACCTGCTGGTCGGGAAAATATTCGGCGATGAATTGCCGGGTCGCGGCCGGCAGCTGCTGCGTCTTTATCGGACGGTCGTGGCCGGCCCGGGCGGTGGCGGAGACGAAGAGCAGGGCTGCGGCCAGAAGCATCGAAAGTCTGTTCATGATTCGGTTGTTTTTTATGTTTTACGATGCGAAGTTCGGGTGCAATTTTGAAACCGATTTGAATTCCGGTGCGTTTTTTTTGCAAAATACCGCCGCGGGGTTCTTTTTTCCGCAGGGCGGGGCTCTTTTTGCGGAAGGGGCGGCGGGGCGGCGCCTATTTCCACCGCACGCTGAAGCAGTGGGCCGAGCGCTCGAAGCGGTAGTCGATGTCCAGTGCGTAGTAGCGGCACACGGCGCGCACGAGCGCCAGGCCGAGCCCCACGGAGTCGGGGTTGCCGGAGTTGCGGTAGAAACGGTCGAAGATGTGGTCGGATTGCAGCGGGGCGGTCCCTTCGTTGCGGACCGTCAGCACTCCGTCCGAAAGCGAAATTTCGATGCGGCCTCCGGCGGCGGTGTGCACGAAGGCATTGCGCAGCAGATTGCCGACCAGGGTCGAGGCCAGCGTTTCGTTCATCCGCACCGTGAAGCGTTCGGGAATCCGCAGCGAGAGGCGCAGCCCGCGCGAACGGTAAATCTCCTCCAGCTGCTGCGTCTGTTCGGCGAGCAGCCGCGCGAGGTCGATGTCGCTGCTCTCGGGGAACTGTCCGTTGTCTATCTTGGTGAGCAGCAGCAGGGTGCGGTTCAGCCGGACGGCATGGTTCAGCGTGCGCTGCATCTTGACCAGTTCGCCCGTCTGCTCCTCGCTCAGCGGGGTGCGGTCGAGCAGCCATTCGATGCGGTTTCTGAGGATGGCCAGCGGGGTCTGCAATTCGTGCGAGGCGTTGCCGATGAACTGTTTCTGGCGTTCGAACAGCTCCTCGGAGCGGGTGACGGCCTGCTGGGCGGCGGCGTTGAGCTTGCGGAATTCGGCGATGGAGGTGTCGTCGGGCACGGGAGCCACGGCATGTCCCGGCAGATAGCCGTCGAGCCAGCGCAGCAGGGCGTAAAGCGGGTCGAGGCTGCGGCGGAAGACCCACATGGTCACGCCGATGACCGTCAGCAGCAGCACCAGATAGAGTGCGACCACCGCGATGAGGATGGTCTTCATCAGGTCCTCTTTTTCGAAGGTGGGGGTGGCCACCGTCAATTCGTAGAATCGGCCGTGGCGGTCGCGGAAGATGGTTTTCAGGATGCGGGCGGGTTCGGTCTCCTCCTTTTCGGGGATGAACACCTCGGCATCCAGATAGGCGATATGGGGCGTCCGTTCGGCATAGGCCTCGGTCACGGGGACGACGGTGTAGCTGTTGTTGGAGCCGTCGTTGGGGGGAGGCAGCTCCTGACCCGTGAGCATGCGGATGATTATCAGTTCGGAGTAGTCCTCCAGCACGTCGTCCGCCTCGTCGTTGATTTCGGCCGTGATGATGACATAGAAGAGCGTGGCCCAGAGTGCCAGCAGGGGCAGCAGGGTCAGCGAGAGGCGCAGGGCGATGCGGTAGATGAGTTTCATGGGGGTCAGGGTTTTGGGCGGGGTTCCGCGCAGGAGAGCTTGTATCCGAAGCCGTAGACGGCCCTGATTTCGATGTCGGCGCCCGCTTCCGACAACTTGCGGCGCAGGTTCTTGATTTGGGCGTAGACGAACTGGAAGTTGTCGGCCTGGTCGGCGTGGTCGCCCCACACCGCTTCGGCCAGCACGGCCTTGTCCACCAGGTGGTCGGGGCGCTGCATGAAGTAGAGCAGGATGTCGAACTCCTTTTTCAGCAGGGGAATCTCCCGCCCGGCGACCTCCACGCGGCGGCTTTCGGTGTCGAGGGTCACGTTGCCCTGCACCAGCTCCCTGTCGCCTCCGTTGCGGCCGCGGCGCAGGACGCTGCGGATGCGGGCCTTGAGTTCGGCCGTGTGGAACGGTTTGGCCAGGTAGTCGTCGGCGCCCTGTTCCAGTCCCGACACCTTGTCTTCGAGCGAGTCGCGGGCCGAAACGATGATGACGTGGTCGCGCTTGCCCTCCCGGCGCAGGGTCTCCAGCAGGTGCAGTCCGTTGCCGTCGGGCAGCATGATGTCGAGCAGGATGCAGTCGTAGTCGTATCCTGCGATTTTGGCTTCGGCCCGAGCGTAGTCGGCGGCCGTTTCGACCACATATCCCTCCTGCTCCAGCGCACGCTGGATGACCTCCCGCAGCGAGGGCTCGTCTTCGACAATCAGAATTTTCATACGGCAAAATTACGAAGGATTTCTGAAATGAATTCGAAACGGAGCGTGAATTTCGTTCGCGGAGGGGTTTTCCGGGGAGGAGCGGGGCGATGCCGCGGAGCCGGGGCGGATTCCGCACTGCGGGTGCCGGTCGTGCGGCCCGCGGACGGCCGGGGAGGGGCCGGGTGTGCGGGGCGATGGAGCGTGCGGCCGGAAGTGTGCGCGGTTCGGACCGATTGGCGCCGCCGGACGCCGCGGTGCGGAATCGCGGCACGGATGTTGAACCGGAAGTCCCGTTAAGCCGGAAGCGGACCTGCGGTCTGCCTGCGGCGGGGTTCCGGTCGGCAGAGCGGAGCCGGAGAATGTAAAAACAGAACGGAAAATGGAACGAATCATCGGATTGTTGCACGAGGGCGGCTATTCGTGTGTGGTACGCAACGGCGAACGGATTCGCACGTTCGGCCGCCGGGGCGTAGCCGACCTGCACGAGTTGCTGCATCGCGAACCGGAGCTGCTCGAAGGGGCGTCGGTCGCGGACAAGGTGGTAGGCAAGGCGGCTGCCGCGCTCATGGCGGCGGGCGGCGTGCGCGAGTTGTACGCCGACACGGTCAGCGAAGGGGCGCTGGAGCTGCTCCGCCGGGCGGGGATAGAGGTCTCGTTCGGCCGCCGGGTGCCGCATATTGTCAATCGGACCCGCACGGACATCTGTCCGCTGGAGAGGCGCTGTCTGGCGGCGAGGGAGGTGGCCGAGTGTCTGTCGGCCATCGACGAGTTCGTCGCTGCCGGGCGGGCGTCGCGTCCGGCCGATGCGGCCGCGGGGCGGAGCTGAGGGGCCGCGGAGCGCACACCCCTCTGAAAATGAACGAATATCTGAGGAAAAATATGAGAGAGAACAGAAAAAGGTGCCTGCTGGCGTGCGGTTTGCTGGCGGCGGGCACGGCCTGTGCCCAGAGCGTCGATTCGCTGACGGCGCAGCGCGTATTGCCTATCGGGGAGGTGGTGGTTACCGGCACGCGGAGCGAAGCCGACGTACGGCTGCTTCCCATGACTATTTCGGTGGTGGAGCGGAAGCGAATCGAGGGGGCCCACCGCTCCTCGCTGCTGCCCACGCTGACGGAGCAGGTGCCCGGGCTTTTCGTCACTTCGCGCGGCATGATGGGCTACGGCGTCTCGACCGGTGCGGCGGGCGGCATGACCCTGCGCGGGGTGGGAGGAAGTCCCACGACCGGCATGCTGGTGCTCATCGACGGGCATCCGCAGTACATGGGGCTCATGGGACATCCCATCGCCGACGCCTGCCAGTCGATGCTGGCCGAACGGGTGGAGGTGGTCCGCGGACCGGCCTCGGTGCTCTACGGCTCGAATGCGATGGGCGGCGTCATCAACATCGTGACCCGCAAGATGGGGGAAGAGGGGGTGAAGACCGACCTGCATGCGGCATACGGCTCCTACAACACGTTGCGGACCGAGGCCGCGAACCGCATCCGCATCGGCCGCTTCAGCAGCACGGTGACCGCCTCCTACGACCGCAGCGACGGCAATCGCAGGAACATGGGGTTCGGGCAGTACGGCGGATACGCCAAGGCGGGCTATCAGCTGGGCGAGCGGTGGAACCTCTTCGCCGACCTCAATCTCACCCATTTCGACGCCTCCAATCCGGGACCCGTCTCTTCGCCGCTGCTGGACAACGATTCGCACGTCACCCGCGGCATGACCTCCGCGGTGCTGCGCAACGACTACGGCGGCACTTCGGGCGCCGTGAGCCTCTTCTACAACTGGGGCCGTCATAAAATCGACGACGGCTACGCCCCGGGCGGCACTCCTCTCGACTACCGGTTCAATTCGCGGGACCACATGTTCGGCGTGTCGCTCTATCAGAGCGTAAGGCTCTTCGAGGGCAACCGCCTGACCGTGGGCTTCGACTGGCAGCGTTTCGGCGGCCGGGCGTGGAACCGCTACCTCGACGGGCGTCCCGACGCTCCGCTTGCCGACAAGAGGCAGTGGGAGGCGGCCGGATACGTCGATTTCCGCCAGACGCTCTTCAGCTGGCTGACCCTCGATGCCGGCATCCGTTACGACCGCCATTCGCATGCGGGTTCGCAGTGGGTCCCCCAAGGGGGGCTTTCGTTCCGGCTCTCGGCCGCGGACCAGCTCAAGGCGGTGGTGAGCAAGGGATTCCGTTTCCCCACCATCCGCGAGATGTATATGTTCCCGCCCCAGAATCCCGACCTGCGGCCCGAGGACCTGATGAACTACGAGCTCTCGTTCTCGCACCGGTCGCCCGGCGGGAAGCTCTCTTTCGGGGTGAGTCTCTACTACATCGAGGGCGACAACATGATTCAGCTGGTGCCGGTGGGCGAACGCCGGCAGTACGTGAACACGGGGCGCATCGAGAACTGGGGCGCCGAGGGCGAGGTGCGCTGGCAGTTCGCACCCGGATGGGGTGCGAGCGCCAATTACAGCTGGCTGCACATGGAGCATCCGGTGGTGGCCGCTCCGGAACACAAATTGTTCTGCGGCATAGATTTTGTGAAAAACCGGTGGAAACTCTCCACCGACGTGCAGTACGTGCGCGGTCTCTACACGCAGGTGACTCCGACGCAGGAGAGAGACGATTTCGTGCTCTGGGGCGTTACGGCGGATTTCAGGGCCGGCGAACGGGTGGGACTGTTCGTCCGGGGCGAGAACCTGCTGGCGCAGCGGTACGAAATCAATGCCGGTTATCCGATGCCCCGGGCCACGGTCACGGGCGGAATGAACATTCACTTTTAAAACTTAATAAAAACCATGAACACAGTTACTGCAAAAATTCACAATCCGGGTTATTCGCAAGCCCGTACCTACGGCATTGCGGCACTTTTCGTGTTGGGTAACATCCTCCTTCCGCAGCTCTGCCACCTCATCCCCCAGGGGGGCGCCACGCTGCTGCCCATCTACTTCTTCACGCTCGTTGCCGCCTACAAGTACGGTTGGCGCGTGGGTCTGCTTACCGCCGTAGCCTCCCCGCTGGTCAATTACGCTCTCTTCGGCATGCCGGGCGCCGCCGCGTTGCCCGCCATCCTGTTCAAGTCGGTCGTGCTGGCCGGAGCGGCCGGATACACCGCTTCGCGCACCCGCCGGGTGTCGCTGTGGCTCATGGCCGCCGTGGTGCTCGCCTATCAGACGGCCGGCACGGCCTTCGAGTGGGCTCTCTCGGGTTCGCTGCGGGAGGCCTTGCAGGATTTCCGTCTGGGCGTTCCCGGCATGTTGCTGCAGATAGCTGGCGGCTGGGCCGTCATTCGTTTCCTGCTTAAAAAATAGGGTGCGCTATGAACGGCAAATTGGGTTTCGGCACCATGCGGCTGCCGCTGACCGACCCGTCGGACCCTGCGTCCATCGACCTGGAAAAGCTCTCGCAGATGGTGGATATCTTCCTCGACAGGGGATTCACCTACTTCGATACCGCCTATACCTATCATGAGGGTCACTGCGAAGCGGCCTTGCGGCAGGCGCTCGTGGAGCGCTATCCCCGTGAGCGTTATTCGCTGACCGACAAACTTCCCACCCTGCTGCTCGAAAACGAGCGGCAGCAGGAGTCCATTTTCGCCGAACAGCTGCGGCGGTGCGGCGTGGAGTGGTTCGACCGCTACCTGGTGCACTGCGCCACGGAGGCGTTCTGGACCAAAGCCGAACGGATGCACAGTTTCGAGTTCGCCCTGCGCAAGAAGCGCGAGGGGCTGACCCGGCAGGTGGGTTTCTCCTACCACGACTCCCCCGAGCTGCTGGAGCGGATTCTGGACCGCTATCCCGAGGTGGATTTCGTCCAGCTGCAAATCAGTTACATGGACTGGGAGCACACCCCCATCCGGGCACGCGAGTGCTACGAGCTGGTGCGCAGCCGCCGCAAACCCGTGGTGGTGATGTGTCCGCTCAAGGGCGGCATGCTCTCCGACGTGCCCGACCGGGTGGCGCGGATGATGCGCGCTTCCCGTCCCGGCTCCACGCCCACCGAGTGGGCCATCCGCTATGCGGCGAGTCTGGAGGGGGTGGAGACCGTGCTCAGCGGGATGTCCTCTCCGGAGCAGATGGAGCGCAACACCGCCTTCATGAGCCGTCTGGTGCCCCTCGATGCCGGGGAGCGGGAGGTGGTGCGGCAGGCCGCGGAGATTATCTCGCGTGCCGAGCCCATCCAGTGCACCGGCTGCGGCTACTGCGTGCCGGTCTGCTCGCAGCGGATTCCCATTCCCGATTACCTCCATCTCTACAATGCCGACACCCGGGCCGGGCACACCGGTTTCGAGAGCCGTTACGTCGAGTACCGTTCCTGGACGGGGGACCACACGCCCGCGTCGGAGTGCATCGACTGCGGCAGTTGCGAAGGGGCCTGCCCCCAGCACCTGGAGATTGCGGGGTGGATGAAGCGGGTGGCCGGACTCTTCGAAAGCGGAACGCAGGCCCGTCGCGCCTGATTGCGCCGCGGGCCTGCGTCCGGTACGGTTCGGTGCGGGGGGTCGCTCACTTGACCAGCGAGCGGCCCAGCCACACCAGCAGCAGACCCAGCAGGAGGCTCAGCACGACGTAGAGGCCGAACCAGAGCCAGTGTTTCTGTTGCAGGAGCAGGTACATGTCGTCCGCAAAGGAGGAGAAGGTGGTGAATCCGCCGCAGAAGCCGGTGATGAGAAACACGTTCATCGAAGGCGAAATCAGATGGGTCTTCTCGGCCAGTCCGAAGAAGATGCCGATGAGGAAACTGCCCGCGACATTGACGGTGAAGGTCCCCCAGGGGAACGACGAGGTGGTGAGAAAACCGCACAGTTTGCCGGTCAGAAAACGCAGACAGGTGCCGATGAAGCCTCCCAGACCTGCAATAATCATAGCTTTGAACATAATGAATTGATATGGAGTTAAAGAATCGGATACCGACCCCCGAAGGGTCGTCGGCAGGGTTTACACCAAAATTGGTGCCATCCGCCCGGGCCGTCTCCGGTTCCCCGACCCGAATCCCGGCGGCGGCCGTGTTCCGCCGTCACAAAACAGAGAAAGACTTATGCATTTGACACCAAGAGAAATCGACAAGCTGATGCTGCTTTCGCTCGGCATGATTGCCGAGAGGCGCATGAAAAAGGGGTTGAAACTCAACTATCCCGAAGCGGTGGCCTACATCACTTCGACGGCGCTGGAGGGCGCGCGCGAGGGCAAGACCGTGGAGGAGGTGATGAAGGACGCCGCCGCCGTTCTCCGCAAGGAGGATGTGATGGAGGGCGTGGCCGACATGATAGACCTGCTGCAGGTGGAGGCCGTCTTTACCGACGGCTCGCGTCTGGTGAGCATCCATCACCCCATCAAATAGCGCGGGGGGAGCCCTCGGGCATCCCGCCGCAACGAACGGAACGATAAATTTAAACGATACACGATTATGAAAACGAACGATAAATCTGCCTCCGGAGCCCCCCGCACCTCGGGGACCGCTCTCTATCCGGGCCGGCCGGGTTTCAAGCCCGCACAGCCGGTGCCGGTGGGGGGCTTGGTGCTCGAGAGCGAGGGCATCGACTACAACGTCGGCCGGAAGACCGTCACCCTGACGGTCCGCAATACGGGCGACCGACCCATTCAGGTGGGTTCCCATTTCCACTTCTTCGAGGTGAACCGCTACCTGGAATTCGACCGCGACGCCGCTTTCGGCTGTCATCTCAACATTCCGGCCACCACGGCCGTGCGTTTCGAACCCGGCGACCAGAAGCAGGTGGAGGTGGTCGCCTATGCCGGCAAGCGCCGTGTGATAGGATTCAACGGCCTGGTGATGGGCTACACCGGCGACGAGGATGCGCCCGGCTACTTCCCGGCCCGTCTGCGGGCCATGCGCCGGGTGCGCAATGCCGGGTTCAGGATTACCGGCGAGCAGGTGGGCGTGGTGCCCGAAGTGAAAGCTCCGGCGGCGCAGGCTCCGCAGGCCTCCGCTGCGGCCGCAGCGCGTGCTCAGGCGGCGAAATCCGCTCCGGCATCTGCGCAGGCCGGCTCTGCTCCGGCCGCGGGGACGAACGGAAAACCGAGTGGAAACAATAACAAATAGGGCTTATGGCAACGATATCACGTCAGGAATACAACAATCTGTTCGGCCCCACCGTGGGCGACAAAATAAGGCTGGGCGACACCGACCTTTATGTGGAAATCGAAAAGGACTTGCGCGAGTACGGCGACGAGGTGGTCTACGGCGGCGGCAAAACCATCCGCGACGGCATGGGACTGGCCAACACCATGACCTCGCGGGAGGGCTCGCTCGATTTGGTCATCACCAATGTCACCATTATCGACCCCGTACTGGGTGTGGTGAAGGCCGACGTGGGTGTCAAGGACGGCAAAATCGCCGGCATCGGCAAGGCCGGCAATCCCAATATCATGCACGGCGTGCATCCCGACCTGGTGACGGGTGCGGCCACCGACGCCATCTCCGGCGAACATCTGATTCTCACGGCGGCCGGCATCGACGGCCACGTGCACATGATTGCTCCCCAGCAGGCCTATGCGGCGCTGAGCAACGGCATCACCACCCTGTTCGGCGGCGGCGTAGGCCCCACCGACGGCAGCAACGGAACCACCATCACTTCAGGCCGCTGGAATCTGAAGCAGATTCTCCGCTCGCTGGAGGGGCTTCCGGTGAACGTGGGTCTGCTGGGCAAGGGCAACTGCTCGGTGGCGGACCCGCTCGAGGAGCAGATAGAGGCCGGCGCCTGCGGACTGAAGATTCACGAGGACTGGGGTTCCACCCCCTCGGCCATCCGCACCGCACTGGGCGTGGCCGACCGCTACGACGTGCAGGTGGCCATCCACAGCGACACGCTCAACGAGGGCGGCTACGTCGAGGATACCATCGCCGCCATGGACGGCCGCACCATCCACACCTACCACACCGAGGGTGCGGGCGGAGGACACGCCCCCGACCTGCTGAAGGTGGCTTCGATGCCCTATGTGCTTCCCTCGTCCACCAATCCCACCCTGCCGTTCGGCGTCAATTCGCAGGCGGAGCTCTTCGATATGATTATGGTGTGCCACAATCTCAATCCCAAGATTCCCTCCGACGTGGCCTTCGCCGAGAGCCGTGTGCGTCCCGAGACGCAGGCGGCCGAAAACGTGCTGCACGACCTGGGCGTGCTCTCGATGGTCTCGTCCGACTCGCAGGCCATGGGCCGCGTGGGCGAGTCCTATATGCGCACCTTCCAGATGGCCTCGTTCATGAAGAACGCCGTGGGCCGGCTCAAGGAGGATGCCGAGGGCAACGACAACTTCCGCGTGCTGCGCTACCTGGCCAAGATTACCATCAACCCGGCCATCACGTTCGGCGTGTCGGACTATCTGGGTTCGGTGCAGAAGGGCAAAATCGCCGACCTGGTGCTCTGGGAGCCGCAGTTCTTCGGAGCCAAGCCCAAGATGGTCATCAAGAACGGCGTCATCAGCTGGGCGAACATGGGCGACCCCAACGCCTCGCTCGCCACGCCGCAGCCCTGCTACTACCGTCCCATGTTCGGCGCTTTCGGCAAGACCCTGCCTTCGAGCTGCATCTCGTTCGTCTCGACGGCGGCCTGGGAGAGCGGCATCAAGGAGCGGCTGGGCCTGGAGCGCATGGTGTGCCCGGTGCGCCGCACGCGCCAGCTCACCAAGTTCGACATGGTCCGCAACGGCGCCACGCCGCGCATCGATGTCAATCCCGAAACGTTCGAGGTGCTGGTCGATGGCGTGAGAGCCTATGTGAAACCGGCCGAGAAGTTCGCACTGAGCCAGTTGTACTGGTTCAGCTGATGTTTGCCCGGGAGCATGTCCGGCCCCGTCGGGGTCGGACATGCCTTGTTTGGAAAAGAAAAAACCGTAAAATGAACGCGATATGAAGATATTTACCCGCATTATCGGGAATCTGAACACCCCTGAGTGGCGGAGCCGGGCCGAAGGGGTGGAGGTCGAGTCCATCGAACTCGACCAGTGGACGGCTCAGAAGAGCCGTCTGGTGGTGCGCAGCGACCGCGACAACGAGTACGCCGTTTCGCTGGAGCGCAATTCGCGCATGACGGACGGCGACGTGGTGGAGTACCTGCCGCAGGAGGGGCGCATGGTGGTCGTCCGCATCCGTCTCAACGAGGTGCTGGTGGCCGACCTGGAGGAGCTGGAGGGCAAGGAGCCGCAGACGGTCATCCGCGTGGCCGTCGAACTGGGGCACGCCATCGGCAACCAGCATTGGCCCGCCGTGGTCAAGGGGAGCAAGGTCTATGTGCCGCTGACGGTGGACAAGAAGGTGATGGAGAGCGTGATGCACACCCATCACATCGAGGGGGTGCGCTATTCGTTCCAGCCGGGCGGAGAGGTGATACCCTATCTGGCACCCCACGAGGTGCGCCGCCTGTTCGGCGGAACGGGGCCCGACAGCGACGTGCATCACCACCATCATGCGCAGCCGGAGCACGAACACCCGCACCGCCATGCCGACGGGGTGGAGCACAGCCATCCGCACTGCCACTCCCACGGCGAGGAGCATCTCCACGAACATGGACACGAGCATGAACACGAACACGGCTGCGGGCGACCGGGAGCCGTCGAAAGCGTCGGACGCCATGCGTGAGGATGCGGCGCAGCTCATGCGGCTGCTGGAGTTCACCGACTCGGCCTTTCCGGTGGGCACCTTCTCCTTCTCCAACGGACTGGAGACGGCCGCCGAGACGGGGCTGGTGCACGATGCCTCCACGCTGGAGGCCTATGTGTGGGACATCGCCCGCCAGGCCGCCTTCACCGACGGTATCACGGCCCTGCACGCGCAGCGCAGCTACCTGGCCGGCGACTACTCCGGCATTCTGGAGGCCGACCGTCAGACGCTGCTGTGCAAGATGAACGACGAGGTGCGCCTCATGAGCCGCCGCATGGGGCGGAAGCTGGCCGAACTGGCCGGACGCATCCGCCGCGATGCGATGATGGAGATGTGGCTCTCCGACATCGTGTCGGGGCTCACTCCCGGAACCTATCCCGTGGGACAGGGAATTCTCTTCGCCGCCTGCGGCATCGGCGAGCGGCCGCTCTTCGCCTCCCATCAGTACGGGGTGATGAACATGGTGCTCAGCGCCGCCCTGCGCTGCGTGCGGGTGTCGCACTACGACACCCAGCGGATTCTGTTCGAGCTCTCGGAACGCACCGAGGAGCTCTTCGGGCAGGTGCGCGAGGCGGGCTTCGAGGATATGCAGACCTTCGTGCCGCAGGCCGACATCCTGGCCTCCATGCACGAAAAGGGGACCAAGCGCCTGTTCATGAACTGAGCGGCGCGACAAGCAACGAATTAGGACGGATTAAACGATTTCAAACGCCAATCTATGAACAACACCTGCAGAATCGGAATCGGCGGCCCCGTGGGTTCGGGCAAGACCGCCATCATCGAGACCATCACTCCCCGTTTGCTGGAGATGGGATACAAAGTATTGGTAATCACCAACGATGTGGTGACTACCGAAGATGCCAAACACGTGCGCAAGATGCTCCGGGGCGTGTTGGTCGAGGAGCGCATCATCGGGGTGGAGACCGGGGCGTGCCCCCACACCGCCGTGCGCGAGGACCCCTCGATGAACATCGCGGCGGTGGAGGAGATGGAGGCCCGTTTCCCGGACGGCGACGTGGTGCTCATCGAGTCGGGCGGCGACAACCTGACCCTCACCTTCAGCCCCGCGCTGGTGGATTTCTTCATCTATGTCATCGACGTGGCGGCAGGCGACAAGATTCCCCGCAAGGACGGACCCGGCATCTCGCAGTCCGACATTCTGGTCATCAACAAGACCGACCTGGCCCCCTACGTGCATGCCGACCTGGAGGTGATGCGCCGCGACTCGGAGGCCATGCGTCCCGGCAAACCTTTCGTATTCACCAACTGCATGACGGGCGAAGGCATCGACGAGCTCATCGGGCTGATTCGCCGCATGGCGCTCTTCGACCTGGGGGAGCGCGGAGCCGAAGCCGAACATGCGTCCATAAGCCGCTGAGATGAATTTCGCGAAGATGAAGGAGATGCGCCCCTACCTGGAGCAGCCGCCGGCCATGCCCGTGGGCACGCCGGGTAAGACGGGATACGTGCGCCTGGGGTTCGAACTCGACTCCGGGGGCCGCTCCGTGATGCGCGACTGGGAGCGGAGGGCGCCGCTCATCGTGCAGCAGGAACTCTATTTCGACGAACGGATGCCCGGCATGCCGTGCGTCTACATCCTCTCCTCGGGCGGACCCAACGTGGACGGCGACCGCTACGAGCAGCATTTCATCGTGCGCCGCGACGCCTACGCCCACCTCTCGACGGGGGCGGCGACCAAGCTGGCCGAGATGCGTTACAACTATTCGGGACTCACCCAGCTGTTCGAGCTGGAGGAGAACGCCTATCTGGAGTATCTGCCCGAACCGACCATTCCCTGCCGCCACACCCGTTTGGCGGCCGACACGCAGATTCGCATCGCCTCCTCGGCGACGCTCTTCTACTCGGAGATATACATGAGCGGTCGCAAGTATTTCGGCTCCGGCGAACGTTTCGCCTACGACATACTCTCGGTCTGCACCCGGGCCGAGCGTCCGGACGGCGAGCCGCTCTTCCGCGAGAAGTTCGTGGTGAGACCCGAGGCGCAGTGGCCCGACACGCTGGGCGCCATGAACGGCTACGATGTATTCGCCAATGTGATAGTGCTCACTCCGCCCCGGCATGCCGAGGCCCTCTACGCGCGCACGCCGGCCTTCATCGACCCCGACCGGGATGTGGCGGCGGGCGTGACGCGTCTGCCCTCGGAGTGCGGCCTGCTGCTGAAGGTGCTGGGACGCGAGACGGAGCCCGTCAAGCGGGCGGTGCGGGAGTTCTGCTCCGCCGTGCGGCTCGAGGTGAAGGGGTGTCCGCTCTTCGACGAATTTCCGTGGCGATAGCGGAAGAAAGTATTACGATAAACAACCGACGATTATGGAAAAAACGACTACTCGACACGAGGGGCCGCGCAGAGGCTCCTTTCTCGGATTCATCGACGTGCTGTTGCGCGGCACGGGGCAGGTGATGTTTCAGAACAGTGCCTGGACGGGCCTGCTCTTCATGATTGGTATCTTTTGGGGCTCCTGGCAGCAGCACAACCTGCTGGTGGGGTGGGGCGCGCTGCTGGGCGTGACCGTCTCCACGGCGACCGGCTACCTGCTCCGCCTGCCCGATAGCGACGGACGTCAGGGCCTGTGGGGGTTCAACGGCGTGCTGGTGGGGTGCGCGTTTCCCACCTTCATGGGCAACACCTTCTGGATGTGGCTGGCGCTGGTCATCTGCGCCTGCCTCACCACCTGGGTGCGCACGGGGCTGAACAACGTGATGGCGCCCTGGAAGGTCAATTCCTTCACCTTCCCGTTCGTCTTCTGCACGTGGCTCTTCCTGCTGGCGGCCCGTGCCATGAACGGAATGCCTCCCGTCCACATGTCGGCGCCGACCCTGCCCGTCGAGGCGGCGGAGCTGGCCGGGGTCACGTTCCCCGAACTGGTGGGCTACTGGCTCAAGGGGGTTTCGCAGGTCTTTCTTATCGATTCGTGGGTGACCGGTGCGCTGTTCCTCGTCGGTCTGTTCCTGAGCGACCGCTGGGCGGCGCTGTGGGCGGCCGTGGGGTCGGCCGTGGCGCTGGCGGTGGCCATTCTGTTCGGCGCCTCGGGCAGCGCGGTGGAGGGAGGCCTCTACGGGTTCAGCGCGGTGCTGACGGCCATTGCGCTGGCCACCGTCTTCTACAAACCCTCGCCCCGTTCGGCGCTGTGGGCGCTGGCGGGCATCGTGGTGACGGTCTTCGTGCAGGCGGGACTGAACGTGGCGGTCGCTCCGCTGGGCATCGCCACCCTCACGGCTCCCTTCTGCATCGTCACCTGGCTGTTCCTGCTGCCGCTGATTCGCTTCGACGAGCAGGAGCCCGACCACTCGAACTGGGATGCGGAGAACAAGACGCATCTGGCGCGTTCCGGGGGTTCGTCTCACGCATAGGGATTGAAATTACCGGATAAAAAGCGTAGCTTTGCCGTGCGGAACGGCCGATGCAATCCGTCCGCATGAAAGGCTATGGCAGATAACTATTTGGGTAGAAAGATGGAAGAGTTCATGGCACGGCCGGCAGCGGGAACCCCCGTTCGCCGGCCGGCTGCCACGCTCGAAAGACTGTTGCGCAAGAATCGCAGCCACCGGGGCTACGATTCGGGATTCGTCGTGCGCGAGGACCAGCTGCGGCGCATCATTTCGGTCAATCGGTTTGTCCCTTCGGCCTGCAACCGGCAGGCGCTGCGGTTCCGGCCGGTGCTTTCGGACGAGGCGCACAAGGTGCTTCCCCACATTCGGCTGGGCGGAGCGCTTCCGCAGCTGCATCTGCCGCTGCCGGGCACCGAGCCCAATGCCTTCATCATCGTCTGTTCGACGGTTCCCGAGGACCGCTATCTGGATATCGACCTCGGCATTTCGGTCCAGAGCATGCTGCTGCAGGCCGTGGAAATCGGACTCAACGGCATCTGCATAGGCGCTTTCGACCGGGAGCGAATCCGGCAGGCGTTCGCGCTGGAGTACGAACCGCTGCTGGTGGTGGCCGTCGGCCGGGGCATCGAGAAAATCGAGCTGGTGGAAATCGGCGAGGGGCAGAGCCGCGACTACTATCGCCGGGGCGACACGCACTGCGTTCCCAAGCTGCGGGAGGAGGATTGGATAATCGGCCGTTGAGCGGTTTCAGGGGGGAGAGGCATGCGCGGCGGTTCTCGGGGCGCATCTTTCCGATTCTCGCTCCTTTCCGGACCTTTGCATCTTTCCGACCCCCTTTCGGCCTGCGGGCTGAGGTGCCGGTCAGCTTTTTTTCGGCTTGAACAGCCGCACCAGTTTCTTGAGCGGAGCCTTGATTTTCTGTCTCACCACGTGGCGCTCCTCGAATTTCCGGCGTATTTCGATTCCGCGGCGTTCGGTTTCATCGGGATTCCATCCCGCCAGCAGGGCATACCGGCGCAGGATGTAGCGATAGGCCGGCAGGTTGCACGAGAGGCGCTTGAGGTTGTCCATCCGCTGCTTTTCGGAGAGCCGGTCGCGGAAGCTCATCTGGTTGAAGTCGATTATCCGGAACGGGTGCCCGCATCCCCCCCCCTGATTGTCAGGTCCGTACATGATGTTGCCCATGTGCAGGTCGTTGTGCAGCACGCCGTTTTCGTGCAGCCGGACGATGAGTTCCGCCGTGCCGTCCAGCACGGAGCGCTCCGCCCCGCTCTCCAGGAAGCGTTCGGTCGCCTCCTTCAGGGGCCGGTAATCGGTGTAGAGGTAGACGAAGTAGCAGTACTGCAACAGAATTCCGCGGCGAATCTCCACCGCCGCTATTTCGGTGGGGGTGTCGATTCCCATCCGGCGCAGCCGCTGCGAGTAGGCGTAGGCCCGCACGGCCTTGCTTTTGCGCACCGTGCAGTAGATGATTTTGTTGGCCAGGGTGACGTGTTCGAAACTCTTGACCGTCACCTTGATTCCGTCGATTTCGAAGAGCTTGACCTTGTTGCGTCCGTTGTGCATGTAGGTGCCGTTGCGAAGGAACCAGTCGTAGTCGGCCAGCCGGTCGATGAACGGTTTGAGGCGGGCGTATTCGGGGTTGATAATCGTTCTCATCTCTCTCTTTTAAGGTTTTACGGGGCTTGGGGGTCCCTCTTTTTCCGGGGGCTGCCGGCGGGCGGACCGCGAACCCGCGGGGGCTCTCTGCGTCGGGGGACGGTGCGGCCGAACGCGCCGGGCCGCGCCTGCGCAGCCGGGCGTGAATGCCGGTCCGGCGGAAAATCCGAAACAAAATAAATGAAAATTTTCCGGAATGCCTTGCGGAAAGAGCATCCGGCGCGAAAAAAAAGCCTAATCGACGGCAAAAAAGGTGATACGGGGCAATTTCCCCGGCCGTCTCTTTTCCCGTTTCGGCGCGTTTTTTGTCCTGCCTCCATCCAAAAATCGGCTATGGAAACCAATAAACAGACTTTGCGGGCCTTGCTCAACAAGGCCATTTCGCGCGTGCATCCGTTCGTGCTGCTGACCTGGTGCGTCGGCATTCTGCTGGCCTACCTCATGGGCATGTACGTCACCGGTCCGCTCCACTCCTCCTCCCGCTGGATGGGAGCCATGCTGGCGTGCAGTTCGGTGGTCGTGGTGTTGCAGAAACCCGGCTACAAGGAGTCGCTCAAACTGGGGTGGTCGCGCGTGCTGGGTACCCTGTTCGGGGCGCTGGTGGCCTATCTCTATCTGCTGTGGTTCCCCTTCACGGTGGTGGGCATGCTGCTGACGGTACTCATCCTCGAGACGATATTCATGCTGCTCGATATCTACAACAACGGACACATAGCCACGCTCACGCTGCTCATCATCCTGCTCGTTTCGCAGATGTCGCCCGATTCCGACCCGGCCATGAACTGCATGCTGCGTTTCTCGGAGTCGGTGGTGGGCGTGGCGGTAGGCGTGGTGCTGCTGTGGGTAATCGATGTGTGGAACCGCTGGCGGCAGCGCCTGCAGCACATGGGCGCGAATCCGGACGGCCGTCCGGTGAATATGGACACCATGCCGTTGCGCTGGGGGCACTTCCGGGTGCTGGTCATCGCCTCCATGGGACAGCTCACCGGAGCGGGGCTCTCCACGCTCGTCGGCGTCATCATCCCCATGCTGCAGATTGTGCGCCATCCCGAACTGAGCGCCTGGCAGCAGGGCGGCCTGGCCAGCATGAGCCTGGTGGGCATCATGGTGGGGTCGATGGTCATCGGCGAGTGGAGCGACCGGCGGGGTTACCTCTTCTTCTTCCGGCTGTGCCCCGCGTTGATTCTGGCCGCGTCGCTCTTCGCCATGATGGCCGACGGCGTGGGGGCGCTGGCCGTCTCCCTGTTCGTCATGGGTGTGGGCATCGGCGGCGGTTACAGCCTCGACTCCGACTACATCTCCGAAATCATGCCGCGCCGCTGGCGTCTGCTGATGGTGGGCGTGGCCAAGGCCTTCTCGGCGCTGGGCAACATTCTGGTGGCCGTAGCCTGCCTGCTGATGCTGCGCACGTGGCACGACGCCCACTACTGGAACCGGCTGCTGGTGCTTATCTCGCTGCTCGCCACGGGCATGCTCCTCTCCCGCGTGCGGTTCACCCAGAGTCCCGGCTGGCTGCTGGCGCACGGCCGCGTCGCCGAGGCCGAGCAGGCCGTGCGCTATCTGCTCGGGTCCGATGTCGAGCTGGGCGAGCTGCGCGACAAACCCGCCCGCAAGCAGTCCGCCGTGCGCATGAACGACCTCTTCACGCGGGCCAACCTCAAGAAGATTGTGTTCAGCGGAGTGCCCTGGGCGTGCGAGGGAGTGGCCGTGTACGGTATCGGGGTCTTCCTGCCGGTGCTGATTATGGCCCTCGGACTGGGCGAAGCCTCCATGGAGCCGCTGCGCCACATCGTCAATTCGGTGCGCACCTCGGTGTACATCAATCTGTTCATTCTTCCGGGCTTCGTCTGCGGACTGCTTCTGGTCAATCGCTGGAATCATGTCCGCACCCAGACCTGGGGCTTCGTGCTCGCCGCGGCGGGGCTGAGCCTGCTGCTCACCGCCGACCGGCTCCATTGGCCGGTGTGGATGGCGATTGCGGGCTTCATGCTCTTCGAGTTTTTCCTCAATGCCGGTCCTCATCTGATGACCTTCATCATCCCGCCGCAGATATATCCCGTCGCCGAGCGCGGAGCCGGGGCCGGTCTGGCGGCCGCTTTCGGCAAACTGGGGGCGGTCATCGGAGTCTTCTTCCTGCCGCTGCTGCTCAAACACGGCGGCACGCTGGCCGTGCTGCTGGTCACCGTCGCCGTGCTGCTGGCCGGCGCACTGGTCACCGCGCTGCTCGGCGGCCGGGTCATGCCCGCGTCGGGCGGAGCGTCGCAATCGTGATTTCTGCCGGATTTGGAAAGCGAACCCCTCTCCGCAAACGGGCGGAGAGGGGTTTGCTCTCTTTTCGGAGCCGGGGCCCGGCTGCGGCGGGAGGGGCTGTGCGGGGTCAGTCGAAAGACTGCATGCCGGAGCGGGCCACCTTCATGATGCGCTGGTAGTCGTCGGGACCGAGTTCCATGAAGAAGTAGTGCACGGGGTCCACGCGCATGCCGTCGTGCAGCACCTCGTAGTGCAGGTGCGGCGCCAGCGAGAGACCGGTGTTGCCTGTCAGGGCGATGATGTCGCCGCGGTGGACCTTCTGTCCGCGCGAGACGTTGATTTTGCTCAGGTGGGCGTAGCGGGTCTGGTAGCCGTTTCCGTGGTCGATGACGATGGCCAGGCCCGAAGTGGAGTTGCGCGAGATGACCTCGCGCACCGTGCCGTCGGCCGTGGCGAAGACCCTCGACCCGACGGGTACGCTGTAATCGACCCCCTGGTGGGAGGTGAGCCGCTTGTAGAAGGGGTGGATGCGCATGCCGTAGGAGGTGGTCAGCAGCGTCAGCTCGCGGTTGATGACGGGCTGGATGGCCGGAATCGCGTTGGCCGACTGCAGGTTGTCGGCGATGCTGCCGCCCAGGGCCCGGTAGGAGGAGGCCAGACGCGAGAGGTTCTTCTCCAGGTTGCCCAGTTTTTCGGTAAATTCGTCCCCCAGCTGGCGGTTGCTGCGGGCGAGCAGCTGCTCGTAGTCGTTGAAGCGCTGGGTCTGGTAGTCGGACTCCAGTTCGTAGGGTTCGGCCTCGAAGAGGACCCTGAAGACGTTGCGGTCGCGTTCGATGACGTTGGCCAGCACCCGGTCGAGGGTGTCCATGCGTCCGCTCAGCGCCTCGTATTCGCGGCGCAGCATGTCGGTTTCGTGCTTCATGCGGTATTCGACCGGCGTGTCGAAGAAGAAGGAGAATCCGATGTAGTAGAGTACCGCCAGTCCGAGCCATCCGAAGAGGCTGATGACCCACCGGACGACCTTCTTGCGAAGCGAAATCTTTTTATAGAGTTTGTGTACCATGTCGTTCTCTTTTCGTAGGGGGGCGTCAGTCGGTCTCGTAGGTGGTGGCGGTGGCCGAAGCGATTATCTCGTCCAGCTCCTGCTGGCTCATGTCGAGGCGGAAGTAGTTGATGGGGTTCACCGGATGTCCCATGTAGATGACCTCGTAGTGGAGGTGCGGCCCCGACGAACGGCCCGTGTTGCCCACCATGGCAATCTGCTCTCCGCGCTTGACGCGCTGTCCGGGTTCGACGATTTGCCTGCTCAGGTGCGCGTAGCGGGTCTGGTAGCCGAATCCGTGGTCGATGAGCACCTGTTTGCCGTATCCGTTCATGGTGCTGACGCTTTTGACCACTCCGTCGCCCGTGGCGTAGACGGGGTCGCCTATGCGTCCGCCCAGGTCGATGCCCTCGTGCATCTTCCAGACATGGAGGGTGGGGTGGTTGCGTCCGCCGAAGCGGCCGATGCTGCCGCGCAGCAGCTTTTTGTTGATGGGCCAGATGGCGGGCACCGAGGCGGCCATCTGCTCCTTGTCCATCGACATGGCCTGCAGCTGGTCGAGCGAGACGGAACGCAGGTAGAGCTTGCGGGCGAAGTCGTCCATCTGGCTCCAGGTCCCTATCATCAGCGAGGCGAAATGGTCCCGCTCCATGCGGACGTATTTGGATTCGGGGTAGGGGGTGTAGATGCCCTCCACGCCGAGCGTATCGACGGCGAAGAGCGAGCGGTAGACGTGGTTGTCGCGCTGGGCGATTTCGGAGAGGGTCTTCTGCGCCGCGCGCAGCCTCTCCTGCATGAGCGAATATTTGATGACCAGTTCGTTGTTCTCCTTGTTGATGCGATACATCTTGGGTGTGTAGAAAAAGTACGAGAAGAGGAAATTGACCACCGACGCGAACAGAAAAGCCACGATTGCCCCGCGTGCGATGCGGTAGAACCGTGCCCGGAAGGGCATGGTGATGACATCGTAGGTCAGGGTCCTGGGATTGAACTTGTACTCTTTTTTGGTCATGGGCTTAAAAAACTGCCGTACTTTGAGGGCAAATTTAGACTAAAATGTGTAATTTTGCAACCTTGGATTCATAACGAACGAAAATAGAATAATATTATACGCAAACTTACCTATGGAATCGAATAAAGTCAGGGAGGCTTTTCTGGAATTTTTCCGCAGCAAAGGGCACCTCATCGTGCCTTCGGCACCGATGGTCGTCAAGAACGACCCCACGCTGATGTTTACCAATGCCGGTATGAATCAGTTCAAGGACATGTTTCTGGGCAACGTTCCCGTCAAGGCCCGCCGGGTCTCCGACACGCAGAAGTGTCTGCGCGTGTCGGGCAAGCACAACGACCT
>JAGBHC010000044.1 GCA_017935625.1 Rikenellaceae bacterium | reverse complement strand
TCCCTCCACTCCCTCCACTCCCTCCACTCCCTCCACTCCCTCCTCTCAGCCCACTCTGTCCTTTCTGTCTTCTCCCTCCGCCCAGTCCTCTCCCTCCGCCCAGTCTTCTCCGTCCTCTCTGTCCTCTCTGCCCTCTCCGTCTTTCTACTTCTCCCCCGCAGGCGAGGGGGCCGGGGCGAACGGGGGAAGCCGTTTTTTCGGGCGGTTCTGTTCTCCGATTCCGTGGAATTGCGTATTTTTGCCGATAACGGAAAAACGAAACGGATTATGATTATAAAGGTATTGGACGGTTACGGCCTCAATCCCGGCGATTTGTCGTGGCGGGGCTTCGAGGAGCTGGGCGAACTGACGGTCTACGACCGCACGGCTCCGCAGCAGGTGGCGGAACGGGCTGCGGGGGCCGAAGCGCTGCTCACCAACAAGACGCCGCTGACGGCCGATGTGCTGGAGGCGCTGCCCGGCCTGCGTTACGTGGGGGTGCTGGCGACGGGATACAACGTGGTGGATGTCGGTGCGGCCCGCGCCCGGGGCATTACGGTCACCAACATCCCCGCATACGCCACGGCTTCGGTGGCGCAGACGGTCTTCGCCCTCCTGCTGGCCATCGTGCACCGGGTGGAGCACTACACGGCGGAGAACCGTGCGGGACGGTGGACCTCGGGCGCCGATTTCTGTTATTGGGACTATCCGCTCGTCGAACTGGCCGGCAAACGCATCGGCATCGTGGGATTCGGGAACACGGGGCAGGCCACGGCCCGCATCGCGGCGGCGTTCGGGATGCAGGTGACGGTCTTCACCTCGAAACCGGCCGAGGTGCTTCCGGCGGGTGTGATGCGTGCGGAGCTCGACGAGCTGTTCGCTTCGTGCGACGTGGTGAGCCTGCATTGTCCGCTGACCGGGCAGACCCGCAATCTGGTGGATGCGCGGCGGCTGGCGCTCATGAAACCCACAGCCGTGCTCATCAACACGGGGCGCGGTCCGCTGGTGAACGAACGCGACCTGGCCGATGCCCTGAATGCCGGCCGGCTCTATGCCGCGGGGGTGGATGTGCTCTCGTGCGAGCCGCCCCGGGCCGACAATCCGCTGCTCTCGGCCCGCAACTGTTTCATCACGCCGCATATCGCCTGGGCGACCCGGGAGGCCCGCATGCGTCTGATGGAGGCCGCCGCGGAGAATCTGCGCCGGTTCGTGGCCGGCGAGCCGGTGAATGTGGTTTCGCTCTGAAAGAGGGCGGGCGTTCCCGCCGGCGGAGCATGAAAAAGCCCTGCACGCGTTTCGGGAACGGTGCAGGGCTTTTTCATGCAGGGAAAGTCCGGGCGCCTATCGGATATTGGGCTGTTCGAGTCCGTAGTTGCGCTTTTTGTCGAGCGCCTTCAGGTAGAGCGCCAGCAGCAGGGCGGCTACGCCGAAGCCGGCGAAGATGACCAGCGGCCAGGTGTAGTCGTAGGGGATGAAGACATCGGGAGCCTTGACGCCCTGCGCCTTGAGCTGTTCGATGGTGCTTTTGGCTGCGAGCACTGCGGGGTTGGCGGCATTGGCGGCGTCGAGCACCTTGCCGATGAGCAGCGGCACCAGACACAGACCGATGTTCTGTACCCAGAAGATGAGACAGTAGGCGCTGCCCAGCACGCGCTCCTCGATAATCTTGGGAACGCTGGGCCACAGGGCTGCGGGAACCAGGGCGAACGAGATGCCGAGCACCACGATGGTGACGAAGGCCACCAGCTGGCTGCCCGAGGCCGGAAGCACGAAGGCGAACACCAGGTGGCAGGCGATGAGCAGCAGTGCGCCCCAGATGAGCATGGTCGCGCCTTTGCCCTTGCGGTCGAGGTAGTTGCCCAGTACGGGGGTGATGACGGCCGCGCCGACGGGGAACCAGCGGAAGATGTTGGATGCCGTCTGGGCCGAAATGCCGGCCAGGTTGCACTGAAGCATCTCCGCGCCGTAGGCCTGGAAGGGGAAGATGGCCGAGTAGTAGAGCACGCAGAGCAGCGCCACCACCCAGAAGATGTGGCTGGAGAATATCATGCCGATGTCGCTCAGCTTGAACTGCTCTTCGGAGGCCTCGTCAGCCGATTTGTCGTCGGCGAGCTGCGTGTCGAGCTTGCGGTCCATGACGCAGAATATCAGGAAGAAAATCAGTCCGATGAGCAGCAGTACGGTGCAGAATGCCACGGGCGCCACCACCGAGCCCAGCTTGGCGGCCAGCCACGGCGAGAGGGAGAAAATCGAGAACACGCCGATGCGGGCGATGGCCATCTCGAGGCCCATGGCCAGAGCCATCTCCTTGCCTTTGAACCATTTGGCGATTGCTTTGGAGACGGTGGTGCCGGCCATTTCGCAACCGCAGCCGAAGAGCATGAATCCCAGCGAGGCCATCTTGGCGCTGGCCGGAACCGATACCCACCACGAGTCGAGCCAGCTCTCCAGTCCGCTGCCCTGGAAGTAGCTGCTGATGCCGTAGAGCTTGATGCAGGCGCCGAGGAACATCAGCGATGCGGAGAGTGTACCCGTGAAGCGCACCCCGCACTTGTCGAGGATGATGCCCGCGACGATGAGGAAACCCCACACGTTGAGGAAGTACTCGGCGGAGCGATAGGTGCCGTAGGTGGTCGGGTCCCACCCGAGGGCGGGTTCGAGCAGGCTTTTGATGGGCGCCATGACATCGACGAACATATAGCCGAAGAACATCATGAGCGCAATCAGAACCAACGCACTCCAGCGGGCCGCTTTGGAGTCGTTGAGTTTGTGCTTAATTGTTTCTACCATAGTTTTATTTAAGATTTGTGTCGGTTCGCGGGGACGGGGAGGCGTGTCGTCCGTTCGTCGGGAACGGGTTCCGGATGGCAAATATAGTAATATTCGCTGAAAAAACGAAAGCACGGCCGGCCGCAGGCCGGTGTGCGGTCGCTTTGCGATTCGTTTGAGACAAATGTAAGTATATTCGATGAAAAACGAAAGCGCAGTCGGCCACAGGCCGGTGTGCGGTCGCTTTGCGATTCGTTTGAGACAAATATGTGTGATGAGCTGAAAAAACGAAAGCACGGCCGGCCGCAGACGTGCGGCAGCCGGGCGATTGGTGCGGTCGGAGGAGGGCGCGGCGGGGCGTGCTCCCGGCCCCGGGAACCCGACGCGGAGGCGGGCTTCCGAAGACGGGGGTCAGTACTCGGCGGGCGAGTAGGCTTTCAGCACGCGGTAGGCTTCCGAGAGTCCCAGTTCGCCGGCCTTGCTCATGTCGAGACAGCCTTTGCGGGTGTCTTTCATGTATATCTGTATCAGTCCGCGGTTGAAGTAGGCTTCGGCGAAGGCGGGATGGAGTTCGATGGCCCGGGTGTAGTCGTCGAAGGCTTCGGGCAGCTGTCCCGACAGGGCCAGCAGCGTGGCGCGGTTGTAGTAGATGTAGGCGAATTCGGGGTAGAGCTTGGCCGCCTTGTTCAGGTCGGCTATCGCCTCGTCGTAGTTGTAGACGCGCGAGGAGGTGTGGCGCAGCCGGCCCACCGGGTCGCTCTCGATGTTGATGTGCTGGTAGCCGTTGTCTATCGAGGAGATGAAATCTATCATCTCGCTGGTGGTGGTGCTGCGGTTGATGTAGAGGAAGGGGTTGGTGGGGTTCATCTCGATGGCCTGGGTGTAGGTGTTCACCGAGTTGGTGTACTGCTTGATGAGCGACTGGGTGACGGCCCGCCGGAAGAGCTGCTGCCACTGCGTCTCGCCCTCCTGCGAGCGGAGCGCCTCGGCGTAGCGCCGGTCGAGAACGACCAGCGAGTCGGCCGGAATGTCGCTTTCGCGGCACGAGAAGACGAGGTTGCCCTCCTCGAAGAGGTTGCGGAAATCGACCATGCGCTGGGGCCGGTAGTCCGTCAGCCGGGCCGGGTCGGCCACGGCGGCGGAGAAGGTGAACTTGAACAGGGGCATCATGGAGAAGCTGCCCGCCGACGCGCTTGCGAGGTTCCGGGTGCGGGAGCCGCCCACGTTGCTCTCGAAGGAGAGCAGCTGGTTGAACTTGCGCGAGGTGTCGGCATAGACGGAGAAGGTGCTGTCGGAGAGTTTCGACTTGTACTCCGCGATTTTGCGTTCGGCTATCTGGTGGTCCTGCCGGGCGCCCTTCGGGTCGTGTATCTGATACTTCACCTGGGCGCGGTTGAGGTAGGCGTTGGCGAAGTCGGGGTAGAGCTCGATGGCCTTGGTGTAGTCCTCGATGGCGCGGAAGGGGTCGCCCAGACGCACGTAGAGCGCCGCCCGGTTGTAGTAGAGCAGCACGTTGCCCGGCGAGTAGAGCGCCACTTTGTTGTAGTCGTCCAGGGCGTTGTTGTAGTCGCCGATTTGGGACTTGATGATGGCCCGGTTGAAGTAGGAGACCGAACTGGTGGAGTCGAGCGCGATGACGCGGTCGAGGTCGGCTATCGCCTCCACGGGGCGGTTGCGCCGGGCGTTGATGATGGCGCGGTTGAAGTAGGCCGGCAGATAGGCGGTGTCGTGCTGCAGGGCCATGTCGAAGTCGGCGATTGCCTCGTCCCACCGCTCCTGCTCCATGAGCAGCGTGCCGCGGTGGTTGTAGCCGTTGGGATATTCGCGGTTGGTGCGGATGCCCTGCTCGAAGTTCTCGTAGGCGCGCACGGTGTCTTTCAGGTGGAGATAGGCCGTACCGCGGTTGAGGTAGGCGTCGGCCACCTTGTCCTCCTGGCGGATGAACATGTCGAAGTCGGCCACCGCCTTGTCGTACTGCTGGCTGAGCAGGTAGGTGACGCCGCGGCTGTAATAGGGGCCAGGCAGGTCGGGGCGCAGCTCGATGGCCTCGCGGAAGTCGCTCAGGGCGTCGTCGTAGTTGCCCAGCCGCGAGCGGGTGATGGCGCGGTACTGGTAGGCGGTGGTGAAGACCGAGTTCTGTTCGATGGCGGCCGTGAAGTCGGCCTCGGCTCCCAGCAGGTCGTCGAGGTTGTATTTGGCGATGCCCCGCAGGAAGTAGCCCTCGTAGGCGGTCTGGTCCACCCGGAGCAGGATGTTGAGGGTCTCGATGGCATCCTGATAGCGGTTGTCGATGAGCATTCCGCGTCCCATCCAGAAGAAGTAGGCCTTGTTGTACTGGGCCCGGACCTCCGTGCAGAGAAGTATGGCGAACCATATCAGGAGTGCTGTCGTATATCTTTTCATGTGCGAAACGGTTGGCTGTAATCCGGTACAAAGATAATGAGAATATTCGGCTTCTCCGGAATAGGAACGGACGAAAGGTGCGGCGTAGTGTGGAATTCGGCGGGTAAAGTTTGTCTGCCGAGGGGAAAACGTTGGGATTTGTGAAAAATATTCTTTAATTTTGACCGCTAAATATGCGCGACAAACCCCCTGCACGGACGGCGGCGACGACTCCGGCGAGGCGGTTTGTGCGGTATGTTCGGCACGAACCGATTGAAAAACGAACGGAAGGTTCCCGTCCGGCGACCGGAGCGGCGGCTTCCCGGCAAAATTTAGAAAGACAGAGTTATGGAAAAAGTAGATGTTGTTCTCGGCCTGCAGTGGGGCGACGAAGGCAAGGGTAAGGTGGTGGATGTACTGACACCGCGATATCAGGTGGTGGCCCGTTTCCAGGGCGGCCCGAATGCCGGCCATACACTGGAGTTCGAGGGCGAGAAATATGTGCTGAGGTCGATTCCTTCGGGAATCTTCCAGGGCGGCAAGGTCAATATCATCGGCAACGGCGTGGTGCTCGACCCCATCCTTTTCCGCGAGGAGGCCGAGGCGCTGGTCGCCAGCGGACACGACCTCACCCGGCGTCTCTATATCTCGAAGCGGGCGCATCTCATCCTGCCCACCCACCGGATGCTCGACGCGGCCTACGAGGCGGCCAAGGGCAGCGCCAAAATCGGCACCACCGGCAAGGGCATCGGCCCGACCTACACCGACAAGGTGAGCCGCACCGGCATGCGCGTGGGCGATTTGCTCGGCGATTTCGAGGCGACCTATGCGGCGGCCAAGGCACGCCACCAGGCCATTCTCCGTTCGCTCGGCTACGAGTGCGACATCACCGAACTGGAGAAGAAGTGGATGGAGGGCGTCGAATACCTCAAGCGTTTCCGTATCATCGACAGCGAGCAGACCATCAACGACCTGCTGGCCGAGGGCGGCTCGGTGCTGGCCGAAGGCGCGCAGGGCACGCTGCTCGACGTGGACTTCGGCTCCTATCCTTTCGTCACCTCCTCCAACACCGTCTGTGCCGGAGCCTGCACGGGTCTGGGCGTGGCGCCCAACCGCATCGGCGAGGTGTTCGGCATCTTCAAGGCCTACTGCACCCGCGTGGGCAGCGGTCCCTTCCCGACCGAACTCTTCGACGCCGACGGCGAACGGATGTGCAGCATCGGCCACGAATTCGGCGCCGTGACGGGCCGCAGACGCCGTTGCGGCTGGCTCGACATGGTGGCCCTCAAATACTCCATCATGGTGAACGGCGTCACGCAGCTCATCATGATGAAGAGCGACGTGCTCAACGACTTCGACACGATAAAGGTGGCTGTGGCCTATCGTATGCAGGGCCGTACCGTGGAGCACTTCCCCTACTCGGTGGAAGGCGACGTGGAGCCCGTATACCGGGAGTTCAAGGGCTGGAAGTGCGACATCAGCGGCATGCGCACCTACGAGGAGTTCCCCGCCGAACTGAAAAGCTACGTGGAGTTTATCGAGGAGCAGACGGGCGTGCCGGTGAAGATAATCTCGGTGGGACCCGACCGTGCGGCCACCATAGTACGATAATTGCAGTCGGAGTGTTTTAAATATTCACGATTTAAACACGAAAAGCTATGAAAAAAATCAGAATCGGCGTGATTGCCGCAATGATTGCGGCCACGCTTTTGAGCGGTTGTTCGAACATGAGTACCACGGGTAAGGGCGCAGCGATAGGCGCGGGCGGCGGTGCCGCACTGGGAGCCATCGTGGGAGCCATGGCCGGCGGCGGCAAAGGGGCCGCGATAGGCGCTGCCGTAGGCGGCGGCGTGGGTGCCGGAACCGGTGCGCTCATCGGCCGCAAGATGCAGAAGCAGCGCGAGGAGCTGGAGCGCATCGAGGCGGCGAAGGTGGAGGAGGTGACCGATGCGAACGGTCTGAGCGCCATCAAGGTGACATTCGACAACGGAATCCTTTTCGACACCAACAAGAGTGCGCTGAGCCCCTCGTCGATGGCTGCGCTGGCCAAGTTCGCCCAGTCGCTCCGGGAGAATCCCGACACCGACGTGAGCATCTACGGCCACACCGACAACACCGGTTCGCTGGCCGTCAATGAGCGCATCTCGCTCGAACGCGCCGAAGCGGTGCGCAACTACCTGCTGCAGCAGGGAATCCCGATGTCGCGTATGTACGACGTGCAGGGCAAGGCCTATCACGAGCCGGTGGGCGACAATTCGACCGCCGCGGGACGCGCCGCCAACCGCCGTGTCGAGATTTTCATCTCGGCCAACAAGGCGATGATAGACAAGGCCAACGCCGGCACCCTGAAGTAGGGTGCGGCAGGGCCGCGGGGAGAATCCCTCGGGGTGGACCCGAACAGATGAAGACAAACTTTAACAAACATAATTTACATGAAAAAACAGTTGAAAATAGTTGTGCTGGCAAAGCAGGTTCCCGATACGCGAAACGTCGGGAAGGATGCGATGACGGCGGAAGGAACTGTAAATCGCGCCGCTCTGCCGGCCATCTTCAACCCCGAAGACCTCAATGCGCTGGAGCAGGCCCTCTACATCAAGGACCTGTGCGAAGGGAGCACGGTGCACATCCTGACCATGGGACCTCCCCGGGCCTCCGAAATAATCCGCGACGCCATGTTCCGCGGGGCGGACGGCGGCTATCTGCTCACCGACCGCAAGTTCGCGGGTGCCGATACCCTGGCCACCTCCTATGCGCTGTCGCGCGCGCTGCTGAAGATTCAGCCCGATATCATCGTGGCGGGTCGTCAGGCCATCGACGGCGACACCGCCCAGGTGGGACCCCAGGTGGCCGAGAAGCTGGGCCTGCCCCAGGTGACCTACGCCGAGGAAATCGTCTCCATCGACGACAAGCAGGTGGTCATCAAACGCCGCCTGGAGCACGGCACCGAGGTGGTGAGCGCTCCGCTGCCGATGGTGATGACCGTCAATGCGTCGGCTCCCGAGTGCCGTCCCCAGAACGCCAAACGAATCATGAAGTACAAATATGCCATGACCCCCAGCGAGCGGGCTGCCGCCGGCGACAGCCAGTATGCCCGGATAGCCGCTGCGAAGGATTATCTCGAAATCTTCGAGTGGAGCGTGGCCGACGTGGATGCCGACGACAACCAGCTCGGCCTGCTCGGTTCGCCCACCAAGGTGAAGAAAATCGAAAACATCGTCTTCCAGGCCAAGGAGGCCAAGAAACTCACCGGTTGCGATGCCGACATCAACGGACTTATGGTAGAACTGATTGCCAATCACACGATAGGATAATCTCCCGACAAATCAGACAAGAGTTATGGACAACATATTTGTATATTGCGAAATAGAGAACGGAGCAGTGGCCGACGTCAGTCTGGAGCTGCTCACCAAGGGCCGCGAGCTGGCGAACACTCTCGGCTGCAAACTGGAGGCGCTGGCCATCGGCCACAACCTCGCAGGCATCGAAACCGAACTGGCCCGCTACGGAGCCGACACGGTGTGGGTGGCCGACGACAAGGAGCTGGCTCCTTTCCGCACGCTGCCCCATTGCGCCATCGTGTGCGGCCTGTTCGAACAGGAGAAACCTCAGATTGCCCTTTTCGGCGCCACGCCCACGGGCCGCGACCTGGCTCCGCGCGTATCTTCGACCCTGCACAGCGGTCTGACGGCCGACTGCACCAGCCTGGTCATCGGCGACCACAAGGACGCCAAGAGCGGAACCGAGTACAAGAACCTGCTCTACCAGATTCGTCCCGCCTTCGGCGGTAACATCATCGCCACCATCGTCAATCCCGACCACCGGCCCCAGATGGCCACCGTCCGCGAGGGCGTGATGCGCAAGGAGTACGCACCCGTTCCCGGTGCCGGCGAAGTGAAGCAGGTGGAGTGGAAGAAGTGGGTCAAGGAGAGCGACCTGGTGGTGAAGATTATCGACCGCCAAATCGAGGAGCGCAAAATCAACATCAAGGGCGCTTCGGTGATTGTGGCCGGCGGCTACGGCATGGGCAGCAAGGAGAATTTCAAACTGGTGCACGAACTGGCTTCGGTGCTGGGCGCCGAGGTGGGCGCGAGCCGCGCCGCCGTGGATGCAGGATTCACCGACCATGCGCGTCAGGTGGGCCAGACGGGTGTCACCGTGCGTCCCAAGCTCTACATCGCCTGCGGCATCTCGGGCCAGATTCAGCACACGGCCGGCATGGACCAGTCGTCGATGATTATCTCCATCAACACCGACCCGGAGGCTCCCATCAACAAAATCGCCGACTACGCCATCACGGGCGACGTCAATGAGATTATCCCCAAAATGATTAAGTACTACAAACAAAACTCGAAGTAATGGCTAACTTTTTCTTAGATAATAAAGACATTCAGTACCACCTGAACCATCCCCTGATGCGTAAAATCGTGGAGCTGAAGGAGAGGGGCTTCGCAGACAAGGATGTCTACGACTACGCTCCCGTGGATTTTGAAGATGCGATGGACAGCTACCGCAGGGTGCTGGAGATTGCCGGCGGCGTGTGCGGCGATGTGCTCGCCGTCAATGCCGAAGGGGTGGACCACGAGGGTCCGAAGGTGGTGAACGATAGGGTGGTGTACGCCCCCGGCACCGCCCGCAACCTCGAAGCCATTACCAAGGCCGGCCTGGGCGGCCTCACGCTGCCCCGCAAGTACGAGGGCCTCAATTTCCCGCTGGTCTGCTTCGTGGTGGCCAACGAGATGGTGGCGCGTGCCGATGCCGGTTTCGAGAACATCTGGGGATTGCAGGACTGCGCCGAGACGCTCAACGAGTTCGCCAGCGAGGAGATTAAGCAGGAGTTCCTGCCGCTGGTTTCGCGCGGAGCCACCTGCGCCATGGACCTCACCGAGCCCGATGCGGGCAGCGACCTGGGTGCCGTGATGCTCAAGGCCACCTGGAGCGAGGAGCAGGGTACGTGGCTGCTCAACGGCGTGAAGCGCTTCATCACCAACGGCGACGGCGACGTGTCGCTGGTGCTGGCCCGCAGCGAGGAGGGTACGACCGACGCCCGCGGCCTGTCGATGTTCGTCTACGACAAGCGCAGCATGGCCGTGAAGGTGCGCCGTATCGAGAACAAACTCGGTATCAAGGGTTCGCCCACCTGCGAGCTGGTCTTCACCAATGCGCCTGCCAAACTGGTCGGCGACCGCAAGATGGGTCTTATCAAATACGTGATGAGTCTGATGAACGCCGCCCGTCTGGGTATCGGTGCACAGAGCACCGGTCTGTGCGAGGCCGCCTATCGCGAGGCGTTGAAGTATGCCAACGAGCGCGAGCAGTTCGGCAAGCCCATCATCCAGTTCCCGGCCGTGTACGAGATGCTCACCAACATGAAGGCCAAGCTGCAGGGCGCCCGTGCGATGCTCTACGAGACGACCCGTTTCGTGGAGATTTACAAGCAGTACACCCACATCAGCCACGAGCGTTCGCTCACCCCCGAGGAGCGTGCCGAGATGAAGTTCTACACCAAGCTGGCCGACGGATTCACTCCGCTGCTGAAGCTCTTCTCCAGCGAGTATTGCAACCAGCTGGCCTACGATGCCATTCAGATTCACGGCGGCAGCGGCTACATGAAGGATTATCCCATCGAGCGCATCTACCGCGACGCGCGCATCACCAACATCTACGAGGGCACCTCGCAGCTGCAGGTGGTGGCTGCCATCAACCACGTCACCAAGGGCACCTACCTCGAGCAGATTAAGAGCTACGAGGCGGGCGAGTACAGCGAGGAGTTCGCCGTGCAGCTCGGCAAGCTGAAAGCCATGCGCGAGGCCTACGAACAGGCCGTCGCCCGCGTGGAGGCCGTCGAGGTCGAGCACAAGGGCGAGGGCTTCAAGGATTTCCACGCCCGCAGACTGGTGGAGATGGCCGGTCACATCATTCTCTCCTATCTGCTCATCCGTCAGGGCAGCGAGGTGGAGGATTATGTGGTTTCGGCGAAGGCCTACACCAAGATGGCCGAGGCCAACGTGCAGGCGGCTGCGACCTACATCGCCAATTCCGAGTTCTCGGACCTGGAGGTGTTCAAGGCCGTGCTGGAGTAACGCGCCTCGACGAACCGAAAAAAGGGTGTCCGAAAGACGGGCACCCTTTTTTGTGTCCGTTTCGGTTCGATATTCGGACTGAAATTCTTATCTTTGCGTTCGGATGCGGCGGCTCGTGCGGCCTGCCGCGCCGGAAACGGGACTGTCGGCGAAGACAGACGAATCCGCAGGGAGGGGCCCCGGGCCCTTTCCGGTTACATATGAAAAAGCATTAGCTTTATTCTGTGCATTCTGAAACTTAGGAACTTTCCGTATGGCACATGGAGTGAAGTTGATGCCCACGTAGTTTGCGTGGGCTTCACTTTAGTTATTTGTGCCATTGGGTAGCCTAAGACCTCAGAATGCAAATAAGATAAGGTAAGTCCACGTCTTTTTTTGTGCGGACGGGGCGGGTAGAGGTGCAAACTACGTAACAATGAAGTATATGTCCAATCGGGAACTTGTTCTGGTAATTTCAATCGTATTGCTGTTGGCGCTGGCCGGACTCTGTCTGACCGGCCTCGGAATCCATCGTAAAAAGGAGTGCTGCGGCGACTTCCGTCCGCTCTCCGCGGAATCGGTCGGGGCGGATTCGCTCTTCCGCTCCGGAACGGAGTGCGGAACCGCCGGGGCTGCCGGGGCTGACGGAGTTGTTGGGGCTGCCGGGGCTGACGGAACTGTCGGGGATGCCGGCCCGGCCGAAGCTGTCAAAGCAGTTGGGGCTGACGGGGATGCCGGTCCCGTTGGAGTTATCGAAACTGCCGGACCCGCCGAAGCCACCGGAGTTGTTGAAACCGCTGAAATTGCCGGAGCCGCCGGAACTGTCGGGGCGGAGCCGTCGCAGCGCTGTCGCGATTCGCTGGCGGCGGAGCCGCATGCCGCCGGCCGGCGGAAAGAGGCCGTGCGGATGCTGCCCGGGACCGAATAGCGCAGAGGCGGTTGTCCGATTCGTATTCCGACTGTGACCGGGCGGAAGAGCCGGGAGGTATCCCTTTCTCTCGTTTGTCCGCTCCCGGACTCCGCCCGGCGACACAGTCCGTACCGGGATTTTCGAAAAAGAGGGGGGGATACGGCTTTCGGGCCGTACCCCCCCCCTCGTGTCTTTGCGGGCCGTCTATTGTCCGAGGCGGTCGCAGGTGACGTTCTCCTCGACCACGTTTTCGGTGTTGGCCACCCGTTTGAAGAACTCTTTCACGTGGCCCACGTGGACGTTGCGCAGCTCCACGTTGCGGACGGGCAGCGAGGGGTCGCCGTTGAGTTCGTAGACGGCGTCGGCCTCGTCGCAGGCGACGTCGGACATGTAGAGCCCCTCGATGCGGGTGATGCGCTCCTCGTAGGTGGGCACCAGGTCTTTCCACTGGTAGAGTACGTCGGTGGCCACCTCCATCACGCGCAGCATGCTGCCGGCCCGGACGTTCTTCATGTGGATGTTCTCCACGAATCCGCCGCGCCGCAGGTTGGTCTTGACGAAGAAGAGGCGGAAAACCGAACCGGGGGCCTTGCAGTCGTGCATGTAGACGTTGCGCACGCCGCCCGAGATTTCGCTGCCGATACCCAGCAGGGTGTGTCCTTCGAGGATGTCGCAGTTGCGCACGACGATGTTTTCGCACGGGGTGTCGAGCCTCCAGGCGTCGCGGTTGCGACCCGACTTGATGACCACGGCGTCGTCGCCCTGGTCGAAGGTGCAGTTCTCGACCAGGAAGTTGCGGCTCATCTCCAGGTCCACGCCGTCGTTGTTGTGTCCGTGGGCCCGGACGTCGAGTCCGCGCACCACGCCCTGGTCGCACAGGTAGAGGTGGATGGTCCAGAAGGGGCTCTCGCGGATGGCGAAGTCCTCCAGCAGCACGTTCCGGCAGCGGTTGAAGTGGATGAGGTGTGGCCGCAGGTGGTTCTCGCCCTGCGCCATCTGCCGCTCCTCGACCGGTACGTCGGTGGAGGCCATGGTGTAGAGCCGGCGGAGCGCTTCGAGGTGCGCCTGCGGACGGGCGAACCACACGCGCCAGGTCTCCATGCGGGGGCTCAGCGTGCCCTGGCCGGTGATGGCGATGTTGTCGCAGTCGAAGGCATAGACCAGCGGCGAGTAGTTGTAGCACTCCATGCCCTCCCACGAGGTCATTACGGCGGGCAGGTAGGCTTCGGGGTCGTCGGTGAAGCGGATGACGGCGCCCTGTTCGAGGTGGAGGTTCACGTTGCTGCGCAGGTGGATGGGACCGGAGTTCCATTCGCCCGCCGGAACCACGACCCGGCCGCCTCCGGCCCGGTTGCAGGCCTCGATGGCGGCGGCGAAAGCGGCGGTGTTGTCCGTGTCGGGTTCGGCGGCGGCCCCGAAGTCGGTGACGGGGAAGTCGCGGTCGGGGAAGACGGGCACCCCTATCGGCTCCATGGGGAACGGGGCTTCGACTTCGACGAGCGTGTGGGTGACGGTGGCGGGGGTGCACGATACGGCGGCGAGGGTCAGTGCGCCGAGGAGGTGTGCGATGAAAGAGTTCGTGTTCATGTTCTGTTCGTTTGGGTTTGAATCAAAGTTCGGATTCGGCGGCCTCGAGTCCGAGGAGAAGCCGGATGCGCCGGCAGCCGCTTTCGGGGTCGGTGAAGTGCACCGTGCGGATGCCCAGCGTTTCGGCGCTCCGCAGATTGGCCTCGCGGTCGTCGGCGAAGAGCGCCTCGGCGGGGTCGAGCCCGTAGCGCCCGAGCAGAATCTCGTAGATGCGCCGTTCGGGCTTGACCGTGTGTTCTTCGCACGACATGACGATTCCGTCGAAGAGGCCCATCACTTCGAATTCCAGCAGGTGCCGGTAGAATTCGGCGGACATGTTCGACAGGCAGTAGACTCCGTAGCCCCGCTCTTTGAGTTCGGCGATGAGGGCTTTGGTCAGGGGAACCTCCTGCTGGAGTTCGAGGGCGGCCGAGATGTTCCGCTCGCAGAGGTCGGCGCTGCATCCGCGGTGGACGGCCATGCGCTCGGCCACTTCGCGCTGGGAGAGCAGGCCGCGGTCGAAATCGACCCAGTAGTCGGGGTATTCCCGCTCCTTGAGGAACGCGAAAAAGCGCATCAGCTCCTGCCGGCGGGAGGGGTCGCGCCGGAAAACCACGCCGCCCAGGTCGAATATCACGTGGCGGACGGGCCGCTGCGCAGGGTTATTCATGGGCGTAGTTCTTGTAGAATTCGACGATGGTCTCGATGCCGCGCAGGAAACAATCGACCGAGAAACTCTCGTTGGGCGAGTGGATGGCGTCGCGGTCGAGACCGAAGCCCATGAGGATGGCCTTGATGCCCAGAATCCGCTCGAAGGCGCTGATGATGGGTATCGACCCTCCGGAGAAGAAGGGGAGGGGCTTCTTGCCGAAGGTGGTCTCGAAGGCGCGTGCCGCGGCCTGGTAGGCGGGCAGGTCGGTGGGCGAGACGTAGGGGGCTCCGCCGTGGAGCTTGCGCACGTTCACCCGCACCGTGGGCGGCGCGATGGCCCGGAAGTGGCGCTCGAAGAGCTCCGCGATTTTCTCCCAGTCCTGATTGGGAACCAGGCGCATCGAAATTTTGGCCGAAGCCCGCGAGGGGATGATGGTCTTGGTGCCCTCCTGCGTGTAGCCGCCCCAGATGCCGTTCACGTCGAGCGAGGGACGTACGCCGGTGCGTTCCATGGTGGTGTAGCCCTCTTCGCCGGCCACCTCGGCGATGTCGAGCGCCTGTTTGTACTTTTCGGCGTCGAAGGGGGCCTTGTTGAAGTCGGCCCGCTCCTGGGGGGTGAGTTCCCGCACGTCGTCGTAGAAGCCGGGGATGGTGACCCGTCCCCGTTCGTCGGTGAGCGAGGCCACCAGCTTGGCGAGCACGTTGGCCGGATTGGCCACGGCGCCGCCGTAGAGACCCGAGTGGAGGTCCTTGTCGGGTCCCGTCACCTCCACCTCCATGTAGCAGAGCCCCCTCAGCCCGCAGGTGATGGAGGGCACGTCCCAGGCCAGCAGGCTGGTGTCGGAGACCAGAATGACGTCGGCCGCCACCAGTTCGCGGTGCTCCTCGCACCAGCGGTAGAGGCTCGGGGAGCCTATCTCTTCCTCGCCTTCGAGCATGAACTTGACGTTGCAGGGGAGCTTGCCGGTGGCCGTCAGCGTCTCGAACGCCTTGGCCTGCATGTAGAGCTGGCCCTTGTCGTCGTTGGCGCCGCGGCACCAGATGCGCCCCCGGTCGATTACCGGTTCGAAGGGTTCGGTGCGCCACTCGTCGAGCGGCTCGACGGGCATCACGTCGTAGTGGCCGTAGACGAGCACGGTGGGGCGGGCCGGGTCGATGATTTTTTCGGCGAAGACCACCGGGTTGCCCTCCGAGGGCATCACTTCGGCCCGGTCGGCTCCGGCGGCCAGCAGTTTGTCGCGCAGCCATTCGGCGCAGCGCACCATGTCGGGTTTGTGTTCGCTGCGGGCGCTGATGGAGGGGATGCGCAGCACCTCGAAAAGTTCTTGCAGAAAGCGGTCGCGGTTGGCCGCGATGTAGGTCTTGGTATCCATGGAGTCAGGTCGTTTTAATGGGTTCGGAATCGGGTCGTACGGGTCAGACGAGCGCGCGGATGTCGTCCATGATGCGGGCGGCCAGGGCGTCGGCCGAGGCTTTGTCGCGGCTCTCGCTGTAGATGCGGATGATGGGTTCGGTGTTGCTCTTGCGCAGGTGCACCCACTCGGCGGGGAAGTCGATTTTCACTCCGTCGATGTCGTTCACCCGCTGCGAGGCGTACTTCTCCTTCATGCGGGCGAGCAGCGCATCGACGTCGATGTCGGGCGTGAGCTCGATTTTGTTCTTGGAGATGTAATAGGCGGGGTAGGAGTCGCGCAGCTGCGAGGCGGTGCCGCCGCGTTTGGCCAGGTGGGTGAGGAAGAGCGCCGTGCCCACCAGCGCGTCGCGGCCGTAGTGGCATTCGGGATAGATGACGCCGCCGTTGCCTTCGCCGCCGATGACGGCGCCGGTCTCTTTCATCTTGGCCACCACGTTCACCTCGCCCACGGCCGAGGCCGCGTAGCTGCCGCCGCGTGCGGCGGTGACGTCGGCCAGCGCCCGGGTGGAGCTGAGGTTGGAGACGGTGTTGCCGGGCGTGAGCGAGAGCACGTAGTCGGCCACGGCCACCAGCGTGTACTCCTCGCCGAACATCTCGCCGTTTTCGCACACGAAGCAGAGCCGGTCCACGTCGGGGTCCACCACCACGCCCAGGTCGGCGCCGCAGCGCACCACCTCCCGGGAGATGCCGGTCAGGTTCTGGGGCAGCGGTTCGGGGTTGTGGGCGAATTCGCCGGTGGGCTCGCAGTTGAGCTCCACCACTTCGGCCCCCATGCGGCGCAGCAGCTCGGGAATGACCGTTCCGCCCACCGAATTGACCGCATCGACCGCGACCTTGAACCGGCGGGCGCGCACCGCCTCGACGTCCACGGCCGGAAGCGCCAGCACGCGGTCGATGTGCCGTTCGGAGAACGAGCTGCGTTCTATCACCCTGCCCAGGGCGTCCACGGGCGGAAACTCGAACCGGGGGTCGTCGGCCAGCGCCAGCACCCGCTTGCCCTCGCGGTCGTCGAGGAATTCGCCACGGCGGTTCAGCAGCTTGAGCGCGTTCCACTGACGGGGGTTGTGGCTGGCGGTGATGATGATGCCGCCGTCGGCGCCGTAGGCCGTCACGGCGAGTTCCGTGCCGGGGGTGGTGCACAGGCCGAGGTTCACCACGTCGGCGCCGCAGCCCAGCAGGGTACCCTCGACCAGCCGGTCCACCATTTCGCCCGAGATGCGGGCGTCGCGGCCGACCACGATTTTGAGCTTGCCGGATTTTCCCTCGGAGAGGAACCGCACGTAGGCGGCGGTGAATTTGACGATGTCGGCCGGGGTGAGGTTCTCGCCGCACGGGCCGCCGATGGTTCCGCGTATGCCGGAAATGGATTTTATGAGTGTCATGTGCTCTGAAATGATTTTGTTCGTTTTCAAAAAAAAGCGGGCTGCGGACCGCATGCGGTTTACAGCGACGTAAAAATAGTGCTTTTTCCCGAAAAAACGGCACGATTATTCATTTTAGGGGAGAAGATTTGGATTTGTAAAGAGGATGCCGTATCTTTACTTTCGTAAAATATCGCCTGCCGGAAGCGGCGGGCGGAACCCGACGATTGATTTTGGCGGCAAACCTCAAAACCGGAGAACTATGGACAAAATGAGAACAATACCGGCTTCCGAGCTGATTATAAACGAGGACGGGTCGATATTCCATCTGCATATCAGACCCGACCAGGTGGCGGACACGGTCATTCTGGTGGGCGACCCGGGCCGTGTGGATTTGGTGGCTTCGTTTTTCGAGTCGCGCGAATTCAAGACCCAGAGCCGCGAATTCTGTACGGTGACTGGCTGCTACAAGGGACGCCGCATGACGGTGCTCTCGACCGGCATCGGCACCGACAACATCGATATCGTGGTGACGGAACTCGATGCGCTGGTCAATGTCGATTTCGGGACCCGCCGCGAGAAGGAGCTGCGCAAGAGCCTGACCCTGCTGCGACTGGGGACTTCGGGCGCGATTCAGGAGGATATCGAGGTGGGCACCTTCGTCTTTTCGCGCACTTCGGTGGGCTTCGACGGCCTGCTCAACTTCTACCAGGGGCGCAACGAGGTGTGCGACCTGGAGATGGAGCGCCAGTTCATGCGTCATTGCGGCTGGAGCGAACTGCTGCCCAAGCCCTATTTCATCGATGCCGACCGGGGGCTGCTCGAGCTCTTCGCCGACAGCTGCACCGAGGGCATCACCGTCTCCGCCCCCGGATTCTATGCGCCGCAGGGGCGTTGGGTGCGGATGCGTCCCGCCGACCCGGAGCTCAATGCCAAAATCGAGTCGTTCCGCTACGACGGCCGCCGCATCACCAACTTCGAGATGGAGGGGTCGGCCCTGGCGGGCCTCGCCGCCCTGATGGGACACCGTGCCGCGACCCTCTGCACCATCATCGCCCAGCGGGTGGCGCACAACGCCGTGACGGATTACAAGCCCTTCGTGAAGGCGATGATAAAGATGGCGCTCGACAAGCTGGCCGCCCGATAGGGCGCGGCGACGGCGGCCGCCGGAGACCGACAGCCTTCGGGAACGTGCGGAATCGGGTCGAAAAGGGGCCTGCGATTTCTCCGTTCGCGAAAATTTTACTATTTTTGAGGCTCGAACAATGAAAAGTTAAAACAAGGAAAATATTATGAAATTCGTCATTTCAAGTTCATCGCTGCTCTCCCTGCTCTCGACCACGGGCAAGGTCATCAGCTCGAAAAATACGTTGCCCATCCTCGACTATTTCCTGCTGGAACTCAAGGAGGGCGTGCTGAAGGTCACGGCTTCGGACCTGGAGACCACCCTCGTGGGAACGCTCACCCCCGATTCGGTGGAGTCGGAGGGTGTTATCGCGGCCCCCGCCAAACTGATGCTCGACTCCCTGAAGGAGTTCTCGGAACAGCCTCTGACCATCGAGGCAGACGACTCCACCTGGGAAATCAAGATAAGCTGGAAAACCGGCACCTCGACCATCCCCGGCTCCAACGGCCTGAGCTATCCGGCCCTTCCCGAGCTGGGCGCCGACAAGACCGACATCATGTTCGATGTGGACACGCTGGTGAGCGGCATCAACAAGACCCTCTTCGCGACGGCCGACGACGAGCTGCGTCCGGTGATGAACGGCGTATTCTTCAATATGGACGAGAAGGGATACACGTTCGTGGCCACCGATGCCCACAAGCTGGTGAAGCACACCTGCGAGTGCGCGGGCGAGGCGACCACCTCGTTCATCCTGCCCAAGAAGCCGGCCAATCTGCTGCGCAGCGTGCTCCTGAAGGAGGACGAGGCCATCGCGGTGAGCTTCGACAGCAAGAACGTGCTCTTCAAACTCAAGAGCCACACCCTCATCTGCCGGCTCATCGAGGGCAACTATCCCAACTACAATGCGGTGATTCCCGCGGCCAACCCCAACAAGGTCATCGTGGACCGCGTGGAGCTGCTCAACGGCATCAAGCGTGTGGCGGTCTGCTCCAACCAGGCGACCAACCTCATCAAGATGGAGATTGCCGACAATGTGATAAGCCTCACGGCGCAGGACCTCGACTTCTCGGTCTCGGCCAACGAGAACATCTCGTGCAGCTACGACGGAGAGCCCATCACCATCGGCTTCAAATCGACCTTCCTGGTGGAGATACTCTCCAACATCGAGACCCCGAGCGTGGTGGTGGAGCTGGCCGATTCGACCCGGGCCGGAGTCTTCAAGCCCATTTACGACCAGAAGCAGCCCTGCTCGACGCTCATGCTGCTGATGCCCATGATGATAAACGCCTAACGGGCGCAATGCGACACCGACAGCCATTCCCCCGGCGGGGAGTGGCTGTCGCGTTGAAAAGAGTGCCGGAGAGAGACGGTGCGGCAGGTTGTCCGCCTCCCTCTGGCGAAAATCGAGGAAAAGACCTGCAAACGAAAAGACCTGCAAACAGAGAAGAAAGAGATGCAACTCAATTTAAAACGACCGCTGATATTTTTCGACCTCGAAACCACCGGTGTGGATGCGGCCAAAGACCGTATCGTGGAGATTTCGATGGTGAAGGTGGCCCCGGACGGCACCCGGGAGGTGAAGACGCGCCGACTCAATCCGCAGATGCCCATTCCGCCGCAGGCCACGCAGGTGCACGGCATCACCGACGAGGACGTGAAGGATTGCCCCACCTTCGCCATGATTGCCAAATCGCTGGCGGCCTACGTCAAGGGATGCGACATCGCGGGCTTCAACTCCAACAAGTTCGATATCCCGGTGCTGGCGGAGGAGTTCCTGCGGGCCGGTGTGGATGCGGACCTCAAGCGCTGCAAGTTCGTGGACGTGCAGACCATCTTCCACAAGATGGAGCAGCGGACCCTTTCGGCCGCCTATAAGTTCTATTGCGACAAGGATTTGGAGAACGCCCATTCGGCCGAGGCCGACATCATGGCCACCTACGAGGTGCTGATGGCGCAGCTCGACCGCTATCCCGACCGGTTGCAGAACGACATCGACTTCCTCTCCGAATTTTCGGAACAGGCCCGCTGCGCCGACTATGCCGGAAAAATAGTCTACAACGAGCAGGACGAAGAGGTCTTCGCATTCGGCAAGCACAAGGGACTGCGGGTGTGCGACGTCTTCGAGAGCGAACCCTCCTATTACTCGTGGATAATGAACGGCGACTTCCCGCTCTACACCAAGAAGGTGGCGACCGAAATCAGGTTGCGCGGGCGGAGCGGCGCCAATGCCAAAAAGAGATAATTGCGTTTGCCGGGCCTGCCCGGCGGACCCGAACCCATCGACCCGAAATATGAAAAGAAACGTTCTACTCGCCGTCCTCTCGCTGCTGCTGTCGGCGGCGCTGTCGGCCCAGACCCCCTCTGCCACCACGGTGAACATCGGGGGAAAGCTATATCGCATACATGATGTCGCGAAGGGCGAAACGCTTTACTCCATCGCCCGTCTCTACGGGGTGAGCGAAAAGCTGCTGCGCGAAGAGAATCCCTCGCTGGAGCAGGGCCTCAGGGCGGGTGAACGGCTGCGGATTCCCGCGGGACAGAGTACGGGCAAGGGGCTCGGAACGCCCCTGTTCTCGCGTAAGCAGGGACGTCAGTTCCAGAGCCATACGGTCAATCAGGGCGAGACGCTCTATTCGATTTCCAAGCGTTACGGCATCTCGATAAACACCATCATCGAGGACAATCCGGGCATCGACCCGACCTCGCTCGCCGTCGGACAGGAGTTGATGCTGCGCCGCAAGAGCATGGGCGATGCGTCCCAGACACAGATAACGCGCGAGTGGGAGGAGTATCGCAACAGCCTGGAACAAAGACAGGACGGTTATGTCTATCACATCGTGGAACGCGGCGAGACGCTTTACGGACTGAGCAAGCGGTTCGGGGTGAGCGTAGAGCAGATAGAGGCCGCCAACAACCTCGGCGGCAGTGTCCGGGCGGGGAGCATCATCCGGATTCCGGATGCGGCCGAACTGCAAACCGTGCAGGTGGAGGAGACCGGACCGGACGAGTCGCTGACGGCGGCTCCGTTCGGCGGATTCCACCGGGAGAGCGCCGCTGTGGCGGACCCGCTGCCGTGGAACCGACCCGTGGAGGTGGCGCTCATGCTGCCGCTCCGCGATGCGGGGGGACGGGTGAACGGCGGAATGGCCGACTTCTACAAGGGCGTGTTGATTGGCCTGCAGGAGATGAAGGCCGCCGGCGTGGAGGTCCGCCTGAATCTCTACAATACCGCCCGGTCGCCCGAACGGGTGCGGGAGATTGTCTCAGGCCGGGACTTCAATCCCGACCTCATCATCGGTCCGGTCTATCAGGAGGAGCTCGATGCCGTCGTCGGATTCGCGGAACGGGAGCATGTCGCGGTGGTCTCTCCGCTGGCTGCGCTCGATAGTCTGCACAGCGGGGTGGTCTGGCAGATGGCCCCCGACGAAGAGACGAAATACGACAAGATGCGTCCTCTGTTCGCGGGCGACAAGAACATCGTGCTGCTCTATACCGACCGCACCGACCGCAATTTCGAAAACCGGATAAAGGAGCTCCTTCCCGGAACGGGCTACGGCACCTACACCGTGCGTCGCGGCGAGAAGGTCGATGCGCTGGCCGACATGCTCTCCTCCGACCGCGAGAATGTCTTCGTGGTGCTTTCGTCCGACGCGCTGGGCGTGGACCAGGCGCTGGCGGCATTGAGCTCGGTGAACAACAACCTGGTGGCCCGCAGCATCAAACGGGCGAACATCACGGTGGTGGGCAATTCGTCGTGGTCGCGTTACCGCAATATCGACCGCAACCTCTTCTTCAAACTCAAGGTGTGTCTGGTCTCCTCCTACCATGCCGACCGCTCGAACGACCGGGTAAAGGAGTTCGACCGACGCTATGTGAAGGATTTCGGGTCGCTGCCGTCGCTGTACTCCTACCGGGGATACGATGCCGTGAAACTCTTCATCGGGTCGGCGCAGGCCGACGGCCGCACTTTCGAGCGGCAGGTGGAGCGTCTCGCCTCGTCGCCCGGGTTGCAGACCCCCTATCGCTTCGGGCAGGAGAATCCTTCGGAGAGCCATCGGAACCGCGAGTGGGTGCTGGTGCGCTATCTCGACAACTACACCATAGCCATCGAATAGGGCGGGGCGGCTTTCCCCACTGAAATTCAAAGGAGCGGCTTTTCGGGCCGCTCCTTTTCTGCTTGTCCCGGTATATTCCGTCGTTATAATATACACGCTTTGCGTGTGCGTGTTGTTCTTTTATATGGACAAAAGAACCAAAAGCCACCGCCAGGCGAAAATCGGGAAGCAAGACAAGAGATACCTCCGCCCCCGATTCTTCGTACTTGGGGAGCTGTGTCTTATGAATCACGCTCTGCGTGTGCGTGTGTTCTTTTGTATGGACAAAAGAACCGAAAGCCACCGCCAGGCGGAAATCGCGGGGGCGGACACTTGTCGGGCTTAAACGGGCGCCTGACGCGGTTTTGCAAGCAAAACGGCCCCGTTTCTCCGACGGGCCGGCCGGAGAATTACCTCCTCGGCGAGGTTTTCGATAGAAGGTTTCGAAACACTTCCTGCTCCCGCTTCGGCCCGTCGGTCGCCCTCCTGCGGGTCCGCCCTTTCTCCCCGATTTCCGCAAGGCGGGAGATGTGCGTCCACTCTTTTTAAATTCCCCACTTCCCCGACAATTCATTTCCCGAAACCTTTCTTATTTTGACAACTCTGCTCCCCCTGAACACCTCGCTCTTCTAACATTTCATTCCTCTGGTAATCATTTTCAACAATTCATTCCTTTGACTCCTCACCTCCGCACGCAAACCAAAAGAGAGGTGCTCTTGAATATTCGTCACTCCCATCAAACCGTCTTTTGCTTCCGTCCTTACGGGAACATTCTTAATTATCAATATACACGCTTTGCGTGTGCGTGTGTTCTTTTGTGTGGACAAAAGAACCGAAAGCCACCGCCAGGCGGAAATTGCGGGGGCGGACACTTGTCGGGCTTAAACGGGCGCCTGGCGCGGTTTTGCAAGCAAAACGGCCCCGTTTCCCCGACGGGCCGAAGAGGTGTTTTCTCACGGCAAAGGTTACGGTGGGGTGTTCGAAGCACTTCCCGCTCCCTCTTCGGCCCGTCGGTCGCCCTCCGGCGGGTCCGCCCTTTCTCCCCGATTTCCGCAAGGCGGGAAACGCGCGCCTCACTCACTTTATAAAGGAACAGTCTATTCGACTTTCCTCTGAAATGGCGGCACGAAAATCCGCCTTTTGAAAATCAGGGAAGAAGCGAGGGTGCGGAATCGGGCGTGAAGAAACGGATAGGAAGCGAAGTGCTCCCCTTGCGGAAACTGCGGCTGGAGAGCGTTGCACAGAACCGAGAGAGATTGGGGCCTTATATAAGACAGAGAAAGAATGGAGGCCCGGTCCAAGACCAACAAAGAATGAAAGCCTTGCGCGGAACCGAAAGTAACCGGATAACCCTGTC
>JAGBHC010000043.1 GCA_017935625.1 Rikenellaceae bacterium | reverse complement strand
CGCAGTACACCCAGCTCATTGCGCGAAGGGTCAGGGAGTTGAACGTCTATTGCGAGATTCATCCCTACAACAGGATTCCCTCGCTGGAGGGGTACGTGGGGGTCATTCTCTCGGGCAGTCCCTCCTCCGTGCGGAGCGAAGGGGCGCCGCAGGTGGATTTGTCGGGCATCAAGGGCCGCTATCCGCTGCTGGGCGTTTGCTACGGGGCGCAGTATCTGGCCCACAATTTCGGCGGCGAGGTGGCCCCGTCCAACACGCGGGAGTACGGCCGCGCCATGCTGACCGTGGGCGAGAGCGACAATCCCCTGCTTCGCGGCCTTTCGGCCTCCACGCAGGTGTGGATGAGTCACGGCGACACCATCGTCTCCATCCCCGACAACTATCGGGTCATCGCCAGCACCGACCAGGTGCGGGTGGCCGCTTTCCAGGTCGAGGGCGAGCAGACGTGGGGCATTCAGTTCCACCCCGAGGTCTATCACTCCACCGAAGGCAAGGAGCTGCTGCGCAATTTCATCGTGGGCGTGTGCGGCTGCCGTCAGGACTGGACGCCCGATTCGTTCATCGAGCAGACCGTAGCCGAGTTGCGTGCCAAAATCGGCGGCGACAAGGTGGTGCTGGGCCTTTCGGGCGGCGTCGATTCGTCGGTGGCTGCCGTGCTGCTGCACCGGGCCATCGGCCGTCAGCTGACCTGCATCTTCGTGGATATGGGTCTGTTGCGCAAGGACGAGTTCGAAACCGTGCTGGCCTCTTACCGCGACATGGGTCTGCAGGTCATCGGAGTCAAGGCCGGCGACAAGTTCCTGGGCGACCTGAAAGGGGTGACCGACCCGGAGCGCAAGCGTAAAATCATCGGCCGCGATTTCATCGAGGTGTTCGACAGCGAGGCGCAGAAGCTCACCGAGGTGAAGTGGCTGGCTCAGGGAACCATCTATCCCGATGTCATCGAGTCGGTGTCGGTGAACGGTCCTTCGGCCACCATCAAGTCGCACCACAACGTGGGCGGTCTTCCCGAGAAGATGAATCTGCGCATCGTCGAGCCGTTGCGTCTGCTCTTCAAGGACGAAGTGCGCAGGGTGGGGCGCCAGCTGGGTATCAGCGACCTCATTCTGGGACGCCATCCTTTCCCGGGTCCGGGTCTGGGCATCCGCATCCTGGGCGAGGTGACCGCCGAGAAGGTGAGGATATTGCAGGAGGCCGACAAGATTTTCATCGACGGCCTTCGCGAGTACGGCCTCTACGACAAGGTATGGCAGGCGGGCGTCATCCTGCTGCCGGTGCAGAGCGTGGGGGTGATGGGCGACGAGCGCACCTACGAGAACTGCGTGGCGCTGCGTGCGGTGACCTCCACCGACGGCATGACCGCCGACTGGGTCCACCTGCCTTACGAGTTCCTGGCCCGCATGTCCAACGACATCATCAACAAGGTGCGGGGCATCAACCGCGTAGTGTACGATATCTCCTCCAAACCGCCCGCCACCATCGAGTGGGAGTAGGTTCGGGAGCCGAACGACGTTTTATCGGGACGGGCCCGGCTCGCAGGAGCCGGGCCCGTCCGGTTTTCGGGGCCGGCCGTGAGAAGGGGGCCCTTCGCGAAATGTGAGGATTCGAAAAGAAAAGAGAAGAGTGATGAGAAAATTACTGTTATTGTGTGCCGTGCTGCTTGTTTGCGGATGGGCGGAGGCCCGGCACAAGGTCTATTGCCGGCTGGTGGAGGGCAGTTCGCCCTTCGGCCGGAAGGTCTCGGTGAGCATCGATTTCGGTCAGAAGCAGGGGTGGAACAACAGCCTGGTCGATGAACAGGGCAAAACGCTGCGTTTCAACTCCATGATAGATGCCATGAACTACATGAGCGAGCTGGGATGGGAGTTCGAGCAGGCCTATGTGGTGACCGGCAACCGCGATTCGACCGTTTACAGCGTCACGCATTGGATATTGAGCAAGTACGTCGAGCAGCAGAGCGAGATAGAGGACGGCATCCGCACCCGCGACGGTTTCAGGAATTCCGGCGGGCGCCGATAGGGGGGAGCGGGTATGGAGAGACGACGACGGGTCTTCGATTTTCTCGATGCGGCCGGCATCCGTTATTCGTGGTACGAACATCCGGAAGCCCCGACCATCGAAATCGCACGCCGCTACTGGCGAGACGACGGTTCGAAGCACTGCAAGAATCTGTTTTTCAGAAACCACAAGGGCAATCGCCACTATCTGGTGGTCTTCGACGCCGCGCAGACGCTGGCCATCCGCGACCTGGAGCAGCGCCTGCGGCAGGGAAAACTCTCTTTCGCCTCGGAGCAGCGCATGGAGCGCTATCTGGGGCTGCTTCCCGGTTCGGTGTCGCCGTTCGGCCTGATAAACGATGCGGAGAACCACGTGCATCTGTTTCTCGACGCTGCCTTGCGGGAGTGCCCGTCGCTGAGTTTCCATCCCAACGACAACCGGGCCACGGTGGTCATCGAACGGGCGGAGTTCATGCGCTACCTCGACCTGTGCGGCAACGGTTACGAGTTCGCCGAACTCTATTAGCCGCCGGCATTCGGAAAAAAGGGTGCCTCCGTGCGACGAAAAGGGGCGGCGGCGTGCGATAAATCGAACCGAATCGATTATATTTGCCTGCGACTAACAGCGAACTTTTCGAGCGATGGCAAAATTTCTATTCTCCTTTCACTGGCATGTCGATGCCGCCGTGCGGCACGACCTGGACCGCCGGCCGCTGACGGATTTCCCGGCGGTGCAGACCCGCTTCGGTCTGTTGCATGCGGCGGACAACCCGGCCAACTGCTACGAGGCGGGGCTGCTTTCGATGTGGCGGCTTCACCTGAGCGCAGAGGCCGCGGCAGAGCTGCTGCGGGGGGCGAGCCTCGGGGTCTGCCGGGTGGAACGGGTGGAGCTGCTGGTGGGCTGCTTCGGCTTTCTTGTCGTGGAGGTCTTCGGCGAGGCGGCCTGCGGCGACGGCGGTGCGGCCGGATTCAAGAGCGACATGGTCGCGCTGGCCAACGGGATTTCGGACAACCGGGCCTCGGTCGGGCGCATTCTCGCTTCGCTGGACGAGTGGGTGAGTCGCCGGGAGGATTTCAGTTTCGGTCAGCCCCATTTCCTGGTCGAGCGCGGAATGTGCGACGCCAGCGAGAGTTACGTTTTCACCTACCATACGTTTTGCACTTCGGCCGACCAGGCGGCCGCGTTGCGCGAGGCCTGGGGATACGGGGATTCGTCCCTGTGTCTGGAGGGGAACCGGACGTGGCAGCGTTTCGGCCACTACGTGTGGCTCACCGCCGGGACGCCCGACCCGGAACTCATGCACCGGCTTTCGTTCGCCTCGGTGGCCGCGGCGTGGGAGACGCTCGTTTTCGACAACGGGGCCAATTGCTATAAGAATCTGTTGCAGTTGGTGCGGGACGACATCGCTTTCGACCACACCCTGATGCGCCGCTGCATCAACCGCGACAATCTGCTGTTGCAGCAGGTGGGCATCTCGGTCCGCGAACTGACCGCCGAACAACTCGCCCTGACGATGCGTGCCCGCCGGGAGTTCGAGTCGGCCTCGCGCGAGGCGCTTTTCCTCAAGGGCCAGCAGGCGCTCAAGTATGCCATCGACGGAGTGGACACCAAGGTGCAGACCCGCTCTTCGCACATGGTGGAAATCATCCTCTCCATTCTGACGGCCATGTCGGTCTACTCCGTGGTCAATGACATCTATGCGCTCATCACCACCGGCGAGGAGGTCATTTCGTTCCATTTCGTCTCCACGCTGCTCTTCGCTGCGGCCACGCTCGTGGTGGCGGTGCTGCTCGTGTTCGTGGTGAAAAACAACAATAACCGTTAGCCGTCATGCGAATCTCTTTTCGGAACATGTTTTCGGCTGCTGCGGCCCGGATGGGCCGGGCAGTAGCCGCGTGGTGCCTCCTGGCGCTGGCCGGCTGCGGGGGACCCGCGGAGGGGCTGCCCGAAGCGCCCGATTATGCCTGCCCCGAGTCCTGGTACGGCGGGCTGGAGGCCAATCCCGGTCACGGGGTCGATATCTTTTACGTCTATCCCACCTCGGGCAGCGCTCCGGCCGATGCCGACGGGGAGCCCGCACTCTATACCGATGTCTCCGACAGCACGGAGCGGCTGGCTGCCGAGAGCAACCTGCGCTACAACCGCGGGGTGTATGCGGCCGGCGACTACAATTTCTTCGCCCCCTATTACCGCCAGCTTACCATGGCGGCCTATCGTCGCGGAGCTGCGGCGGCCGACTCGCTGGCTGCGGTTCCCGCGCAGGACGTGCGGCGGGCTTTCCGCTACTACATGGAGCATCTGAACGGGGGCCGGCCTTTCATGCTGCTGGGCCACAGTCAGGGCTCTTCGATGTTGCTGGAGCTGCTCGCGGAGGGCGTGACCGACGAGGAGTTCGACCGCATGATAGCCGCCTATCTCTTCGGCTGCCGGATTACGGCCGAGCGGCTGGCCGCGGCGCCGCAGCGCATCCGTCCGGCCCGGGGGCGCGACGACGTGGGCGTTGCGGTGGTCTTCAATTCGCTTTCGGACCCTTCGGCGCGTTCGCCGTGGACGGGAGAGCCGGCGGTCTGCATCAATCCCGTGAACTGGCGTACCGATTCGGTCCCGTCGCTGCGGGAAGAGCATCTGGGGGCGATTCGCTTCGACCGGCAGCTGGGGGCCTATGCGACCCGTCCGGCTCTGACACGGGCATGGGTCGAGGGCGGTTTCCTGATTTGCCCCGACATCGACCCCGCGGAGTGCTATCGGGAGGAGTTCGCCGACCTGTTCCCGCGGGGGAATCTCCATTTCATGGATTCGTGGCTCTTTTCGGCCGACATCCGGGCCAACATGGCCGAGCGCACGGCGGCCTATCGTGCGCTGAAGCTCGGGCGGAACGGCCGCTGAGGTATCTCTCCGCCGGCAGTGACGGCGCCCTGAAAAGGCATGCACGCGGCCGCGAAAGGGCTTTCGTGCGGCTTTTTCTTGGATTTCGCGACTTTTTCTCCTACCTTTGGAGAACCTAATACCAAACTATTATGAAACGGAAATTTCGTTTGAGTGCAAGTTCGGCTATCTTGTGCTCTGTCTGTATTTTACTATTCGACACGGGTATCGCCTGCGGGCAGCCGGGACGTGTCGTGACCGATTTCGACCGGGGATGGAGTTTCCATCTCGGCGATGTTCCTTCCGCAGAATCACCCTCGTTCGACGACAGCGGGTGGCGTCGGCTCGATGTGCCGCACGACTGGAGCATCGAGGGCGACTACGACCCCGAGAGCCCTACGCGCCGCGGAGGCGGCTATCTGCCGTGCGGGGTGGGGTGGTACCGCAAGAGCTTCACCGTGCCCGCTTCGCAGCGGAACGGCCGGGTGTTCGTCGAGTTCGACGGCGTGATGGCCAACAGCGACGTGTGGATAAACGGCCGTCATCTGGGCCATCGCCCCATCGGCTACCTGCCGCTGCATTACGACATGACCGAATACCTCGATTTCGACGGCCCCAATGTGATAGCCGTGCGTGCCGACAACTCGGTGCAGCCCGCTTCGCGCTGGTATACGGGGGCCGGCATCTACCGGCACGTGCGTCTGATTGCCACGCCGGAGGTCTATCTCCAGCGGTGGGGGGTCTTCGTCACCACGCCGGAGGTTTCGGACGGACAGGCCACCGTCTGCATCCACAGCGCGGTGATAAACAGTTCGGACAAACCGCGTAAAGTGACGCTTCGCAACCGGGTGACCTCGCCTTCGGGGGCGGTGTTCGCCACTGCGGGGAGCGTGCTGGAGATTGCGGCCGGCGACACGGCGGTGTGCGAACAGCGGCTGACGGTGGAAAATCCCGAACGCTGGGACATCGTCTCTCCGAAACTCTATACGGCCCGCACCGAGCTGTGCCGCGGCAGCCGCGTGCTCGACGACGATATCAACCGGTTCGGCATCCGGGAGTTCCGTTACGAGTCCGAGACCGGATTCTGGCTCAACGGACGCAACCTGAAAATTCTGGGTGCCTGCGTCCACCACGACGGCGGTGCCGTCGGTTCGGCGGTTCCCGCTTCGGTGTGGGAGCGCCGCATCCTGCGCCTCAAGCAGATAGGATGCAACGCGCTGCGCGGAGCACACGCCCCGATGGACAAGTCGTTCTACGATTTGTGCGACAGCCTGGGCATGCTGCTCTTCGACGAGACTTTCGACACCTGGACCGCGGCCAAGCCCAACGGCGAGAAGGCCTATAACCTCCATTTCGAACAGTGGTGGGACACCGACACCCGTGCGGCCATCGTCCGGGCCAGGAACCACCCCAGCATCATCCTTTACAGTCTGGGCAACGAAATCCGGGACAATCTCAACAGCCCCGAGGGCCGCGAGCGCTTCCTGCGTCTGCGCGACCTCACCCGCGAGCTCGACTCCACGCGCCCCATCACCATGGCTCTGTTCCGTCCGGTGCAGATGAAGCTCTTCGAAAACGGCTTCTCGGAGATGCTTGACATCATCGGCCAGAACTACGGCGAGCGCGGACTGATAGCGGCCGGAGCCGCTAAGCCGGGACGGAAGATAATCGGCACGGAGAACACCCCGGCCCGTTCGTCGTGGCTCGCCGTGCGCGACACGCCGGCCATGGCGGGCATGTTCATCTGGACGGGATTCGACTACCTGGGCGAGTCGGACTGGCCCCGCGTCTCGTGGAATACGGGTCTGTTCGACCGCAACGGCAACTGGAAGCACCTCTCGTGGGAGCGTCAGAGCTGGTGGACCGAAGAGCCCATGGTGCATATCGTCCGTCGCGACGATGCGCCGGCGGGAGGCTACACCGATGACTGGACTCCGACCGACCCCGACGGCTATCAGGCCGAGGTGGTGGCATACAGCAACTGCGATGAGGTGGAGCTGCTGCTCAACGGCCGTTCGCAGGGCGTTCAGGCCGTGGCCGAGGACGATGCCCCCAATGTCTGGAAAGTGGACTTCGAGCCGGGTGTCATCGAGGTGGTCGGCCGCATCGGCGGCCGGGAAGCGGCCCGCCATGCGCACCGCACCGCGGGCAGGGGAACCCGCCTGAGTCTGGTCTGCGAGCGCGACACCCTGCCGTGCGACTGGGAGCAGGTCGCCTATCTGACTGCCACCGTGCTGGACGACCAGGGCGTGCGTTCGCCCAACGGCGGCGAGCAGATACGCTTCTCGGTGTCGGGTCCGGGTGAAATCGTTTCGCTGGACAACTCGGACGTATACAGTCACGAACGCTACAAGACCGACCGCCGGACCGCTTACAAGGGCCGGGTGGTGGCCATCGTGCGTGCTACGGGCGAGGGCGTCATCCGCGTGACGGCTTCCGCCGCCGGTCTGCCCGATGCCGTGGCCGAGGTGACGGCCGTGGCCGAGTGATTCCGCCCCAAGAGAAAATAACCCTTTAAACGATTATACCTATGATTAGAAATCTACTGTTCGTCTGCGTCCTGTGCGCTTTGTTCGGCCGTGCGTCGGCCGAAACGGAGCAGCAGCGGCGCTCCTATCTGCAATGGATGCAGAAGTCGCTGACCCAGGTTCCGGAGTGGAATGCCTGGCAGCAGGCCACCGGAGAGCTGCCTCCCGATTTCGACCTGCTGCCCAAGTCGAACCTGCTGCCCGACCCGCTGCGTTTCTTCGACGGACGTCCCGTGGGACCCGCCGAGTGGCGCGAACGCCGTGCCGAGATTCTCTCGCTTTTCGAGAAGTACGTGACCGGCACGTTCCCCGAAAAACCGACCGTTTCGCGCGTGGAGCTGCTCGACAGAACCCAGGGCGAGGGCTATACCCTGACCAACGTGCGCGTCTGGTTCGGCCCGCAGGGGAAGGGCAGCGTGCGCATCCGCCTGGTGGTGCCCGACGCCGCACCGGGTGTGAAGATGCCGGTGCTCATCGCTCCGTCGCTGGCCGGCTGGGGCTCGGCGCTGGTTCGCCGCGGATACATCTCGGCCGGATATGCCGGCAACGACTTCATGGACGATGCCGCGCCGCTGGCCGAACTCTATCCCGATTACGATTTCGCCACCCTTCCGCGCCGGGCCTGGCTGGCCCAGGTGGTGGTCGATTACCTCTCCACGGTGGAGCAGGTCGATATGGAGCGCATCGCCATCTTCGGCTACTCGCGCGACGGTAAGATGGCCACCATGGCGGCGGCCCTCGACGAACGTATCGCGGCCGTAGTGGCCGGCAGTACGGGCGTGGGCGGTCTGGTGCCGTGGCGCTATGCCGGCGAACGAGGCGGCGGCGAGGGCATCGAGAGCACGACCCGCATGTTCCTGTCGTGGTTCGTCCCCCGCATGCGTTTCTTCGCGGGTCACGAGGACCGTCTGCCGGTGGATGCCAATCTGCTCATCTCGCTGGTGGCTCCGCGGGCCATTCTCATGCAGTGGGGCTTCACCGACCAGGTGGCCAACGGATGGGCCATGGAACAGGCCTGGCAGTCGGCCAATAAGGTGTACGAGCGGCTGGGGGCCGAGGGCAAGATGGACATGCTCGCCATCGAGGGCTTTCACGGCGCCAACGACCAGCAGGCCTGCATCGACTGGCTCGACTGGCAGTTCGGCCGCAGCGACAAGCCCTGGCAGAGCCGGTTCGTCTTCCCGTGGAATTTCGACGAGTGGCGCTCCCGCAGCGGCGAGACGTTGGATGCTCCCGGGGTTCCCGTCCGTGCGGCTGCGCACAAGCGCACCTCGGTGAAAGCCTGGGAAAAGGAGGCTGACGCGCTGCGCGGAGCCGTCGGGTGGATGCTCGGCGACACGCCTGCGGTGCTGGCTCCCGTTCCCGGCGAGGGGATGGGCATGATGCGTCGCGGCGGCGGCCGCAATGCGGGTCCTACCGAAATAGCCAAGGGCACCGTGGGCAATCCCGCCCAGCTGAGCCCCGATGTGGCGGCCTGGGTGATTACCAACACCAGCCCCGAATTCGGCTGGCGGGCTCCCGAACGCAATCAGGTGGAGTCGCGCCGCATCCGTTTCGGCGAGGCTTCCGGCGACCTCTACTATCCGGCCGGCACGCCCGAGGGAGCGAAGCTGCCGACGGTGGTGTGGCTGCACGGCTTCCACTATCCGCTGGGCTACATGTGGGTCTATCGTCGCGACCTGCACCCCATTCTGGCGCTCGTGCGGGCCGGCTATGCCGTGCTGGCCTACGACCAGAGCGGATTCGGCACCCGCTGGAGCGAAGCCGAACATTTCCATGAACGCTATCCCCACTGGTCCCGCATGGGCAAGATGGTCGAGGACCTTCGTCTGGCGGTCGATGCGCTGGAGAAGGAGGATGTGGTCGATAGCGGAAACATCTCGCTCTACGGCTTCTCCATGGGCGGCACGCTGGGTCTCTATGCCGCGGCGTTCGACCCGCGCATCCGCAGCGTGGTGAGCGTGTGCGGTTTCACCCCCATGCGCACCGACACCGCCGAACGCGGCATGAGCGGCGCCACCCGTTACAGCCATCTCTACGGCCTCATCCCGCGCATCGGCCTCTATGCCGGACAGGAGGAGAAGCTGCCCTATGACTATCAGGATGTCATTTCGCTCATCGCTCCGCGTCCCGTGCTGGTCGTACAGCCGACCATGGACCGCGACGCCTCTCCGGAAGAGGTGGCCGGGGCTGTGGCCGGGGCCGCCGAGGTCTATGCGCTCTACGGCCGGCGCGATGCGCTCGGATTCCAGCAGCCCGAGGATTACGGGCGTCTGACGGATGCCATTCAGGACAAGGCCATCGAGTGGCTCGACAGCAAGGTGAAAACGAAATAGATTCATACCAAAAACAAATAACAACCGACTATGAAAATGTTTTTCAAGAGATTGATACCGATGCTGGGCGCCGTTGCGGCGATGCTGGCGGTCGGATGTTCCTCGTCGCCGAAAGTGACTCTGTCGGAGGACGTGGAGACCTATACCATGGATAACGGCATCGTGGCCGTGCGTATTTCCAAAGTGACCGGCGACCTGGTTTCGCTCCGTTACAACGGAGTGGAGATGTTCGCCACCACGCTTTCGCCCGATTTCGTGCCGGAGGCTCAGGGCGAAACGCCGGCCGACAACCCCAACTGGGCCAATCCCACGATAGGGGGCCGCGCCCATGCCTACTGGTCGCACGACGCCATGGGCGTGAAGGGCAGCGCTCCGGCCATTCCGTCGGTCACCATCGACCCCGCTGCCAACGGCGGCAAGCGGGCCGAGGTGTCGGTGAAGGCCATCTCCAACGGCCGCAAGATGGGTACGGGTCCCGGTGCGGGTCCCGAGGGCCAGTTCGTCTCCGACATCGAGATTCGCTATACGCTCGAACAGGGCGCTCCGGGCGTCTACACCTATTCGGTGTTCGAGCACACGCCCGAATATCCGCTCACCTCGCTCGGCGAGGCCCGCTTCTGCGCCAAACTGGCCGACTTCTTCGACTGGATGAGCGTCGATGCCAAGCGCAACCTCCACTATCCTAAGGGGATGAAAACCGGTGACAAGTATGTGTTCACCGCCCTGCAATCGACCAATCCGGCATTCGGCTGGTCGAGTACCACCCGCAACGTGGGTCTCTTCTTCATCAATCCCTCGATGGAGTACATGAGCGGCGGTCCCACCAAGGTGGAGTTCATGGGACACCGCGACACCAACGAGGCGGCCGCTCCGTGCGTGCTCAACTACTGGCGCAGCAGCCACTACGGCGGTGCCGAGGTCAATGTGGCCGCCGGCGAGCAGTGGACGAAGGTGGTGGGCCCGTTCTTCATCTACGTGAATGAGGGCAGCGACCCGCAGGCCATTTACGACGATGCCAGGGCGCGTGCGGCCGTCGAGGCCGCCAAGTGGCCCTATGCGTGGGTCGAGGGGGTCGATTATCCCAAGAAGGCCGAGCGTGCGACGGTTCGCGGCCGTCTGGTGCTCGACGACCCGGCGGCAGCGGACGGATTTACCAACCTGGCCGTGGGCCTTACCGCTCCGGCATACGTCTCGCCGCGTCCCGAAGGGGCTGCCGAGGTGATTACCGACTGGCAGCGCGATGCCAAATTCTATCAGTTCTGGTGCGTGGGCGGAGCCGACGGAGCCTTCTCGATAGCCAATGTGCGTCCCGGCCGCTACACGCTGCATGCCATCGCTGACGGCGTATTGGGCGAGTATGCACGTACCGAAGTGGTCGTGGAGCCGGGCAAGGAGCTCGACCTGGGAACCCTGACCTGGACTCCCGTGCGGTACGGCCGCCAGCTCTGGGAGATAGGCGTTCCCAACCGCAACGGACTCGAATTCTTCATGGGCGACAAATACGACGACCCCGAAATCTCGCTCCGCTATGCCGAGCAGTTCCCCGACGACATCACCTACACCGTAGGCAAGAGCGACTGGACCAAGGACTGGTTCTTCCAGCACGTTCCGCATAACACCGACCCCGAGGCCAAGGCACTGCCTTTCTTCGGCATCCGTTCGGTGGGCGAGGCTACGCCCTACACCGTGGTGTTCGACCTGCCGGAGGCTCCCCGCGGCGAAGCCGTGCTGCGTCTGGCCATCTGCGGAACAGGCACTTCGCACCTCGACGTGTCGGTGAACGGCCGTCCGGCCGGTGTGCTGGAGGGTCTTTCGGGCGACGGTGTGATTACCCGTCACGGCAAGCAGGGCATCTGGTACGAACGCGACCTGCGCTTCGACGCCTCGCTGCTCAAGGCCGGCGAAAACCGCCTGACCATCACCGTGCCCGCCGGTCCGGTGAATAACGGTATGATATACGACTACCTCCGTCTGGAGCTCGTGGAGCCGGCCGAGTAGCCTTTCGGCCGACCTCTTTTCGAAACGAATCCCCCGCCGCACGTTCGCGGCGGGGGATTCGTTTTTTGCGGCTAAGGCTCCGGGAGTTAGTCTGGCTCCGGGAGGTACTCGTTCAAATCGACCGTCTGGAAACTGTTCTTGGTTCTCAGCAGAGAGAGGGCATGCCCCGAGAGTTCGACCAGCAATTTCATTATTGCCAGCCTGCCCTGTTCCTGGAAGTAGGTTATCAGAATATGCTTGGGCTCTGCATGCGGAAACGATTGCATGCGGAAAAAGTTCGTGAAATAGTGCAGACTTATTCTATCGAGATACCATGGGCTCGCAATATTTCTTATTTACGACTTTGTCTCGCATCGAAGTCATGTCTTTAAAATCACGGGATATATTTTGAATAATATCGATATAATTATCGGTTCCGTCTTCTTTTTGATGGTAATATGGCTTTATTGATACACAATTTTCATGTTCAAAAAGGGTGTTTAGCAAAGTGCGGTCAGAGGTGCCGCAAGAGTGCCCCATAATATAAATTTGATAAGGTGCGGAATCTATGAAAGAGAGAAGATTGCGATAGTTATCGGTTTCGAGATAGCGGATTGACTTGATATTTTCCAAATATCCATTGTTATTCAAATCGACTATTTTTTTATAATCTTCATTCATCTCATCTCCATATCCGAAAATAATCGGATTGTCACGGTTATTCAACTCTCCATGAATATGTATCAATTCACATGGGTTTTCATCCGATTTCGCATATAATTTCTCGGCAGTATTCGTATAATTGAAATTAAGGAAGAGTATACGGCCCGGGGACAGGAAATTCGTTAGTAAGCCTTTATTGAATTTATCTTTTATTATTTCGCGGGCAGCCTCTTTTTCGGTGTTACCAAACATCAGATACTGGGGATTGTTGTTCAGTTCTACTTCTATCTCTTCTGGACACAGTTTGGATATGTAAGATAGAATATCTTTCCAAAATAAATCTTGGCCTCCCATAGATATATCTTGAAGTTTAAAGGGTTCGAATAATATTTGATTTATTCTTGCGTTAAAAAGTTCATCCGTGATTTTTTCATTTTGGATTCTACTTAAGTACTCGATTAGCTTCTTTTTAATGAGATTTAAATCGGCATTCAAATCTTCAGCTGTTTCATATTGAGAATATTTACCATAATACGTTTTGCTCAATAGTTGATAATATTCATTCTCAATATCCACCCACTTATTGTTATAAGAGTTGTGTATTTCTGCAAATAGCTGACTTTTGAATTGATGATGTATTTTACATGACGAATTTCGTATTTTGTTGTGATATTCATTAAAAAGCTTACATAATCGAGATATATCGTTAAATGATTGGATTTCGATATGTTCTTCATCTCTTATTTGTTCTAATGTCTTGCTCATATCTGTGTGTGGCATTGGAGGATAGAACGATTGTTCATTCTCGTCCAGACCTGTTCGCTTTCTTTTAAAAAGATACAGTTCATCTGATATTTGATTATCATTGCAGGCGCACAGTTGCGGATACCATTTTTGCCAGTAGTCGTCAAGAAAATTCTGATAGCTCGTTTTTAGTCCATGTGCTAAATCAAAACCATTCCCGATTAATATAATTCTATTCATAGTATCTTCTTTCCTACAAAGTTAATAAGAAAGGAAGCGAAATAGATTACATTTGAGATTAAATTTTGAATAATGCTTACGGTGTGTTGGGAACGGAGAGTAAGTCCTTTTCTTTCTCTTGCAGCTTTGAGATGCTTGTAGAGAGAAAGTTCGTCTCTTTTCCCCGGGTCGTTGCAAAGGTTCGTAAGGCGCCGAATGAAAATGATTTAATGAAAAACCGCCGAAGAACGAACTTCGGCGGTTTCTTTCGAGATTGAGCTGTTGACGAGGATTGAACTCGTGACCTCTTCCTTACCAAGGAAGTGCTCTACCACTGAGCTACAACAGCAATTCCCTTGAAAAGCGATGCAAAAATAGGGAGGATTTTTCAATTTTGCAAATATATTTCGATTTTATTGGAAAAATATTTATCTTTATACTCTGAAACAAGACTAAACAGAATAGAAAATGAAAAGGATTCTTATCGTTGGTGCGGGCGGACAGATTGGTTCGGAACTGACCCAGTTTCTGCGCAAACTCTATGGCGAGTCGAACGTGGTGGCTACCGATGTGCGTGAGTGTAAAAACCTTAGCGAAAACGGACCGTTTGCCGTGCTCAATGCGCTCGATGCCAATTCCTACGGCTACACCGTCAATAAATATAAGGTGGACACCATTTTCAACCTGGTGGCCCTGCTGTCGGCCGTGGGGGAGAAAGACCCCCAGTTGGCCTGGAACATCAACATGGGGGCGCTGATGAACTCGCTGGAGGTGGCCCACCAGTACGGCTGCGCGCTCTTCACCCCGAGTTCGATAGGCGCTTTCGGCCCCACGTCGCCCAAGGACAACACGCCGCAGGATACGCTGATGCAGCCCACCACGGTCTACGGCGTCTGCAAGGTGACGGGCGAACTGCTCAGCAACTACTATCACCTCAAATACGGGGTGGATACCCGCAGCGTGCGTTTCCCGGGACTGATTTCCAATGTGACGCTTCCCGGCGGCGGAACCACGGACTATGCGGTGGAGATATACTACGACGCCGTGCGCAAGGGGCGCTTCACCTGCCCGATTCCGCAGGACGTCTACATGGACATGATGTACATGCCCGATGCGCTGAATGCCTGCGTGCAGCTGATGGAGGCCGACCCCGACAAGCTGATTCACCGCAACAGCTTCAACGTCACTTCGATGAGCTTCACGCCTGAGATTATCTGTGCCGAAATCCGCAAGCACCTGCCCGATTTCAGGATGGATTACAAGATAGACCCCGTCAAGGAGAGCATCGCTCGCAGCTGGCCCAACAGCCTCGACGACAGCTGCGCGCGCCAGGAGTGGGGATGGAAGCCGAAGTGGACTCTGGAGGAGATGACCGCCGATATGCTGAAGGTCATTTCCGAGCGCTTCGGCAAAGAGCGATGAAACCTTAATTTAACCAAACTATTAATGATATCTGATTATGAGAGGAACTAAACGAGTTTTGGCCGCCCTGTTGCTGGCAGCCTGTGTGTCGGGAGCTTCGGCACAGAACATGCCGCCGGTATTCGGAGAGGAGTATTCGGGCGGAAAATTCCAGAAGGACGAGATGGCGAGAGCCTTCATTTCGCCGGTGCGCATCGTGTGGAAATACGATGGCGACGGCAAACTGATAACCAACGAGCAGGTGCTGCTGGCTCCGGGCAACAGCCAGCCCGAGATGGGCCGCCGCAATACCTGCACCATGACCAGCACCTCCAACCAGACGCCTTCCCTTCTGCTCGACTTCGGCAAGGAGCTCCACGGCGGTCTGCAGATGCTGATGGGCAGTTCGTCGCGCCGCGAGCCGTCGCTGGTGCGCATCCGCTTCGGCGAGTCGGTGGGCGAGGCCAACAGCCAGACCCTCAATTCGGAGTGGAAAGTGGGCTATTCGACCGACGACCATGCCAAGCGGGACATCGTGATGGAGATTCCGCGCGACGGCATGATTGAAATCGGCAACACCGGTTTCCGTTTCGTGCGCATCGACCTGCTGCAGCCCAATACCACCATCTCGCTCAAGGAGGTGCGTGCCATCCTGCGTTACCGCGACATCCCCTACCTGGGTTCGTTCCGCAGCAACAACGAGCGTCTGAATAAAATCTGGCTCACGGGTGCCTACACGGTGCATCTCAACATGCAGGAGTATCTGTGGGACGGCATCAAGCGCGACCGTCTGGTGTGGCTGGGCGACATGCATCCCGAGCTGATGAGCATCACCAAGGTGTTCGGCTACAACGAGGTCATTCCGCGCAGCCTCGATTTGGCCTGCCAGCAGTTCCCGCTTCCGGGCTGGATGAACGGCATGAGCGCCTATTCGATGTGGTATCTTATCGGCCACCACGACTGGTACATGCAGAACGGCGATTTGGAGTTCCTCAAGAAACACCGCGACTACATTCTGGGCCTGATTAAGCAAATCGACGAGAAAATCGATGAGCAGGGCAACGAGAATCTGGCCCGTTCGCGCTTCCTCGACTGGCCGTCGAGCGGCAACCGCGCGGGTGTGGAGGCCGGTTACCGGGCGCTGATTGGCTGGGCTCTGACCGATGCCGAGAAGCTGTGCAACATCCTCGGCGAGCCCGAAAGCGCGGCCGTGTGTGCGGCGGCGCGCGAGCGTCTCAACCGCAAGGTGATGCCTCACAACGACCTGAAGCAGGCGGCCGCGCTGATGGCCATCGCCGGCATCATGGACCCCAAGCAGGCTGCCGACGAAGTGGTGGCCGTGGGCGGACCCAAAGGCTTCTCCACCTTCTACGGCTACTACATGCTCCAGTCGCTGGCACTGGCGGGCGAATACGAGACCGCCATGGACATCATCAGCCAGTATTGGGGCGGTATGCTCGACATGGGCGCCACCACCTTCTGGGAGGATTTCAACATGGAGTGGCTGGAGAACGCCGCCCGTCTCGACGAGATTACCCCTGCGGGCAAGAAGGATATCCACGGCGATTTCGGAGCCTACTGCTATCCCGGTTTCCGTCACAGCTTTTGCCACGGCTGGTCTTCGGGCCCGACCGCATGGCTGAGCGAGCACGTGCTGGGTGTGAAAATCGTGGACCCGGGCTGTGCGAAGGTGAAAATCGAGCCCCATTTGGGCAACCTGGAGTGGGTCGAGGGCACCGTTCCGACTCCCAAGGGGGTCATCACCGTCAAGCATACGCGTCAGGCCGACGGCAGCGTCAAGAGCGAAGTGTCGTTGCCCAAGGGCGTGAAACAGGTAAAATAAGTGGAATGAAACGGATTTGAAGAGAATGAAAAGAGTAGCGATATTCGTTTTTGCGGCGGGTCTGGCGCTGGGGTGTGCGGAAGCGCGCGCCCAGAAGCTCTCGGCCGCCGACAAGAAGTATTCGGAGCTTGCCAATTACGACGAGAGCAAGGTTCCGCAGTATACGTTGCCCGACCCGCTGGTGTCGCGCGACGGCACCCGGGTGACCGACGCGAGGACCTGGGAGCGCAAACGCCGTCCGGAGGTGTTCGCGATGTTCGAGACCTACATGTTCGGCAAGGCGCCCGGACGGCCCAAGGCGATGCACTTCGAGGTGAAGCACATCGACCCGAACGCATTGGACGGGCGGGCTACGCGCAAGGACGTGGAGATATATTTCACGGCCGGCGAGAGCGACCCGTCGATAAAGCTGCAGGTCTACACGCCCAACGGTGTCACCGGCCCCGTGCCGATGTTCCTCGGCATCAGCTTCATGCATAACTGCACCGTCACCGACGACCCGGGTGTGGCAGTTCCCGAACCCGTTGCGGGGGGACGTGCCCTGAAGCGGGGCATGATGAAGGAGGCGTGGCAGCTCGACATGATTCTGGAGAACGGCTACGGCCTGGCCACCTATTGCTATACGGACATCGACCCCGACTTCGACGACGATTTCCAGAACGGCATCCATCCCCTCTACTATACGGGCTCGCAGCAGCGTCCCGACCCCGACCAGTGGGGCTCGATTGCCGCATGGGCATGGGGCATGAGCCGTGCGATGGACTATCTGGAGAAGGACAAGGACGTGGACAGCAAGCATGTGGCCGTTATCGGACATTCGCGTCTGGGCAAGACGGCGGTGTGGGCCGGAGCTTCCGACCCCCGCTTCGCCATGGTGCTCTCCGGCAACTCGGGCTGCTGCGGCGTGGCCATTTCGCGGCGTATGTACGGCGAGACCATCGAGGCCATGAACGTCCGTTTTCCGCACTGGTTCTGCGGCAACTACAAGCAGTTCAACAACCGCGAGATGCTGGCTCCCTTCGACCAGCACGAGCTGGTGGCGCTCATCGCTCCGCGTCCCATCTACATCGCCAGTGCCGAGACCGACAACTGGTCCGACCAGAAGGGCGAATTCCTGGGCGGTAAGGGTGCCGAGCCGGTTTATGCGCTCTACGGTCTGAAGGGCATCGGCACCGACACCATGCCCGGTATCGACGAACCCTATGCCGACGGCCATATCGCTTACCATATCCGCAAGGGTCCCCATGCCGTGTTGCGGTTCGACTGGGAGCAGTTCATCAAGTTCGCCGACCTGCATTTCCGGGGCAAGAAATAGCGGGTGCCGGTCGTGCCGTCGCCCGGAGGGAGACGGCGCGGCCGGGTGTTCCCGAAGATGAGAATCACCCCTGTCGGAAGTCGTTCCGGCAGGGGTGAGTTCTCTTGTATGAATCCTGTCCGCGGAGAGGGGCGACGGCGGGCGACGGCGGGCGGCGGCCCCGGCACCCCGGCAGGGGGCGACGCAAAGGTACAGTCCCGGCCCGCTGTCATGTTGGTGTTGCTTCAGGCTTTTCGGTTACGCGAACCGGGAGCTGTACTTTTTCGGCAATGCCGGCATTCCGATTGTGTTTCGGATGCCTTATCGGTCGGCTCCGCGGGGCGTTTCGGCGGCAGGACCCGTCTGCACCGGAGATGCGGCATGCGCTCCCGTTGGCGACGGGGCATCGTCGAATCTGCGAGGTATCGGGAAGGATGCAGTGCGCCCGCGGGTCCGGTTACAAAAAAAAGGGCGCAGTTCAACGTTCACAGCAGGCCATAGGAAACCCGAATCGGATGTTGTTCTGCGCCCGTTTTTCATCTCCTCCAAGCGGATGGAGAGTGTATAACGAACCCAGACAACGCTTATACCCGATTCAACCTCTTAATAAGTCCCTATGGTTTGCTGAAAGTATAAAGGTCGTCACTCCTTTGTCGTATCTTTTTCGGCTGAGCCGAATTCATCGTCGTCCGGCCGCGGGGATGTCTCCCGATTCCGCTCCGGGGCGAGACCGATTGGAATCGGCGCCGGAGCCCGGAAGGGAATCATCGTGCGACGATTCGACGATAAATAGTACACAAATGTAAGTGTTTTTCTTGATTTTTGCAATATAAGCGGGCCGATTTCGCAGAATTATCCGCCGGCTCGGAGCGTGCCGCGCCTTTTCCGTTCCGGTGTGCCGGGGGAGGGGATTTCCCGCCCTTTTCGGGCGGCAATAATAAACCGGGGCCGCTACTCGCGAGTAGCGGCCCCGGTTCGGTTGCCCCGGTTCGGTTGCCCCGGTTCGGTTGCCCCGGTTCGGTTGCCCCGGTTCGGTTGCCCCGGTTCGGTTGCCCCGGTTCGGTTGCCCCGGTTCGGTTGCCCCGGTTCGGTTGCCCCGGTTCG
>JAGBHC010000042.1 GCA_017935625.1 Rikenellaceae bacterium | reverse complement strand
TTCTCGCGCTCGTCGTTGCCCGAGAAGCCGGCGTTCTTGCCGCGGGCGCGGCCGATGGCGTCGATTTCGTCGATGAAGACGATGCAGGGGGCCTTCTCCTTGGCCTGCCGGAACAGGTCGCGCACGCGCGATGCGCCGACGCCGACGAACATCTCCACGAAGTCCGAGCCGCTGATGGAGAGGAAGGGCACGTTGGCTTCGCCGGCCACGGCCTTGGCGAGCAGGGTCTTGCCCGTTCCCGGAGGTCCCACCAGCAGGGCGCCTTTGGGTATCTTGCCGCCCAGGTCGCGGTATTTCTGGGGATTCTTCAGGAAGTCCACGATTTCCATGATTTCGACCTTGGCCTCCTCTAGTCCGGCCACGTCCTTGAAGGTCACCTTGGTGTCGCTGTTCTTGTCGAAGACCTGCGCCTTGGCCTTGCCCACGTTGAAGACGCCTCCGGAGCCTCCTCCCGCGGCGCCTCCGCGCGAGAGGCCCCGCATCATGAAGAACCACACGCCGAAGATGATGACCCACGGCAGCAGCGAGAGCACCGTGTTCCATCCTTCGCGGCTGTTGCGGTAGGTGAGCGTCACCTCCTGGTCGTGAGCCCGGGTGACGGCGTCGAAGTCGGCCCTGAACGAATCGACCGACCCGATGGTGAAGCGGAACTGCACTCCCTCGCGGGGCAGGGTCTTGTATTCCGACTGGCGGTAGTTCTCGATGGCCGATTTCTTGAGGTACACTTCGGCGACCTCTTTGTTCACCACTTCGATTTTCGAGACGTCGCCGTTGGCTATCATGGCCTCGATGCGGTTCCAGTTGGTCTCCACGGGAATGTCGCGCTGCCCGAAGATGCTGAATCCGAGTATGATGGCCAGAATGATGCCCCAAACCCAGAAGAGCGTGTTCTTGGGCCGGGGTATGATTGTCTTATTTTGTTGTCCCATCGGTCTGCTTTTTGGCATTACAGTTCATATTGGTAGCTGGTGGCGGGAGCGTCGGCCCACAGCTCCTCGAGCCGGTAGAAATCGCGCAGTTCGGTCTGGAAGATGTGCACCATCACGTCGGTGTAGTCGAGTACCACCCACAGCGAATTGGCGAGTCCCTCCACGCGCCACACTTTTTCGCCGCGTTTTTCGAGCACTTTCTCTTCGATGCCGGCGGCGATTGCGGCCACCTGCGTGGTGGAGTCGGCGTTGCAGACCACGAAAGCGGAGCAGATGGCTCCGTCGAATCCGCTCAGGTCGAGCGAGACGATGTTCTTTCCCTTTTTGTCTTCGATTGCTTCTACGATAGTTTCTATCAGTTCTTTCATAAATTCCGTTTAATTCCTTTCAATCTACAAAGGTAGGAAATCTTTAGCAAATATCCTGCAATTGCGCCCCCTTTAGTTCGATTTTGTTACGCTCTCCAGGATACATCCTTTCAGGGCGGCTATGACCGAGCTCTTTACGTAGGTGCGCCGCACGACCAGCGATATTTTGCGCGAGAGCGCCCCTTTGGCCAGCGGCTTGAGCTGGCTGCGGCGGGCTTCGGGAATGAACTCCGTCACCATCTCCGGGACGACCGTCACGCCGCCCGTGCAGTCCACGATGCGCATGAGGGTCTCAATCGAGCCGCTTTCGTAGCGGATGATGTTGCCGCTTCCGGCCCCGGGGCAGAGCTCCAGCACCTGGTTGCGCAGGCAGTGTCCCTCGCTCATGACGGCCAGCTCCCGCGACTCGAGGTCCTCGATGCGGATGCTGCTGCGTTCGTAGAGCGGATTGAGCGGCGAGACGTAGGCGAAGAACCGGTCGTTGAAGAGCTCCTGTTCGGCGATGTTCTCGGGGCAGGTGCCGCTCGACACCAGCGCCGTGTCGATGGCGTCGCGGTTGAGCGCCGCGCAGATGTCGGCGGTCACCATTTCGCGGATTTCGAGCTCCACCTTGGGATACCGGCTCATGAAGCGGGGCAGGAACTTGTGCAGCAGATAGGGGGCCACGGTGGGGATGACCCCCAGGCTGAGGTGGCCCGACACCTCGCCCTTCATCTCGTTCACCGCCTCGCGGATGTTGTTGTAGGCGGCCAGCGTGCGGCGTGCCCGCTCCAGGACCACTTCGCCGGCCTGGGTGGGGATGACCGGCTTCTTGGAGCGGTCGAGCAGGGTGACCCCGAGCTCCTCCTCGAGGGTCTTGATTTGCATGCTCAGCGAGGGCTGGGTGACGAAACAGTGCTCCGAGGCGATGGAAAAACTGCCGAAATTGGCTACGGCGAGCAGGTATTCGAGTTGGACGATTGTCATGGTGTTTCTCTTATCTCGGGTACAAAGATTATCATTTTTTTCTATATCGGAGCGCTCCCCGTCCGAAAAAAACGCGCTGCGGCGGGCGGGCGCCCCGGTCCGCTGCGGCGGGGGCGGGGAGAAACGCGAACAGGGGCCCCCGCCGCAGCGGGAGCCCCTGCCGGGACGGTCGTCCCCCTCCTCCTCCTTCTTCGGGTGCTCAGTGAAAGGGGAGGCGGAGGAGTGTACGGCGCGGAAGCTACTCCAGCGGCCTTATCCTCATTTCGGTCTCGGGCAGGTCCGCCAGCAGGTCCGCCAGCCGCGCGAGGTCGGTGCGCTGCTCCACCTGTCCGTAGTGATAGGGGTAGAAGATGGCGGGGCGGATGGCGTGCACGGCCTCCGCAGCCTGCTCCACGGTCATGGTATAGGGTTGATTGACGGGCAGGAATGCGATGTCTATGTCGCGCAGGCCCATCATCTCCGGGGTGTTCTCGCTGTCTCCGGCCAGGTAGATGCGCGTGTCGCCGAGCGAGAGGACGTAGCCGTTGTCGCGTCCGCCCTGCGGGTGGAAATCGGTGTGGCCGGGGGTGATGTTGTAGGCCGGTACGGCTTCGATGCGCAGGCCGGGCAGGGGGGCGGCGCTCTGGCCGTTGCTCAGGGCCGTGCCCTCTCTGCCGAGTGCGGCCAGGCTGCCGGCGTTGGCTATCAGCAGGGTTTCGGGCTTCGAGAGCAGCTCCACCGCGGCCGGGTCGCAATGGTCGTAGTGCTCGTGGCTGATGAGGATGACATCGGCCTTCGGCAGCCGGGCGTAGTCGGCGTGGGCGGACACGGGGTCGGTGTATATCCGCAGCCCGTCGTAGTCGATTAGCAGGCTCGAGTGGGCGAAGAAAGTCAGCGAGAGGCATTTGCCGTCGCCGGTCTTCATGGTGTCGGTGGGGTAGCCCGCCGTGTCGCCGCAGCGGCACGACGTGCAGAGGGCTATGGTGCTCATGACGGTTATGATTTTGGTTTTCATCGTCGGGACAGGGGTGATAATATCGTGCCGCAGTGCGCGGGTCTCGCTCAAAAAAGCCGGCAGCCGGGTGTCAGGCCAGCTGCTGCATCTCGATGAGCTTGGAGTAGATGCCGCCCAGGGCCATCAGTTCGGCGTGGTTGCCCTGTTCGGCAATCCGGCCGTGGTCGATGACGATGATGTTGTCGGCGTTGTGTATCGTGCTCAGCCGGTGGGCGATGACTATCGAGGTGCGCCCCTCGAGCAGCGAGTTGAGCGCCTCCTGCACCAGCACCTCGCTCTCGGTGTCGAGGGCCGAGGTCGCCTCGTCGAGAATCAGAATCTGGGGGTTTTTCAATACGGCGCGTGCGATGCTCAGCCGCTGGCGCTGGCCGCCGGAGAGCTTGACGCCCCGGTCGCCGATGTTGGTGCGGTAGCCGTTTTCGGTTTCCAGGATGAAGTCGTGGGCGTTGGCCACGCGGGCCGCGTTTTCAATCTGGCGGTCGGTGGCGTCCAGCCGGCCCAGCCGGATGTTGTTTTCGATGGTGTCGTTGAAGAGGATGGTCTCCTGCGACACGATGCCCATGCACTCGCGCAGGCTTTCGAGCGTGTACTCCCTGACGTTGCGGCCGTCGATGAGAATTTCGCCCGCGGTGACGTCGTAGAAGCGGGGAATGAGGTCGGAGAGCGTGGATTTGCCTCCGCCCGAGGGGCCCACCAGCGCCACGGTTTCGCCCTTGCGCACCTTGAAGCTCACTCCGCCGATTACTTCGCGGTCGCCGTAGGAGAAGTGCACGTCGCGGAACTCTATTTCGCTGCGGAACTCGTCCAGGGCAATCGCATCGGGAGCGTCGGTCACCTCGCTGCGCGTGTCGAGCAGGCCGAAGACGCGGTCGCCGGCGGCGATACCCTGGTTGATGGTGGCGAAGGCTTCGATGAAGGCTCTCACGGGGCGGGTGATTTGCGAGAAGGCGGCCAAGTAGGCGATGAATGCGCCGCTGTCCAGCTTCCCCTGCATGACCAGCCGGCCGCCGAACACGAGCAGCACGGCGGCGGCCGTGATGCCCAGGAATTCGCCCATGGGCGATGCCAGCCGCTGACGGCGGGCCATCGAGAGCGAGATTTCGGAGAGGGCGAGGTTCATGTTGCGGAATTTGGCGCGGATGTAGTCGGTGGCGTTGTAGCTCTTGACGATTTTGATGCCGCCCAGCGATTCGTCCATCATGCTCACCATTTCGCCCATCTTCTCCTGGCCGAGTTTGGCGGGACGGCGCAACCGCTTGACGATGGAGCCGATGAGCAGGGCCGCCACGGGCAGGAACAGGGCCGAGAAGACGGTGAGCTCCCAGGAGATGGTAATCATCAGCGCCATGTAGCCGATGATGAGCAGCGGTTCGCGGAAGGCCACGTGGAGCGTGTTGGTGATGCAGAACTGCACCATCATCACGTCGGAGGTGATTTTGGAGATGATGTCGCCCTTGCGCTCGTTGCTGAAATAGCCCACGTGGAGTCCCATCACGTTGTCGTAGACCCGGTCGCGGATGCGTTGCAGGGTGCGGATGCGCATCGTCTCCACGGTCAGCTCGCCCAGATAGCGGAACAGGTTGTTGAAGAGCGAGAGCGAGGCGATGAGCACGGCCAGCAGTATCATCACGTCGGTGGCCGAATAGTCGGTGCCGAAGATGCGGTAGAGCAGGTAGCTGACCATCGAGTTGAAATATTCCGTATCGACCGAGAACTTCGGCATGGAGGTCACTACCGGCAGCGCCCCCGAAGTGCGGAACAGGGCGTTGAGGATGGGGATTATCATGGCGAAGTTGAAGGTGTTGAGCACCGCGTGCAACAGCGAACAGAAGAAGTAGGGGATGGCGTATTTTCCGATGGGTTTGGCGAACCCGAGCAGTCTCCAGTATGTGTTCATTCTCCGAGTTTTTCTTGTCTGTTTCCGGATTGCGGCCGGGGCGGCGCTTCGGGGAAGAGGCCCTGCGGCCGCAGTCCGGGGTCGATTGTTCGGGCAAAGGTAAGCAATAATTTCACGAATCCCGAATTATTTCCCTTTCCCGCCCAGGATATTGTATAAAAAAGCGAAAACTTGCCGGCGGCGGCGGACATCCGCGGGGGATTCCTTGAAACTTTGGAATAATAGTTATAATTTTGCGGTGACTTTTCGGCGGTTCGCCCCGCTCTGCGGCGGAGGCCGCAGCGGCCCGCTTTTCGGCCGGCATCGCAGCGGATGCGGCCGGCGGCGGCGCGGGGACCGGACGGGCGGAGTTGCGAAGAGAGGCGGATGCCGAAGGTCCCGATTGCGAATTCAAAACAACGTATTATGGATAACAAGAATATCGTACTGAGCGGAATACGCTCCACCGGACAGCTCCATCTGGGCAACTATTTCGGCGCCTTGCGCAACTTCACCCGGATGCAGCACGACGCCCGCTGTTTCTTTTTCATAGCCGACTACCACTCGCTGACCACCCATCCCGACCCGGGGCAGCTGCACGGCAACGTGAAGAACATCCTCTCGGAGTATCTGGCCGCGGGCATTGACCCCGAAGTGGCCACCATCTACATCCAGAGCGACGTGCCGCAGGTGGCGGAGCTTTCGCTGCTGCTGAGCATGCACGCCTATGTGGGCGAGCTGGAGCGGACCGCTTCCTTCAAGGACAAGATTCGCAAGCAGCCCGACAACGTCAATGCGGGCCTGCTCTGTTATCCGGTGCTGATGGCCGCCGACATCCTGCTTCACCGGGCCACCCACGTCCCCGTGGGCAAGGACCAGGAGCAGCATCTGGAGCTGACCCGCCAGTTCGCCCGCCGGTTCAACAACATCTACGGCGTGAACTACTTCCCGGAGAGCGTCCCCTACAACTTTGGGCAGGAGCTGGTGAAGATTCCCGGACTGGACGGCAACGGCAAGATGGGTAAGAGCGAGGGCAACGGCATCTACCTCTCGGACAGCGACGAGGCCATCCGCAAGAAGGTGATGCGCGCCGTCACCGACGCGGGACCCCAGGCTCCCGATTCGCCCATGTCGGAGCCCGTCCGCAACATATTCACCATCATGAAGGCGGTTTCGGAGCCCTCCACCATCGACTTCTTCACCGAAAAGTACAACAAGTGCGAGATTCGCTACGGCGACCTCAAGAAGCAGCTGGCCGAGGATATCATCCGGACCGTGGCCCCCATCCGGGAGCGCATCGCCGACATCCGCAGCAACGACAAATACCTGCACGAGGTGACCGCCGAGGGCGCCGAGCGGGCGCGCCGCAGCGCCGACGCCACGCTGCGCGACGTGCGGGAGATAATGGGCATCCACCGCTTCTGAATCCCGCTCCGGAAGTCTCGGACTACTAACGCATCTAAGCGCAAAAACGAGTGAAAGAACGTATCTACCAGCTGTTTCTGGGGCTGACCAGGCGCATGTCCGACAGCCAGATGATGATATTTCTTGCCGTCATCGTCGGCCTGCTGGCGGGTATGGGGACCTATGTCTTCGAAATCCTGCTGCACTACATCAAGATGGCGCTGGTGAGCTGGTTCCCCACCGACCGGGCGGGGTTCCTCTACCTGGTCTATCCGGCCGTGGGCATCATCCTGGCCTCGCTGTTCGTGCGCTATGTGGTCAAGGACGACATTTCGGAGGGCGTCATGCGGGTGCTCTACGCCATGTCGAGCAAAGGCTCGCGCATCAAGGGGCACAACTGCTACACCTCGGTGGTGGGCGGAGCCGTCACCATCGGTTTCGGCGGCAGCGTGGGACCCGAGGCCCCCATCGTGCTCACGGGAGCGGCCATCGGTTCCAACATCGGCAAGCTGGCCCGTCTCAACTACAAGAATATCACGCTGCTGCTCTGCTGTGGAGCCGCCGCTGCGCTCTCCTCCATCTTCAAGGCCCCCATCACGGGCGTGGTCTTCGTGCTGGAAATCCTGATGCTCGACATCACCATGGGTTCGGTGGTGCCGCTGCTCATCTCCACGGTGACGGCCACCACGCTGGCTTTCCTGCTGCGCGGCTTCGAGCCCATTCTGGCCGTGACGGTGGCCGACAAGTTCAATCTGGTGAACATCCCCATCTATGTGCTGCTGGGCATCCTGTGCGGTTTCATCGCCTACTACTTCACCACGGTGAATTCGGCGGTGGCCCGTCTCTTCTCCCGCATCGGCAGTCAGGGCCGCAAGTGGCTGGCGGGCGGCGTGGTGCTGGGCGTGCTCATCTTCATCTTCCCGCCGCTTTACGGCGAGGGCTACGAGGCATTCACCTCGCTCATGCACGGGCAGACGGCCACGCTGTTCGACAATTCGCTCTTCTACAAGTACAGCGGGATTCCGTGGGTCATCGTGCTCTATCTGCTGGCCATTCTTTTCTGCAAGGTCATCGCCATGGCCACCACCAATGCGGCCGGAGGCGTGGGCGGAAGTTTCGCCCCGTCGCTCTTCGTGGGCGCTTTTACGGGGGCGATAGTGGCTTTCGTGGGCAACTGGATTTTCGGACTGCACCTGCCGCTGGTCTCCTTCACCCTGGTGGGGATGGCCGGCGTGATGAGCGGCGTGATGAACGCTCCGCTCACCTCCATCTTCCTCATCGCCGAACTTTCGAACGGATACAGCCTGTTCATCCCGCTGATGATTGTCTCCTCCATCTCGTTCGCCATCGACTACTATCTGGAGCCCGACTCGATTTACACCAAGAAGCTGCGCAAGAACAACGAACTGCTGACCCACGACAAGGACCAGTCGGTGTTCGTCTTCCTGCATATCGACAAGCTGATGGAGACCGATTTCCACAAGATAGACCGCTCCACCACGCTGGGCGACATCGTGCGGTTCGTCAGCACCGAGCGGCGCAATATCTTCCCGGTGGTGGCCGAGGACGGCAGGCTGGAGGGGGTAGTGCAGCTCGACGACCTGCGCAAGGACCTCTTCGACCGCGGCAAGTACATCCGCTCGATAACGCACTACATGATACAGCCGCCCGATAAGATTCTTCCCAACGAACAGATTCAGAGCGTGCTGCGCAAGTTCGAAGAGAACAAGACCTGGATGCTGCCCGTCGTGGACAAGAACGGCCGCTATCTGGGCTTCATCTCCAAATCGCAGATTCTGGCCGCATACCGCGCCCAGCTGGTGGAAATCAGCCAATAGTCTTTTCCCTCTGTTTTTGTCTCTCCCGGCCCTTACGGACCGGATGCCGGTGTATGCGCCTGCATCCGCTTGTCTGTCCGTCTGTGACTGCGAGGGGAGGGCGCGGATTTCCGCAGGGCGAGGCTTCGAGAGAGTGTGGTTGGGGGTAGGTTTTACGGAGGGGAGGCTGCGGGGTGAGGCTTGGCAAGTGAGCGGATTGGAAGAGGGGCATGACGCTGACAGTGCCGGGAGAGACGCAAGGCGCTCGCTGTAGACCACGGTCTTTCCGGATGGTTGGGGACGGGAATTAGGAAATGCAAAGGGGCTGCCTGCGGGCAGCCCCTTTTGTCGTTGCCGGACGCGTCGTGCCGGTGCGGCACATGCGCTGTCGGATTCGTCGCCGTTACTTCTGCAATTCGGCCATGCGTTCGCGGATGGCGGCGATTTTGGCTTCGGCGTCGCTCTTCTTGGCACGCTCCGTGGCCACCACCTTTTCGGGTGCGCTGCTGACGAAGCGTTCGTTGCCCAGCTTTTTCATCACCGAAGCGAGGAATCCCTCCAGGTAGGCCAGCTCGTCGGTCAGCTTGCGGAGCTCGCCCTCGCGGTCGAGCTTGTCGCCCAGCGGAATGAAGAACTGGGTGGTCTTCACCAGGAAGGCGGCTGCGTCGGGACACTTCTCGGTTACGGGCTCGATGGCCGACAGGTTGGCCATCTTGACCAGCACCGGAGCGAATTCCGCGTGGTAGTTCTCGTCGGCGATGACCTTCAGCGCAATCTGCTCCTTGTTGGGTATGTTGCGCTGCTTGCGCACGTTGCGCACGGCCGAGATGGTCTCCATAATCAGCTCCATGCGGGCGAGCAGCTCCTGGTCGCAGGGCTGGGGTTCGGGCATGCGGCTGACGGTGATGCACTCCGTTTCGCCGCGCTCGGCGAGGCAGTGCCAGATTTCCTCGGTGATGAACGGCATGAAGGGGTGCAGCACCTGGAGCAGTTTCTCCATCAGTCCCTTGGTCTGTGCCAGTGTCCGGGCGTCGATGGGGGTCTGGTAGGCGGGCTTCACCATTTCGAGGTACCAGCCGCTGAAGTCGTCCCAGAAGAGTTTGTAGGCGGCCATGAGGGCTTCGGAGATTCGGTACGATGCGAAGTCCTCCTCGATTTCGGCCAGCGTCTTGTCGAAGCGTGCGGAGAACCACTCCACGGCCAGACGGCTGCTTTCGCTCTGGGCCAGCTTGTCGTCCACGCTCCAGCTATTGACCAGGCGGAAGGCGTTCCAAATCTTGTTGCCGAAGTTGCGGCCCTGTTCGCAGAGCGCCTCGTCGAACATCAGGTCGTTGCCGGCCGAGGAGCAGAGCATCATCGCCACGCGCACGCCGTCGGCGCCGTACTTGTCGATGAGGTCCAGCGGGTCGGGCGAGTTGCCCAGCTGCTTGCTCATCTTGCGTCCCAGCTTGTCGCGCACGATGCCGGTGAAGTAGACGTTGGCGAAGGGTTTGTCGCCGCGGTATTCGTACCCCGCCATAATCATGCGGGCCACCCAGAAGAAGATGATATCGGGTCCGGTCACCAGGTCGTTGGTGGGGTAGTAGTATTCGATTTCGGGGTTGTGGGGACGGCGGATGCCGTCGAAGACCGAGATGGGCCACAGCCACGAGCTGAACCAGGTGTCGAGCACGTCTTCGTCGCGGCGCAGGTCGGCGAGGGTCAGGCCGGGGTCGCCGCTCCTCTCGCGGGCCAGCTCCAGCGCTTCGGCTTCGGTTTCGGCGACCACGAATCCGCCCTTGGGCAGATACCAGGCCGGAATCTGCTGGCCCCACCACAGCTGGCGCGAGATGCACCAGTCCTTGATGTTCTCCATCCAGTGGCGGTAGGTGTTCTTGTATTTGGCGGGGACGAACCTTATCGTGTCCTCCAGCACGGCGCGGGTGGCCGGTTCGGAGAGCTCCTTCATGCTCAGGAACCACTGCATCGAGAGCTTGGGTTCGATGGCCACGCCCGTGCGCTCCGAGTAGCCGACGTTGTTGGTGTAGGCCTCGACCTTCTCGAGCAGGCCGGCCTGCTCGAGGTCCTGCTCGATGAGGCGGCGCACCTCGAAGCGGTCGATACCCGTGTAGAGTCCCACCTTGTCGTTCACGGTTCCGTTGTCGTTGAAGATGTCTATGGTCTCCAGGTTGTACTTCTCGCCCAGCATGTAGTCGTTCACGTCGTGGGCCGGGGTCACCTTCAGTGCGCCGGTTCCGAACTCGATGTCCACGTACTCGTCGCGGATGACCGGAATGGAGCGGCCCACCAGCGGCACCACCACGCGGGCATCCTGCGCGAGCCATGCGTAGCGTTCGTCGTTGGGATTGACGCACAGGGCGGTGTCGCCCAGAATCGTCTCGGGACGGGTGGTGGCCACGATGACGCTGCGGTCGCTGCCCTCGACCCGGTAGCGCAGGTAGTAGAGCTTGCCCTGCGACTCCTTGTAGATGACCTCCTCGTCGGAGAGGGCGGTCAGGGCGGCGGGGTCCCAGTTCACCATGCGCACGCCGCGGTAGATGCGGCCCTTGCGGTAGAGGTCCACGAAGACCTTCAGCACGCCTTCGGTGCGCGCCTCGTCCATGGTGAAGCAGGTGCGGTCCCAGTCGCAGCTGGCGCCCAGGCGGCGCAGCTGTTTGAGAATCAGCCCTCCGTGCTTCTCTTTCCACTCCCAGGCGTGGCGCAGGAACTCCTGGCGGGTGAGCGACGACTTGTCGATGCCCTCGGCGCGGAGCTTGGCCACCACCTTGGCCTCGGTGGCGATGGAGGCGTGGTCGGTTCCCGGCACCCAGCAGGCGTTGCGGCCCTGCATGCGGGCCCGGCGCACCAGCACGTCCTGCAGCGTGTTGTTGAGCATGTGCCCCATGTGGAGAATGCCGGTCACGTTGGGCGGCGGAATCACTATCGTGTAGGGCTCCCGGTGGTCGGGTTCCGAGTGGAAGAAGCGTTTTTCAATCCAGTAGTCGTACCATTTTCCCTCAATCTGCCGGGGAATGTATTTGTCTGCTGTTTCCATAGTCGGGTCGTTGTTGCTGCTCGTTGTTCGATTTTTGCATTGGAATTGCAAAGATAGTCATTTTGTCAAATAATATAACGGTGCGGCAGGCCGTTTGGTAAAAAATAACTATCTTTGCGCGAATTTAGGAGAAGATATGAGTAAGAAGGAAAAGATTGAGATAAACGAACTCTCCGGCATCGGAGACCTCATGGACGGCTCGCATCAGGTGATTCCCATCGTCACCGGCGAGGAGGACGAAACCGCTTCGGACGTGGTGATTCCCGATTCGCTGCCCATACTCACCCTACGCAGCTCGGTGATATTCCCCGGCGCCATCACACCTATCACCGTGGGGCGCGAAAAGTCGATGAAACTGATTCGGGAGGCCGAGAAGGGCTCCTCGGTGCTGGGCGCCGTGCTCCAGCGCGACAACGAGGTGGACAACCCCGGTCCCGAGGACATGTACCGCATCGGCACCTCGGCCCGCATACTCAAGATACTGGAGATGCCCAACGGCAACCTGACCGTCATTCTGCACGGTCTGGAAAAGATAGAAATCAAGGAGTTCACCTCCAGCGAACCCTATTTCACCGCCACCGTGTCGATGTTGCGCGACACCACCCCCGACAAGAACAACATCGAGTTCGAGGCGCTGGTCGATTCGATTCGCGACATCGCGCTCAACATCATCAACATCTCGCCCAACATCCCCAAGGAGGCGGCCTTCGCCATCAAAAACATCGACAGCCGCCGGGGAGTCATCAACTTCGTCTGCTCGAACCTCGATTTGGAGGATGCCGACCGGCAGTCGCTGCTCGAGGCGCCCGGCCTGCTGGCCCGGGCACGGCGCCTGCTGGAGATTCTCATCCGCGAGCAGCAGCTGGTGGAGCTCAAGAGCGAGATTCAGAACAAGGTGAAGCAGGACCTCGACCGCCAGCAGCGCGACTATTTCCTGCAGCAGCAGATTCGCACCATCCAGGAGGAGCTGGGCGACGGAGGCCCCGACGCCGACATCGAGAAGATGCGCGAACAGGCCGCCTCGAAGAAGTGGAGCGCGGAGATGAACGAGACGTTCCTCAAGGAGCTGGGCAAGCTCGAGCGGCTCAATCCGGCCGTGGCCGAATATTCGGTGCAGATGACCTACCTGCAGCTGATGCTCGACCTGCCGTGGAACGAGTACACCGAGGACAACCTCGACCTGCGCCATGCCCGCGAGCAGCTCGACAACGACCATTTCGGACTGGAGGAGGTCAAGGACCGCATTCTCGAGCACCTGGCCGTCATCAAGCTGAAGGGCGATTTGAAGTCGCCGATTCTCTGTCTCTACGGCCCTCCGGGAGTGGGCAAGACCTCGCTGGGCAAATCGGTGGCCGAAGCCCTCAGGCGCAAGTTCGGCCGGATTTCGCTGGGCGGTCTGCACGACGAGGCCGAGATTCGCGGCCACCGGCGCACCTACATCGGCGCCATGCCCGGACGCATCATCCAGACCATCAAGCGGTGCGGTTCGTCGAATCCCGTCATCATCCTCGACGAGGTGGACAAGGTGGGCGTCGGCAACCACGGCGACCCCTCTTCGGCGCTGCTCGAGGTGCTCGACCCGGAGCAGAACACCACCTTCCACGACAACTACCTCGACACGGAGTACGACCTGAGCAAGGTGCTCTTCATCGCCACGGCCAACAACATCGCCAATATCAATCCCGCGCTCAGGGACCGTATGGAGATGATTAACATTCCCGGTTACATTCTCGAGGATAAGATACAGATAGCCCGCGACCACCTGCTTCCCAAGCAGCTCGAGGCCCACGGCGTGAAGCCCGAGCAGCTGCGCCTGAGCGACGGCCTGCTGGAGAAGATTATCAGCGAATACACCCGCGAGTCGGGCGTGCGGAGCCTCGACAAGCACCTGGCCAAGATAGCCCGGGCGCAGGCCAAGAACATCTGCTTCGAGGAGCCCTTCGCCACCGAGCTCACCGCGGCCGACGTGGAGAAGATTCTGGGCATGCCCAAGTTCCGCTGCGACATGTACGAAGTGGGCGGCATGACGGGCGTGGTGACCGGTCTGGCCTGGACGGAGGTGGGGGGCGACATCCTCTACATCGAGTCGGTGCTCACGCCCGGCAAGGGGGCGCTGAGTCTGACCGGCAACCTGGGCGACGTGATGAAGGAGTCGGCCACCATCGCGCTGGAGTGGGTCAAGGCCCACTATGAGGAGCTGGGCATCGACAAGGAGAAGTTCGAGAAGTTCGACATCAATATCCACGTCCCCGAAGGGGCGATTCCCAAGGACGGTCCCAGCGCGGGCGTCACGATGGTCACCTCCATCGTCTCGACCTACACCGGTCGCAAGGTGCGCGAGCGTATCGCCATGACGGGCGAGACCACGCTCCGCGGACGGGTGATGCCCGTGGGCGGCATCAAGGAGAAGATACTGGCGGCCAAGCGGGCCGGCATCACCGACATCATCCTGTGCGAGGACAACCGCAAGGATATTCTGGAGATTAAGGCCGACTACATCGCCGGTCTGAATTTCCACTACGTGAAGACCAACGCCGAGGTGCTCGACCTGGCGCTCGAGGCCTGAGGCGCGTTTGCCGTAAAGCGAAGCGGGCGGAACCCCTGAGGTTCCGCCCGCTTCGTCTTATTCCGTTCCTCTCAGAGCGTGTCGAGCGCGGGTCCGTCGAGGAAGTGGGGGCTCATGCAGTAGAAGTGGGGATTGACCAGCGACTCCTTGTTGTAGGAGAAGTCCTCCCGGCCGGGCAGCGAGAGGGTGCGTCCGCCCGCCTCCTCCAGAATCAGCTCGCCGGCCGCCGTGTCCCATTCGTAGGTGTCGGTGGTGCGGACGTAGCACTCCACGACCCCCTCGGCCAGCATGCAGAACTTGTAGGAACTGCCCTGCTCGACGATTTCGGCATCGGGGTATTCGGCCTTGATTCGGTTGATGTAGGCGTAGGTCTCGTAGGTGTTGTGTGAGCGGCTGACGGCGATGCGTATCGGGGCGTTGCAGCGGGGGTGCAGCGGCAGTTTCCGCCCCATGGCCTTCAGGTCGGCGTAGGCGATGTCGGCCGCGGCGTCGGGGGCCACCTGCTCAATCACCACCGAGCCCTCGCCCCGTTCGCTGTAATAGAGCTTCCGGATGTAGGGTACGTACACCACGGCCAGTTCGGGGCGTCCGTCCACAATCAGGGCGATGTTCACCGTGAATTCGTTGTTGCCCTTGATGAACTCCTTGGTCCCGTCCAGCGGGTCCACTATCCAGAACATGTCCCAGCTCTGGCGCTCGGAGTAGAGCATCTCGCGTCCCTCCTCGCTGAGTACCGGTACGAGGGTCTTGGCCAGGTAGGCCTTAATCAGGTCGTGGGATTCGCGGTCGGCGATGGTGATGGGGGTGTTGTCGCTCTTCATGTCCACGTCGAAATCGCGATGCCCCGTGTAGATATCCATTATCACTTTCCCGGCCCGCAGCGCCGCGTTGTAGGCGCGGGGCAGGAGAAATTCTTTCTGTTCGGAGGTAAGCATGGCTGTTGTCGTTATTTTTCCTTGTTATTCGAATAACGATACTAAGGTAGGAAAAATTATCGTATGTTCGTCCTCAAAGCGGAATAAATTCGCGGTGCCGCCTTTTTTTGACATTTTTCTACCGATTTCGGTTTCCCGGTTCTTTTCGCGGACGGAATATGCAGGCTGCGGCGGCTTGCGAGACGGAGAGCAGGGCCGCCACGCTCACCCATACGGCGACCAGCACCGCGACGGCTCCGGCCGTGACCCGCACCTGGCCGCTCGCCCCGCCCCATAGCAGGAGCGCCGCGGCCAGACCCGTGAGCGTCCACACCGTCCAGGCCGCCCGGTCCTCGCCGCCGGAACGGCGGGCGGGGGAACCCTCCGCGGGGGACGCGCGGCGGGCGAAGAGGTCGGGTATCATCACCGCCCGCCCCAGTTCGAGCCGCTTGCGGAGCCGCACGAAGCGGCGGGCCGTCTCATAGCCGGGCGCCGGAGCGTCGCGGTAGCCGCCCAGGGCTATCAGTGCGTTCCGGTCGAAAAGGGGAACCGCGTCGCGGCCGACGCCCACCCCGTCGGCGGCACCCCATCCCGCCGAGGCGGCCACCGCGAGCGCACCCCGGATGCCGCTGCGGGGGCCGATGCCCATTCCGCACATCACCCCCACCTCTCCGTGGCCGAACTCCTGCATGCGCACCACCCATTTTTCGGCGGCTTCGGCGGTGAGTTCGGTGTAGCGGTCGAGGGCCACGATGTGTTCGTAGGTGGCTACGTTGGCCCCGCAGTTGAAGTCGTCGCACAGGCGGGTGCGGCCGCGCTCCACCACCACCAGCCGCCGGTAGCGGCGTTTGCGGCTGCGGTAGAGCTTCGCCACTCCGGAGCAGGGCAGTTCGCCGCATCCGTCGTAATCGACCCCAATCATGTCGTAGCGGGCCAGCAGCCGGTCGAAGTCGGCGTGCCGGGACGAATCGGCCACCAGCACCACCTCCCAGCGCGCATACTCCGTGTCGAGGCGCCGTTCGACCTGCTCGAGGTCGGTGTAGTCGCTCGCCACCAGGGTGATGCCGATTTCGCAGAGCGGGTCGCTGCCGTAGCCGTATGCGCGGCGCATCAGCCGCCAGCGGTTCTGCCAGCGGAGAATGGAGACCGTTCCTGCGGCGGTGAGCGCCCCGGCGGCGCAGCCTCCCGCGACCACGCATGCGGACAGGACGAAGAGTATGTATTCCGCAGCCGCCATGCCTACACCTTGATTTTCCGTTTTCTCATCTCCACGATGTGGGGGATGTATCCTTCGAGGCGGTCGCCCTCTTCGGCCTTGGCGAAGCGTTCGAGGGCCCGCAGCGAGTAGCCCTGCGTGGCCAGCAGCCGGTAGATGCGCCGGCGCTCCCGCTCGGGCAGCGCCACGATGGTCTCCTCCACGCCGGTGATGGGACCCCGCAGCAGGGCGAGCGTGCAGAGGGCTTCGCGGCATATCGCCTCGTCGCCGGAGCGGGCCAGCTCGCAGACCCGTTCGCGGGTGCCGTCGAGCTGGAAGTGGCGGATGAGGCTGAATCCGAGGCGCTCCAGATTGGGGTTGGCCGATGCGATTATCGCTCCGCAGGCGATGGGGGCGCCGCTGTGCTTGAGGGTCATGAGCAGTTCGGAGAGCTCGAAGGCGGAGAGCCGGCCGGGGAGGTTCCCGATGCGGGCAATCAGGCTTTCGGGCTCCCGGGCGATGCCCGCCAGCGTGGCGTAGAGACGCACGTAGCGGTTCGGGGCGTGCTCCAGAGCCGCCAGCCGCCGGGCGCACCGCTCGCTCACGGGCAGTTGCGAGAGCAGCTGCAGCGAACGGGCCCGCAGCCAGCCTCCGGTGACTCTGCTGCGCCGCCACAGCACGCGCTCCAGCCCGCAGTCGTCCACCGTCTCGGCGATGCGCTCTTTGGCCGTGCCGCTGGTCACGGTGCAGAGCGAGGCGGTCATTTCGGCCAGCAGCATGCGGCATCCGGGACGCCGCAGGGCGGGGAAGGGCGTGCGGCGGCCGTATTCGATTCTGTCGCACAGGCAGTCGGCGTAGAGGCCGGCGTAGCGGAGGCGTGTGCGGGTTCTGCGGCGTTCCGCCGAGCGGTGCCATGCGACGGCCGCCGTGGCTGCCAGGGATGCGAGCACGATGGCGGCGAGGTAGATGCCCAGCAGCATTACCACGTCGTCCGCCTCCATGCGGAAAGACATTCGGCGATTTTGATTTTCAGTCGGTTGAGATTGACTGGCAGCGAGAAATACTGGTCGGCGCCGCCCTCCAGCAGGCTCAGCACCGTCTGTTCGCTGTGGAGCCACGACAGCAGCCAGATTTTCGGATAGGCATGCGGACCCCGTATCCTGCGTGCGAAGTCGCAGCCGTCGAGCAGCGGGGAGAGAAACGAGGAGAGGATGAGCGGACAGTTTTCGGGCGCTTCGAGCCGCTTGAGGGCCTCGCCCGAATGCAGCAGCCGCACTTCGGCCCCCATGCCGCCGAGAAGATAGGCGATGACTGCCGGGAGTATTCCTCCGGGAGCCGCCACCACAATCACAGGACGTGTAATCTCTCTCTGCATAGGCCATTGTTTCCGACATGGGGGTGTCAATCAATAATCGTACAAAACCTGATGCATGGCGGTTTTTCCGGATATGGGCTGTCCTGTTCTGTTGTATTCCCGGAACTGATGATTTCATAATCACCATGAAATAAATTGTTTGCTATTTTGATAGCCGAATGTTTTTTCATATTTTCGCCCTTTCAAAAGACCTATTTATGGCAACTATGGATAGAAATCGCTCATTGGATGGACTTAAGTTTATCTTGATAAGTCTTGTAGTGATGGGGCATTTCATGGAGCCAAGCAGATACACTGATTCCGTATCTTGCTGGCTGTATAGTGTGATATATTCTTTTCACATGCCGCTATTCATTTGGATGAATGGTTATTTTTATCAGTTGAGAGGCTTGGGAGAGGAGCTGCGCAAATGTATCCCTCTGTTAGAGATATGTGCAATATCGCATATATGTTTTAATTTATTAGTTAAGGGGGGGTGTATGTTTCGAACCTCGTATTTTTCGGCACAAGCCCCTCCTGGTATCTGCTTAGCCTGGTCCTTTGGAGAGTGACGGCCTCTTGGGCTATTCCCTTGCTGGGGAAAAGGAGGCTTTTGATTTGCAGTATCGTCCTTGAAATCGTATCGTTTGTCTGTCTTCCCAAATACGGCGGTTTGTTTTCGATGATGAGGACCTTGCAGTTTTATCCTTACTTTTTGATGGGATACTGTATGAAACAGCGGCCAGATTTGTTGGAAAACAACAGGAAATGGTTTGTCGTGGGAGGTCTGGCTTCGGTCGTCTTCATAAGCAGGTTTGCAGGAAGACTGCTTCATCTCTGTGAATACCAAACCTACAGTTTGCGGGAGATGCTACCTCATTCCGATTTCAGTGTTTTCGGGTTGGTGGCGTTTCGATACGGGTATATTGTGGCCTCTCTGTTCATCGGGGGCCTTATCCTGTGGGGCGTGAACCGGAGTCGTTGGGTGCAGAAATTTGCTGCATGGGGGCAGGGAACCCTGTTCGTGTATTACGGACATATCTTCCTCTTTGCGCTGGTGTGTAAGTTGCAACCTTCTTTGACCGAGTCTCTGCTATGGGCGGCAGCGGTCGTGGTTCTATTGTCTTATGTGTCGAAGAAGAGCTTTTCACGGATTCTGATGAATCCGGTCTCTACTCTGCTCAAAAATATGAAGATATTTTAGAGCGCGGTCCGAATCCTGGTCCTGTCCCGGGCGGGAATAATTGAATTTTGCGGATATTCCTCTCTGAGCGTAATTTTTCGTGCGAAGCTATTGCGGTCTGAGAAAAAAAACGTATATTTGCCCGCTGAATTATTTAAACGCGTAAACACACATTTTTAAATGTACGTAATCGTAGAAATTGCAGGACAGCAATTTAAGGCTGAAAAAGGTCGTAAGCTCTATGTTCACCGTCTGAAAGGGGAAGAAGGTTCCTCTTTGAGCTTCGACAAAGTACTGCTGACAGACAACGACGGTCAGGTAAAGGTAGGCGCACCTGTTGTAGAAGGAGCCTCGGTAAATGCGAAGATTCTCAAACACCTGAAAGACGACAAGGTCCTGGTGTTCAAGAAAAAACGCAGAAAAGGATACAAAGTGAAGAACGGTCACAGACAGTTCCTCACCCAAATCCTGGTAGAAGACATCACTGTTGCTTAACTTAAAAAACGTAACGAAACATGGCACACAAAAAAGGTGTAGGTAGTTCGAAGAACGGCCGTGAGTCCGAAAGCAAGCGACTCGGCGTGAAACTTTTCGGTGGTCAGTTTGCTAAGGCGGGCAACATCATCGTTCGCCAGAGAGGCACGGTACACAACCCCGGCGAGAACGTGGGTATGGGTAAGGACCACACTCTTTTTGCATTGACGGACGGAACCGTTTCTTTCTGCAAGAAGAGCTCGGGTAAATCTTATGTAAGCGTCACTCCTCTGTCGGAGTAGCCGCTTTCAGACAGCACACACAGCATTCCCCGGTGCCGGACGGCGCCGGGGATGTTTTTTTTGTCGGCCGGGCGGCCGGGGCTTCGCCGGGAGCCGGGTAGGCCGTTCTGCGGCGAGCGGTTGGCGGTGGCATATTCCGGGGGGATTTCGCAGGGCGGCGCGATTCTTGAGGTGGAGGGCGGAAAAAAGTGCGTTATGAACGGATGGAATTTGGCGGCGGCGATAGTCGCCTTGTGTACGATGGGATATTTGTCGGGGCTGCTGTTGCGCCCCGCGATGGTGTCGGCCTGCACGCGGGTCGTCTATTCGGGACCTGCGGCGACCGTGCTCACGGCCCGGTCGATGGACTGGAAAGAAGACCCGCAGAGCAATCTGTGGATTTTCCCGCGCGGCATGGAGCGCGACGGAGCGGTGGGCGAGGACCCCGTGCGCTGGCGGTCGAAATACGGCAGTGTGGTGGCCTCGGCCTATGAGATATGCACGACCGACGGAATGAACGAGGCGGGCCTGGTGGCCAACCTGCTGTGGCTGGCCGAATCGACCTACCCCGAGTGGGACGGCAAGACGCCGGCCCTCTCCATTTCGGTGTGGGCCCAGTATCTGTTGGACAATTTCGCCACGGTGGAAGAGGCGGTGGCCGCCATGCGCAGCGGCGATTTCACGGTGGTCTCGGACAAGATGCCCGACGGCTCGCGCATGGCCACGCTGCACCTCTCGATTTCGGATGCGACGGGCGACAACGCCATCTTCGAGTATATCGACGGAAAACTCCGCATCCACCACGGCCGCGACTACACGGTGATGACCAATTCGCCCGTCTTCGACCAGCAGCTGACGCTGGACGACTACTGGCGCAAGATAGGGGGCCTGACGTTTCTGCCGGGAACCAACCGGGCTTCGGACCGTTTCGTGCGGGCGTCGTTCTATGTCGATGCGCTGCCCCGCACGAGCGATGTCCGTCACGCCGTGGCCGGTATCTTCAGCGTCATACGCAATACGTCGGTTCCGCTGGGCATCTCCACCGAAGCGGAGCCCAACATCTCCTCCACGCGCTGGCGCACGGTGGCCGAGCAGAAGAACCGAATCTACTTTTTCGAGTCCACGCTCTATCCCAACATCTTCTGGGTGGAGATGGACGGAGTCGATTTCTCGGAAGGCTCGCCCGCGCGGCGGCTCAATCTGAATGATGGCCGCACCTATGCCGGCAATGTGGCGGGAGAGTTCGTCGCCGCGGAGCCGTTCCGTTTCCTGGGAGTGGAGAAGCCGCAGTGACCTCCCGTCGCCGGCGGATAACGAAAAAGCGTCGCCCGAAATCTGCGGGCGACGCTTTCTGCTTTGTGCGGGCGGGGACTACCGGGCCTGCGGGGCCGCCTCGGCGGAGGCTGCCGCATCGTGGGCCAGCAGCTTCTCGAGCACGGAGCCCGAAACCCGGAACGCCGTTCCGTGGCGGATGCCCTGCGGGAAGGATACGGTTTCGGACACATCCTCCCAGTTCGCTCCGTCGAGCGAGCGGATGGCGCCGTAGCGTTTGTCGCGATATTTGTCGAAGAAGACATAGACGTAGTCGCCCAGCTGCAGCGGGGTGGGGCCTTCGGCCCACTGTTCGCCGGAGATGTTCTCCGACACGGCGGTGGGGAATCCGTCGGCCATGCGCTCGCTGAAGGTGACGCGCAGGTTCTTGCCGCCCAGCTCGGGGCCGTCCTCGTTCTTGACGATGAACCAGTATCGGTCCCCTTTCTTGATGACTGCGCCGTCTATCACGCCGAAATCGGGGTGGAAGTACTCTTTGGCCTCGGAGAAGGTCTCGAAGTCGCGGGTGGTGATGTAGTAGAGGATGTTGGGGCTCGACTCCAGCCGCGGCATGCCGGCACCCTTGGGCTGGGCCGCGACTATCTCCATGGCTTCGGGCGTGGTGAACGACGAGGCCCAGATGATGTAGAAGAGCTCCTCGTCGGCATTGTAGTAGACCTCGGGGGCCCAGGCGTGGAGCGTGGTGGGAATGTGCTTCATCACCGGAATCTCCCGCTGCTCGCTCCAGGTGATGAGGTCGTCGGAGCTGGCGTAGCCGATGCCCTGGTCGGTCCAGCCCGAGGTCCACACCAGGTGGAACTTGCCGTCGGGCCCCTGGCAGATGCTCGGGTCGCGCATGAGCTGGTTGCCGATGAGCGGGGCGATGAGCGGGCGGTCGCCGTTCATGGCCTGCCAATGGAGGCCGTCGTGGCTGTAAGCCAGGTGCAGGCCGTCGCCGTTGCCGTTGAAGTAGGAGAAGAGATAGGCGTCGGCAGGTTCCGGCTGGGAACATCCGGCCAGCATCAGGACCGCCGCAGCGGCCCAGGTCGTAAGAGAAGTTTTCATCGTTTATTTGTTGAATTGTGAGAAATCGGGTCGGACGGGCCGGTTGCGGTCGCACGTCAGCTTGCCATCGCGGTACTCCAGTTCGGCAATCTGCACCGACGAGCGGCGGCTGTTGGCTTCGCTGGTCTGGCCGGGGCCGGCGGTGCGTCCGGGGTGGGTGAAGTAAATCACGTAGGCCCGCTCGCCGCACACCGCCACGTCGGCATGCAGTCCGTTGGTGCCGTCGTCGGCGCCCGTGCCGCCCTGTTCGAGGATGCGCTCGGGCTGCTTGGTCCACTCTTTGAGGTCGTCGGACGAATAGACCGTCTGTCCGTTCCAGGTGTCGATGAGCATGAAGTATTTGTCGCGGAAACGGAACACCTTGGGGCCTTCGCCGCGTTCGTGTATCAGTTCGCCCTTGTCGGTCCACTCGTAGAGGTCGTCGCTCACGGCCCAGTTGATGCGTTTGCCGGTGGCTTCGTCGTTGTAGAAGAGAATCCATCCGCCCTCGGGATTGCGGACCACGCAGGCGTCGATGACCTTCTGCGAGGAGAGGGGCAGGGTGGAGACATAGCTCCACTTGTGCAGGTCGCTGCTGGTCAGGTGCACGATTCGGCGCGGATGCTGCCAGTCGGAAAAGATGCCGGGAACCACGGTCAGATACATGTGGTAGGTCCCCTCGTGTTCGATGATGTCGGGAGCCCAGAACGAGTAGTCCTTCTCTCCGTAGTCGATGTCGGCGGTGCCGAGGTAGTGCCACGAGTAGCCGCCGTCTTTGGATTCGGCCATGCCGACGGCGGTGCCGTGCACCCACTCCACGCCGTTGAGTCCCGGGGCGTTGGCGCGGCGGTTGGTGTAGAACATGTAGAGGCTGCCGCTCTCCCGGTTTCTCACCACGACGGGGTCGGCGGCTCCGTCGTACACGGGGTCGCGGAACAGGGGCTTGTCGGCCGCCCTGCCGGGATTTTCGTAGAATTCAATCTCCACGATGCGCAGCTGGCCGTCCTGATTGCCGGCATTGGGGTCGCGGTAGAGGTCGAGTTCGATGTTGCCGGTCACCTCCACGATGTCGCTGAAGGCGTCGGATTCCTCGCTCACGCCGATGAGCTCGATTTTCACGAAACGTCCTTTCGAGGGCGGAATGTCGATGGTGACGTAGCCCAGGCTGCGTTCGGTGTTGCCGCTCCACACCAGCTGCTCGTCCACGTAGATGCGGATGGGGTAGCTTCGCATTCTCCAGCCGGTGAACTTGGCCACCACCTGCGAGATTTCGGCGTCGTGCTCCAGCTCGTAGCATATCCACGCCGTGCGGACATGGCCGTCGTTCTTCCACTCCGAGAGCTCGTTGTCGTCGAAGCTCAGGCGGGCCTGCCGTTCGTTGGCTCCGGCCGTGGCGGCCACGATTTCGACGGGGGTTCGGGTCACCGTGTAGGAGGGGCCTGCGGGCGTGGCGCCACGCTTGAGGTAGGAGGGCTGGTGCTCGCCGCTGATGTAGGTCGAGAGGCCGTTCTTCGAGGGGCAGGCCACCGCGGTGAGCTCCACGGAGGCGGGGGCGATTCCTTCGGCCGTGGCGGTGATGCGCACGCGGCCCGGTTTGAGCGTCGAACGTATCAGGGCGCGGTTGATGCCGCACTCCACGGGCAGCTGCCGGGAGAGGATGTAGTTGCCCTCGCCCTGGGCGATGCCTCCGCGCCACTCGGCCGGGCCGTTCACCTCGAACGACACCAGGTCGTTGGCCAGCGGGCAGCGTCTGCCTTCGGCATCCACCACTTCGAACTCGAGCAGGGCCAGGTCGGCGCCGTCGGCCTTGAAGCCGTCGGGGGCGGCGGTGACGCTCATGCGGATGGCCGCGGGTTCGCCGGCGGTCGTTATCTGGTGGCGGCTCAGTTCGTTGTGCAGGTCATCGTAGCTTACGGCGGTGAGTGTGCCGGGCTCCCAGCGGATGCTGTCGAAGGTGAACAGGAAGGTCTCGCTGCGACGTCCGCTGCCGAGGTTGCGTCCGTTGAGCAGCAGTTCGACCTGCTCGCCGGTGGAGACCACCTGCACGTTCTTGACGGTCTGCGGCGGATAGTTCCAGTGTCCCACGATGTGGGTGCCGTGGACTTCGGGCGTCACCCAGCCGTTCCACATCACCTGGTGGGCGAAGAAGCCGTCCTTGGGGATGCGCATGGCATCGACCTCGCCGCTGCGGCGGTAGTTCTCGGCGCCCCGGTAGTGGGTGTTGGTATCGGAGAAGACGATGTTGGCTCCGCCGGAGTTCACCCGGCGGCCCGTGCCCGGACGATGGACGTAGAGGTCGTTCCAGCGGGCCACCAGTTCGGCGGCGTAGCTGTCCTGGTTGCGGTTGTAGCTGGTGGCCGGCTGGTTGCGGTGCAGCGGGCCGTCGCCGTCCTTGTGGTAGGGGTAGGAGAGGTGGTCCCAGTACTTGCGCAGCGCTTCGTCGCGGCAGTACTCGGTGGCCCACATGGGGTGGCGTCCGCTCTTGTTGATGTAGAGCATCTCGCCGCCGTATTCGGCGATTTTGCTGTCGAGCATCTCGCGCGAACCGGCCGCACGGCCGCCGTAGGGGTCGTACTGGTCGCGGATGGCAATCATCTCGGCCATGTGCTCCTCGGAAATCGACTCGTTGCCCGATTCGTAGAAGAGGATGCTGGGGTTGTTGCGGTTGTAGATGATGGCGTCGCGCATGAGCTCCTTGCGCTGCTCCCACTGGCGGCCCTGGCAATCCTTCTCGGCATCGCCGGCGGGCATGGCCTGAATCAGGCCCACGCGGTCGCACGACTCCACGTCCTGCTTCCAGGGGGTGACGTGCATCCAGCGCACCAGGTTGCCGTTGCCCTCGACGATGAGCGAGTTGCTGTAATCGCTCAGCCAGGCGGGCACCGACATGCCCACGGCGGGCCACTCGTTGCTGGTCCGCTGGGCGTAGCCCTTCATCATCAGCACCCGGTCGTTGAGCCAAATCATGCCGTCGGCGAAGCGCGTCTTGCGGAATCCGGTGCGGGTGGTCACCCGGTCCACGGGCTTGCCGTCCACGTAGAGGGTGGTGTAGACGTTATAGAGGTAGCCGTAGCCCCAGCTCCAGAAGTGGAGTCCGTCGGCGCGGCCGCCGGTTTTGAGCGTCGCGGTCTGGCCGGCCTTCACGGTGCGGGGCTTGCCGCTCATCTGCTTGATGATTTTGCCCTCCATGTCCTCGATTTCCACGGCGAGGGTCACCTCGGCGTCGGCGCCGGTCTCGTTGCGCACTTCGGTTTCGGCCCAGATGTCGGCCGAACGTTTGGTGACGTTGATGTTGCGGGCGTAGACGTAGGTTCCCACGGTGCCCAGGTTGCTGTACAGGGGCAGGGTCTGGTAGAGCTTGCCGGTGAGGTGCAGGTAGACGTTCTTGGGGATGCCTCCGTAGTTGGCGTTGAAGTTGATGTTGTTCCACTGGTAGACCTGGCCGGTGGCCTTTTCGGCGTATTTCCAGTCGTTGTCGGTGCGCACGGCCACCACGTTGTCGCCGCTATAGCTGACCAGGTCGGTGACATCCACGCCGAAGGCCATCACTCCGTTCTCGTGCAGCGCCACGTGGCGGCCGTTGAGCCACACCTCGCCGCCGAAGCGGATGCCTTCGAATTCGAGGAACACCTTCTGTCCGCGGGCCGAGGCGGGCAGCCGGAAGTGTTTGCGGTACCAGGCGATGCCGGTCGAGTGCTTGTCTATCGACTTTTCGAAGGCGTCGTCTTCGTTCCAGGCGTGGGGCAGGGTGACCCTCTTCCAGCCGGAGTCGTCGAAGCGGGGCTCGGCCGCGTCGGCGGGGTCGCCCACGGTCAGCAGCCAGCCTGAGTTGAAGTTGTAGCGGATGCGCGGAGAGTCGTTCCCCCCGGCCGCCGTGCTGCACAGCCCGATGGCGGAGAGCAGCAGCGAAAGCAGTAGCTTTTGAATTTTCATTAAAGATGGGTTTTATTGGTTAAACTTAGGTCCGTTCGTTTTCGGGGATTCCGGACTGCGGCCCGCAGGCGCGGGCTGTCAATCCGGTCAAAGGTAGGGCTTTTTTGCGAGAAAAACAACGTTTTGCCGCTTGCGGCGGGTTTGGAAAAGAGACAAAAAGGGGCTATATTTGTCATCTGTTACCATCTGCATGAAAAATAGTCTGAATATGAAAAGAATGCGTTGTTTTCTGCTGGCTCTCCCCCTGCTGTCGGCCTGGGCGGGCGCCGCAGCCGATTTTACGGTGGCCCGCAACGGCCGGGCGCCCGGCTATCGTCTCGAGGCCGCCGAGGCCGAAGTGGTGCGCACGGCCGTGGAGATGTTCCGCGGCGACCTGCTGTCGGTGACCGGGGCCCGGATGGAGCCCGCCGCGCCGGGCGAGCGGGCGCGGGTGCTGATAGGGACGGTGGGGCTCAATCCCGCCATCGAGGAGCTCGCACGCAAAGGGCTGGTGCGGCTCGACGACCTGCGGGGCGAGTGGGAGAAGTTCCGCATCGCTACGGTCGGCGACGGCGGGGAGGAGTACCTGGTGGTCGCGGGCAGCGATGCGCGCGGTACGGCCTACGGCGTGCTGGAGCTGTCGCGCCTGCTGGGCGTCTCGCCGTGGGTGTGGTGGGCCGATGCGCAGCCGGCCGTGCGGAGCGAGTTCACGCTGCCGGACGGCTACCAGAACGTGCAGCAGCCTTCGGTGCAGTACCGCGGCATCTTCATCAACGACGAGGACTGGGGCCTGAATCCCTGGAGCTCGATGACCTACGAGCCGCTCGGCGTGAAGGGCAGCATCGGGCCGCGCACCTACAGCCGGGTGTTCGAGCTGCTGCTGCGCCTGCGGGCCAACACCCTGTGGCCCGCCATGCACGACTGTTCGGTCCCCTTCTATTTCACGCCCGGCAACATGGAGGCGGCCGACCGCTACGGCATCGTGATAGGCACCTCGCACTGCGAGCCGCTCATGCGCAACAACGTGGGCGAGTGGGATGCCGCCAGGTACGGCGACTATAACTTCCGCACCAACCGCCGGGGGGTCATCGACTACTGGCGCGTGCGGCTGGAGCAGGTGCGGGGCAAGGAGAACTTCTACACCGTGGGCATGCGCGGCATCCACGACAGCAACATGGAGGGGTACAAGACCCTCGACGAGCAGACGCAGGGCCTGAACGAGGTGTTCGAGGTGCAGCGCGGGCTGCTGGCCGAGTACATCGACCCCGACGCCTCGAAGGTGCCCCAGGTGTTCATCCCCTACAAGGAGGTGCTGGCCGTCTACGACAACGGCGTGCGGCTGCCCGAGGACGTCACCCTCATGTGGTGCGACGACAACTACGGCTACATCACCCGCCTGAGCTCCGCCGAGGAGCAGCGGCGCAGCGGCGGAGGCGGCGTCTACTACCACCTCTCCTACTGGGGGCGTCCGCACGACTACCTGTGGCTGCAATCGACCCAGCCCGCGCTGGTCTACACCGAGATGAAGCGGGCCTGGGACTACAACGCCCGCAAACTGTGGATTCTCAACGTGGGCGATATCAAACCCGCCGAATACGGAATCGAGATGTTCATGGACATGGCCTGGAACATCGCGGCCTTCGACTGCGGCAACATCGGGGAGCATGCCGCCAGCTGGATAGGGCGCACCCTGGGCCGCGACGACGCGCAGGAGCTCTCCCGGGCGATGGAGGAGTACTATCGGCTGGCGTCGGTGCGCAAGCCCGAATTCATGGGCTGGAGCCGCGTGGAGGAGAACGGTGCGCCCAACGCCGTGCGGGGGCGCACGCCGGTGGTCGATACCGAATTCAACCCCTATGAGTTCGGCGACGAAATCGAGACGCGGCTGGAGGCCTACCGGTCGCTGAGCGACCGGGTGAGCGAGGCGGTCGGGGGTGCGGATGCCGCACCGGCCGGCTTCGAGACCCTGCTCTATCCGGTGCGTTCGGCCTATCTGATGAACCTCAAGCTGCTGAGCGCGCAGAAGGCCCGGCTCTATGCCGCGCACGGACTGCGTGCGGCCGACGAATATGCCGAAGCCAGCGACCGGGCCTACCGGCAGATAGGCGAGCTGGCCGAGCGCTACAATACGATGCTCAACGGCAAGTGGAACCGCATGGTGGACCCCCGTCCCCGCAATCTGTTCGTCTTCGACCCGGCCGAGTTGCCGGAGCCGGTGGGCGGACGCGAGGGCCGGGCCGTGTGGTTCGAGGGCGACGACGCCCCCATGGAGGGCGGACGCCGGAGCGAACCGCTGGTCTTCGACACCCCCGCTTCGTCGTGGTTCGTCAATCTGTTCGACAACGGCGGCCGGTTGCAGTGGAAGGTGCTCGGGGCTCCCGACTGGCTGCAGGTCGAGGCCCGGCCCTCGGAGAGGCGCTACGAACGCCGGCTCGATTTGACGGTGCGGCCCGGAACACGCCCCGACCTGCGTCCCCGCCGGGTGCGGCTCGCTTTCGGCGGCGAGGTCTATTCGTTCGAGGTCTGCTATCGCGGCCTGACGGCCGACTGTCCCGTGGAGGAGAAGGGGGCCGTGGCCTGGAACGCCGCCGACGCGCGGCGTCTGCCGGCGGATGCCTGCGTCACCCGCGGCCTGGGGCACAGCGGAAAGGCGCTGACGCTCTCGGCGGAGCCCGTGAGCTACGAAATATACACCTCCTCCGTGGGGGAGGCCGAACTGAGGGCCTGTCTGGTCCCGTCGCATCCGGTGAACGGCGGGAAGATACGCTATGCCGTCTCGGTGGACGGCGAACCGGAGCAGGTGGTGGAGTTCCAGACCGAGTTCCGGAGCGAGCAGTGGAAGCTCAACGTGCTGCGCAACCAGTCGGTGCGGACGACCCGCCACCGCCTCGACCGCCCGGGACGCCACACGGTGCGCGTGCGGGCGCTCGACCCGGGCGTGATTCTCGACCAGATGATGCTCGATTTCCATCCTGAACGTAAATTTTATGTGATACCTGTAAAATAGATTTGAATGATGAAGAAAATCGGATTGGCGGCAGCGATGGTGCTGTCGTGTGCGTGGTGCTGGGGGCAGCAGGTCCCGCCGCGCAAAACCATTGAACTGCCCGGGGGCAAGGCCAAGGAGTATCCCGCGGGCACTTATACCGACACATGGGAGTCGCTGCGGGAGCACTACCGGGTGCCCGAGTGGTTCAAGGATGCCAAGTTCGGCATCTTCATGCACTGGGGCGTCTATTCGGTTCCGGCCGCGGGCAGCGAGTGGTATCCCAAGCACATGTACAACGGCATGCTGGCCGACCATACACAGAAGTGGGGAAGCCCCGACAAGTTCGGATACAAGGATTTCATCCCCCTGTTCCGGGCCGAGAAGTTCGACCCGGCGGCCTGGGCCGACCTGTTCGTCGAGGCGGGAGCCCGGTATGTGATTCCCACGGCGGAGCATCACGACGGCTTCGCGCTCTACGACAGCGACCTGACCCGTTGGGATGCGGTCGATGCGGGTCCGCATCGCGACCTTATCGGCGAGCTGGCCGAGGCGGTCCGGGCCCGCGGCCTGAAGTTCGGCGTATCGAACCACCGCATCGAGAACTGGGACTTCATGTATCCCGGAGCGACCGACGCCCACGACCTGTTCGACCCCGAATACGCCGACCTCTACGGCCCGCCCCAGATGCCCACCGAGGCTTCGGGCATGGGTCCCGCCGCGGGCGACGGAAACACCCGCCATCCGCAGAGCGATGCGTTTCTGGAGGAGTGGCTGGCCCGGGCCCAGGAGATTGTGGACAAGTACCGTCCCGACCTCTTCTATTTCGACAACGGCGTGAACTACCGCTCGCTCGACCCCTGGAAGCTGCGTTTCGCGGCCTACTACTACAACAGCGCCGAGCAGTGGGGCGGGCAGGTGTCGATTCAGACCAAGAGCGATGCCTACCTCTACGGCACGATTCGCGACTTCGAGCGCGAAAGCCGGGCGCCGAAGCGCATCACCGACTACTATTGGCAGGTGGACGACCCCATCGGACACAAGTTCGGCTACGTGGAGGGGTTGAAGCTCCAGTCGGCCGGGAACGTGGTGAAGAATCTGGTGGAGAACATCTGCCGCAACGGCAATCTCTGCCTGAACATCTCTCCGAAGGCCGACGGCACCATCCCCGACGACCAGCAGGCCGTGTTGCGCGGCGTGGGCCGGTGGCTGAAGACCAACGGCGAGGGAGTCTACGGCAGCCGTGCCTGGCGGCTCTTCGGCGAGGGCCCCTCGGTGGAGGGGAGCGATGCCCCCGAGGAGTGGCGCTTCACCTGTCAGGGCGCTAAGCGGCTCTATGCCTTCGCCATGAAATGGGACGGCGGCCGGACGGTCATCCGTTCGCTGGACAGTTCGGCGGAGCAGGTGCGGCGCGTGTCGCTGCTCGGCGGCGGCCGGCTGAAATTCAGCCAGCGTCCCGACGGACTGCACATCGAGGCTCCGGCGGAGAAGCCGGGCGAATACATCGCCGTCTTCGCGATAGAGCTCCGGTAGCGGGAGCGTGTCGCGGAGCGTCGGGGGCGGCTGCGGAGTCGTCTCCCTTCGTGCCGCATATCCGGCGCGGAGGAGGCCGCCGGTGCGGTTCGCACCCCTCGGCGGAGAGGAAAGAGTGGAAAATCAAAATAATTCGATTATGAATCGGTGGATTCTTGCGGCGGCGCTCGTTGCGACGGGCGCCTGCTGCGCTTGCGGAGCCGGGGCGAAGGGCGAGGGCCCGACAGAGGCTCCGGACAATACGACGCTGTGGTACGACCGGCCTGCCCGGGTGTGGGTGGAGGCGCTGCCTTTGGGCAACGGACGATTGGGCGCTATGGTGTCCGGCGGCGTGGAAAGCGACACGATATGGTTGAACGAAAGCACGTTGTGGTCGGGCGGCCCGTGCGCCTCGGGGGTCAATCCCGAAGCGGCCCGTTGGCTCGGCCCGCTTCGCCGGGCCGTGCTCGACGACGATTTCGCACGGGCCGACAGCCTGTGCCGGCTGATGCAGGGCCGCTATTCGGAGAGCTATCTGCCGCTGGGAACGCTGACCTTCCGCCAGCGCGGCGTCGATGGGCGGCGGACGAAGGGTTACCGGCGCGAACTGTCGCTGCGGGATGCGGTCTCCACGGTCCGTTTCGAGGCCGGCGGCGTGACCTATCGGCGCGAGGCGTTCGTGAGTGCGCCGGCGGGGGTGATGGTCGTGCGGCTGACGGCCGACCGGGCGGGAGCCCTGGCCTTCGATGCCGCGCTGGAGTCGCAGCTCCGCAGCGAGGCGACACGCAGCGGCGAACGCGATGTGGCCCTCGCCGGAAGGGCTCCCTCGCGGGTGGACCCGAGCTATTACAATCCCGGCGGCGGCCGCGAGCCGATAGTCTACGCGGAGGACGGCCGGGGCATGCGCTTCCGGGTGGACCTGCGGGTGGCGGAGACGGACGGAACGGTCCGCTCCGAGGCGGGAGTGCTTTCGGTGGACGGCGCTTCGTATGCGGTGCTGATACTTTCGGGTGCGACCAGTTTCAACGGTCCGTTCCGGAGTCCGGCCGACGACGGCCGCGACGAACGGAGCCTGGCCGCGACGGCGCTGGAGAGTGCCTCGGCGAAGGGGTACGACCGGCTGCGCTCGGAGCATGTGGATGATTTCAGGGGCCTGTTCGACCGCGTGAAGCTGCATCTCGGCGGGCGGTCGGAGGCTTCGGCCCGGTTCCCCTCGGACAGGCGGCTGGCCGCCCATTCGGCGGGGGCCATCGACCCGGGGGTGGAGGAGCTCTACTTCCACTACGGCCGTTACCTGCTGGCGAGCAGCTCCAGAGGCGGGGCGCCCGCCAACTTGCAGGGGATATGGAACAAGGAGCTGCGGGCCCCGTGGAGTTCGAACTACACGACCAACATCAATGCGGAGATGAACTACTGGCCGGCTTCGGTCACCAACCTCGGCGAGACGCTCGAACCCTTTACCGATTGGATTGCGAATACGGCCGCTCCGAGCGGTGCGGTCACCGCCCGGGAGTTCTACGGCATCGGCCGCGGATGGGTGCTGCACCACAACTCCGACATCTGGGGACTGAGCAACCCGGTGGGCGATTGCGGCGCGGGAGACCCCAAGTGGGCCAACTGGTACATGGGGGCCGGATGGCTGTGCCAGCACCTGTGGGAGCATTTTCTTTTTACGGGCGACCGGGAGTTCCTGGCTTCGACGGGCTATCCGGCGATGAAGGGAGCTGCGGAGTTCTGTCTGGAGTGGCTCGTGGAGAAAGACGGCGTGTGGGTGACAGCCCCCTCCTCTTCGCCGGAGAACTGTTTCGTGGCCGACGGCCGCAAATGGGCCGTCACCTACGGCTCGACCATGGACCTGGCCATCGTGCGGGAGCTCTTCGCCAACGTCTGCCGGGCCTCGGAGGTGCTGGGGTGCGACGCCGGATTGCGGGCCGAGCTCGAATCGGTCTCGGCGCGGCTGGCTCCCTATCGTACGGGCAGTCGCGGCGAGCTGCTGGAGTGGAACCGCGAGTTCGAGGAGGCGGACCCCCGTCACCGGCATCTCTCCCATCTGTGGGGCCTGCATCCGGGTACGACCATCTCGCCGCTGCGCACGCCCGAACTGGCCGAGGCGTGCCGGCGCACGCTCGAAATCCGGGGCGACGAGGGCACGGGCTGGAGCAAGGCGTGGAAAATCAACTTCTGGGCCCGTCTGCTCGACGGCAACCATGCCTATGCGCTGATTCGCGATATCATGCAGCTGGTGTCGGTCGATAACCAGTCGGGGGTGACGGGCGGCGGCACCTATCCCAACTTCTTCGACGCCCACCCTCCCTTCCAGATAGACGGCAATTTCGGAGCGACGGCCGGCATGGCCGAAATGCTGCTCCAGAGCCATGCGGACCGGATTCATCTGCTGCCGGCCCTGCCCGATGCGTGGCCTTCGGGCAGCTTCGAGGGGCTGTGCGCCCGCGGCGGATTCGAGGTCTCGGCCCGGTGGCACGAGGGCCGATTGATTGAAGCGACGCTCCTCTCCCGTCGGGGCGGGCGCTGTACGGTGATGACCGGAGTGGAGGTGGAGGCCGAGGGCGTCGAGGTCTCCTCCCGCCGCGAGGGCGACTACTTCATCACGGAGACGGAGACCGTACCGGGGCAGCTGCTCCGCCTCAGGGCCCGGTGATTCCTGCGGGGCCGCGGGTCCGTCGCGGCGGCATGAAAGAAGCGGGCGGGTCGTTTCAGCGACCCGCCCGCTTGCTGTTTCGGTGCGGGGACGGCTATCGTCCCGTGGAGCGTTTGTAGGCGGCCAGTGCGATGCGATAGGCGGCGCAGGACGAGGTGAGGTCGTTGAGGCTGCGGGTGTAGAGCGTCTCGGCGTCGAGCAGTTCGGAGAGCGGTGCGGTGCCGGCCGCATAGAAGTTGCGGTTCTGGCGCAGGTTCTCGGTCGCGGAGGCGACCGACCGCCGCATCAGCTCGATGCGGGCATAGGCCTCCTGCAGGTCGAACCAGCACTTCTCAATCTCCACGGCGAGCATTTCGCGTGCCTGCAGCCGGTCGTTCTCGGCCTGCCGTTCGGCGATGCGGGCCTTTTTCAGCGCGTGCGCACCGCCCCACCAGTCGGAGATGGGTACCGACACCTGCACGAAGAGCACGCCCTCGGAGACGCTCTTGTCGGTGAAGTCGTTGTAGAGGTATCCGGCTCCGACGCCTGCCGAGGGGAGGCGCTTGCCGCGCTCCATGCGCGTGAGGTAGCGTTTGGCTTCGAGGTTCTTTTCGGTGAGCTGCGTTTCGGCCCGGCGGTCGAGCGCCTCGTCCGTGGGAACGTAGTGGCGTTCGGGGGCTTCGGGACGGGTGAAGAGGGTGTCGGCCGCGATGTCGAACCCCTGTCGATTGACCCCGATGTACTGGGCCAGCAGCAGGCGGGAAATCCGGAGTCCGTTTTCGACCCTCAGCCGGTCCGAGGCTATCTCCTGACGCCGCAGCTCCACGCGCAGCAGGTCGTTGGCGGTGACCAGCCCGGCCTCCACCGAGAGGGATACCTGGCGGTGTATTTCGGCCAGCTGGCGCTCTACGGCATCGAGCGTGGTGAGATTCTGTTGCAGCGAGACGATTTGCCAGTAGTAGACCTCGGTCTGTTCGCGCACCTCGGCCTCGCTCTTTTGCAGTTGCAGCCGTTGGACTTCCTCGCCGGTCCGGGCCAGTTTGTCGCCGTTGGCGATTTGCAGTCCCGCGAAGAGGGGTTGCACGGCCACGATGCCGCCGAAGACCCCCTTCTTCAGGAACGAAAGGGGCAGGGTGCCCATCTGCGGCAGGGTGAAGTCGGCCTGCAGAAGTCCGTGCCGGGCCCGGAAGGCGCCGCCTGTGGCCGAAATCTGCGGGAAGTAGTTGGTGAAGGCTTCGCGGCGGGTCTGCCGGGCGGCCTCGAGCGAGAGCCGGCTGTCCTGCAGGGTGCGGTTGTTGGAGACGGCGGCCGCGAGGCACTCGTCGAGCGACAGGGGCTGGGCGGCGGCTCCCGCCACGGAGCCGCACGCCAGCAGAAGAAGGACGGTATGTTTCATTATTTGTAGATTTTGGAGTAAAGCACGGGGAGAACGGTCACTACGAGCAGCAGCGAGCCGATGCCTCCGGCGAAGATGGTGACCCCCACGGGGGCCCAGAAGGTGCTGCCGCCGACCATCATCGGAACCACGCCGACGGCCGTGGTGGCCGTGGTGAGGAAGATGGGCACCATGCGTCGGCGACCGGCGTCGTAGGCGGCTTCGGCGGCCGTCATGCGGCCTGAGGTGCGCCGCTCTTCGGCATGCTGGTACATGAGTATGACGTTGCGCACAATCATGCCCAGCAGGGTGATGAAGCCCAGTACGGAGGTGAGCCCGATGGTGATGCCCGATGCGAGCAGACCGGCTATCGCGCCCGGCAGGCAGAGGGCCATGGAGGCCATCACGACCAGCGTGATGCCGAACTTGCGGAAATTTATCAGAATGAAAAAGAAGATGATGACCAGCGAAATGGCGATGCTCGTGCCGATGGGAGGCAGGTTCTCGGCGTCGAACTCGTAGGCTCCGCCCGTTTCGAAGCTCACGCCTGCGGGAAGCGTGATTTCGGAGTCGATGAGCTCGCGTATGCGCGAGGTCATGCGCCGGGCGTTCACGCCTCGTTTCAGGTCGGCCGAGACGGTCAGACAGCGCATGCCGTTGCGGTGGACAATCCGGTTCTGGCTCCAGACGGGGGTCACGTCGGCGAATTGGCGCAGGGGAACGCTCACTCCGGGAACGGGCGACGATACGTAGATGTCGCCCACTTCGGCCAGCGTCCGTTCGCCTTTCCGGTCGTCGTTTTTCAGTACCACCGGCAGTTTGTAGTCCCCCTCCCACACCTCGCCGACGGTCGTTTCGTTCGTGGCCAGCGTCAGGGCGGCTGCGGTTGCCGTGCGGCCGATGTGGAGCTGCGAGGCGGCGACGGGGTCCAGACGCACTTCGGCGACCGCCTGCGGGTTATGGAAGTCGGAGTGTATCCACACCAGCTCGGGCATCCGGCGCATGCGGGCCATCAGCTCTTCGGCCGCGGCGTGCAGCGAGTCGATGTCTTCGCCGTAGAAGCGGAATTCGAGCGAGGGAACGTTCTGGTAGTCGAGCTGCTTGAACTTGACGTAGGCATCCGGGAAGCGGTCGGCCCACGAGTCGGCATAGTCGTCGAGCAGCCGTTCGGTCTGTTCCGCCGAGACGGTGTTCACGATGAACTGCGCGTAGTTCTTGCCGGCTATCTGCGGGGCGTAGCTCATCTGGAAACGGGGCGAGGAGCAGCCGATGAACTGGGTGACGGAGACCACGCGCCCGTCGCTTCGCAGGGCCTGGCAGACCGAGTCGGCTACCTCCGCCGTGCGTCGGAGCGGGGTGCCGGCGTCGAGGTAGATTTCCACGGCCAGCTGGTCGCGGTCGGCATAGGGGAGCATGCGGAGCTTGAGCCGCGAGGCGGCCAGCATGGCGAGCGCTATCGAGACGATGCCCAGCCCCACGGTCAGCCAGCTGTGGCGGAACGTCCAGCCCAGCAGCCGGGTGTAGTGTCCGTGGACGCGGTCGGTGAAGGAGCGTTTGCCCTCCTTGCCGCTCGGGGCGACGGGGATAATCAGGATTTCCAGGAACGGAATCACCAGCACGGCCAGCAGCAGCGAGACCATGAGGTTGATGGTGATGGTCCACGGGAAGTAGGTGAGGAAGTCGCCCATCATGCCCGACATGGTGAAGAGCAGCGGGTAGAAGATGATGCAGATGCAGACCGTGGCCAGCAGCAGCGAGGGGAAGAACTGCCGGGCGCTTTCGGCGGCGGCGTACCAGCGCGAGTGGCCTGCGGTGCGCAGGTCGAGGTAGCCGTCGATGACCACGATGGAGTTGTCCACAATCATGCCCAGCACCACGACCAGGGCCGCCAGGGTGACCGTGTTGAGCGGAATGCCGCACAGGTACATGACGCCTACCGAGATGAAGGTCGAGAGCGGGATGGTGATGGCGGCTACGACGGCCGAGCGCAGCGGGAAGAGCAGCAGCATGACGGCGATGATGATGGCCATGGAGACGAACAGGTCGCGCAGGAACGAATAGACCGAGTCGCCGACCACCTTGGCCTGGTCGGCGATGCGCTGCACCGTGACGTCGCCGGGCAGGGTCTCCTCGATGAAACGCTCCAGCACGCGGTCCACCTCGCGGCCGTATTCCACGATGTTGAAGCCGTCGCGCATCTCCATGGAGAGCATCACGCAGCGGTGGCCGTTGTTGAGGATGTAGCTGTCGGGCGTGTCGTATTCGCGTACCACGCGGGCGATGTCCTTCACCCGCAGGACGTTGCCCGAGGCGTCGCTCCAGATGATTTGCTCGCCCACCTCCTGCTCGCCGGTCAGCGAGGGGGCGATGTGTATGGGGGTGACGGTCTGCGAGTTCTCCACCGTTCCGCCCGGCAGGGTCGGCCCCTGGGCCCAGAGTACCGCCGAGAGCGCGTCCTGGCCGATGCCGTAGGCCGCCAGTTTGTCGAAGTCGGCGTAGACGGAAATCTGTTCGCTCTGCACTCCGTAGGGGCGCAGGTTGGAGACCGATTCGATGCGGCGCAGCCGGTCGCTGAGTTCGTCCAGATAGCCCTCCAGCTCACGGTAGGTGCGGGTGTCGGACTCGATGGTGATGAGCAGGGCCGACGTGTCGCCGAAGTCGTCGTTGGCCACGACGGCCAGCACGCCCGCCGGCAGCTGGGCCTTGAACGAGGCGAGGCCGTGTTTGATTTTGGACCACACCTCGTCCTTGTCGTTCACCTCGTCCTGCAGCTCGACCAGCAGGTAGCACATGCCGCTCTGGGAGGTGGAGACGGTCTTGGCCCGCTTGACCTCCTTGTAGGTCATCAGGAAACGTTCGAGCGGCCGGGTCAGCTGCTCTTCGACCTCCTCGCTGGTGGCGCCGGGATAGACGCCCACCACCACGCCCTGACGAATCGTGTATTCGGGAAACTCCTGTTTGGGGATGTGAATCAGTCCGTAGATGCCCACGGCGAAGAGGCAGGCCACGAGCAGAAAGACGATGCGGAAGTTGCGCATCGACCAGACCACGATGTTGTTGCTGCTTTTCATTGCCATACGATTCTGGTACCTTCTCCGATTTTCTGCATGCCTTCGGTCACTATCCGCTCACCGGCCTCCAGGCCGCGGGTGACGGCGATGCGGTTGCCGTTCAGGGCTCCGACCTCGACCGGGGTGCGGAATGCGGTGCTGTCGCGCACGCTCCACACGAACCGGCTGCCGTCGCCCGCCTGCCGTACGGCCCGCAGGGGAACCGTAATCTCTTCGGAGGGCTGCTGCGGCAGTACGTCCACCCGGCAGACCATGCCCGGAAGCAGTTCGCCGGAGGGGTCGGTCACGCTGCCCCGCACGTCGTAGGTGTGGGTGGAGGGGTGGGAGACGACTCCCTTCTCCATCTCCCCGGCCGTGAACGAGCGCCCGCCGAGCGCCGCGACGCTCAGCACGATGCGGTCGCCGGCGGAGAGCGTTCCTATCTCCTGTTCGGGAACCGGGAAGCGGACCTTCACCCGGTCGGTCTTCAGTACGGTGATGACCGGCACTCCCGGCAGGGCCGTTTCGCCCACGGCGGCCGTGCGCTTGCCGACCACCCCTGCGAAAGGCGCCCGCAGCGAACAGTCGGCGAGGTTCTTCTCGGCGATGGCGAAAGCCGCTTCGGCCTGTCTGAGTTTGGTCTGCACCTCGACCCACTGGATTTCGGGCAGGCTGTTTTCGTCGTGGAGGCGTTGCAGCCGGAGGCAGGCGTCGCGGGCCTGTTCGAGGGTCGCGCGGGCGGCTTCGTAGCTCTCGCGCGCCGAACGGTCGTCGAGCTGCGCCAGCAGGGCGCCTTCGCCCACCCGCTGCCCCTCGTCGAAGCAGAGGCGGGTCAGGGTTCCCCCCAGGGGAAAGCTCAGGGCTGCGGCTTCGCCCTCTTCGATGACGCCTACGTAACTCTTTCCGGTCTGGCTGGCCGAAGGGGTCACCAGCCAGGTTTCGACCCGGACCGGTGCGCAGATGCGGGCATGCTGCCGCGAGGAGCAGCCGATGGCCAGAAGCGGCAGCATGCAAAGGATGATTCGTCTCATAGGATGGTGCTTTATCATAGCGCAAAGTTGTGGCTTTCCCCCTGCCGGTTCAAGTCCTCGTAGTTGTATAAATTCGTCGATTGGTTCGATTTTCGGCCTTTTGCGATGAAAAATATCGGCTAATTGTTATATTTGGTCTCCGAATCGTAAGGGAAAAGAGATGGAAGAAACGAAAATTCGCAGTATCTCGGTCGCCTCGTTCCTCGAGAAAAACGGGCTCATGGACGGAGATATCTACTACGGAGGGTGCCTGCTGATGCGCAACCGGCTCGGCGGGGTGGAGGAGCTGCGTCTGTTCCGCCACCCCATCCGCATCGATGCGGCGGTGGCCATGGTCTGCGTGGAGGGCGCGGTGGACATTCTCTGCGACATGAAACGCTTCCGGCTGCGGGCCGGCTCGCTCTTCATCCGCAGCTCCGGCTCCATCATCCAGGTCGAGGCGGTGCACGGGGCGGTGGTTTGCGCCGGTCTGTGGGAGCCCGATTTCATCCGGAGCATCGACATCGACGTGCGGCGTATCTCGCGCATCCTGCTGCGTGTCACCGAATCGCCTCTGTTCGATTTGGACGCGGGGGAGTGGGAGAGTCTGAAGTGTTCGCTCGACGAAATCGGCGTCGAGGCCAGCCGCCGGCGCACCGACGACTATTCGCTGGAGGTGCTGCGCTCGATGATGTGTACGCTGGTCTACAAGATATGCCGCGTCATCTATGACAAGACCGGAGCCGATGTCCCGCAGCCCGTCTCGGCCAGAAGCCGCAGCGAGGTCTGTTTCCACGAATTTTTCGCCCTGCTCTCCCGTTACTACACGCAGCAGCGGTCGGTGGGCTTCTATGCCGGCCGGATGCACCTGACCCCCAAATATCTGACCACCGTCATCAGACAGGTGAGCGGGCGGCCGGCCATCGAGTGGATAAACGACTACGTGATTTTCGAAGCCAAGAACCTGCTCAAGTATTCGACCCTGAGCGTGCAGCAAATCGCCTATGCGCTGAACTTCTCCAACCAGTCCTTCTTCGGACGCTACTTCCGCAACCACACGGGGCAGACCCCTTTGGCCTACCGCGGCAGCAAGTGAGAGGTCCCGGACCCCGGCGCTCAGCGGGGCATGGAGACGTTGAAGAACTCCACGATGCCCTCCACCCGGTTGTCGGGCGAGGTGACGATGATGGAGTGGATTTTGTTGGCGCTCATCATCTCCTCGGCCACGATGACCAGTTCGCCGGCGGCGATGGTCTTGGGGCTGCGGCTCATGATTTCCTTCGCCTCCACGTTGAAGAACTGCTCCTTGTAGCGGCTCATGGCGCGGCGCACGTCGCCGTCGGTGATGCAGCCGGCGAGCTTGCCGTTCTCCACGACCGGGGCGATGCCCATGCGGGCGTTGCTGATGGCCAGAATCACCTCTCCCAAGGTGGTGTGCGGCGAGACGCAGGGCAGGTTGTCGCTGCGCATCACATCCTTCACCCGGGTCAGCAGCCGCCGTCCCAGGCTGCCGCCGGGATGGAACACGGCGTAGTCCTCGGCCTTGAAGTCGCGCTCCTTCATCAGGGCGATGGCCAGCGCGTCGCCCATCACCAGCGTGGTGGTGGTGGAGGTGGTGGGGGCCAGATTGAGCGGGCAGGCCTCGTGGTCGCAGGCGATGTTGAGGTGGAAGTGGGCGTGCTGGGCCAGAATCGAGGCCGGATTGCCGGTGATGGCGATGAGGGTGTTGCCGTTGTGCTCCAGATAGGGCAGCAGCTTGAGCACCTCGTCGGTCTGACCCGAATTGGCGATGGCGATTACGATGTCCGACCGCTCAATCATGCCCAGGTCGCCGTGGTAGGCTTCGCCGGGATGGAGAAAGAACGAGGGGGTGCCGGTGGAAGCCAGCGTGGCGGCAATCTTCTTGCCGATGATGCCCGATTTGCCCATGCCGGTCACAATCACCTTGCCCTTGCAGGCGAGGATGGCTTTGACGGCTTTTTCGAAATCGTCGGTCAGCAGGGCCGACAGATTCTTGACGGCAGCCGCTTCGTTTTCGAAGGTCTCGGTTGCGTATTTCAGTATCTTGCTCTCCATAAAATCACATTCGGTTAGACCGCTCGCCCGCCCCTCGGCGGGGAATCAAACGGACAAAGATAATGATTTTTCGGCGTTGTGAAAAATTGTTCGCCGGGAAGTCGAAAAAAAAGGAAAGGGAGCGACTTTTTGACAACTTTTTCCTATCTTTGTAAGGATTTATCTTTCCGGTGGGTCCGTTTTTACGGGACGGGCCGCCGAATTCGCTGACTGAGACTGAAATACTAATCTAAAAGAATATCGAACAATGGCTGAAGTTGTAATTATGCCCAAACAGGGTCAGTCCGTAGAGAGCTGCATCCTGAGTGAATTCAAAAAGAAAAAAGGCGACAAGGTGGCCGTAGGCGACATCCTGTTCGCCTATGAGACCGACAAGGCTTCCTTCGAGGAAGAGGCGAAGGTGGAAGGTACCGTGCTGGAGGTCTTCTTCGACGAGGGAGACGAGATTCCGGTGCTCACCAATGTGATGGTCATCGGTGCCGAGGGCGAGGACGTCGAGGCGTTCCGTCCGGGCGGCGAAGGCGCTCCCGCAGCGTCCGCCGCGCCTGCCGCACCTGCCGCCGAGAGCGCT
>JAGBHC010000041.1 GCA_017935625.1 Rikenellaceae bacterium | reverse complement strand
TGTCGAGTTTGCTCAAAATATTTTAAATTTATTAATCAATAAGATATCGGAATTTTATATCGGGCTTGAATGATTTTCAGAGAGTCCGCGACGATATCGTTCCGGTCTATCATGTAAAGTTTTTTGTCGTGCAGGCTCTTTAGCCACGCTTCGATTTGCCCGGCGGTCATTTCAGGCAGCATCACATCGAGGTCCACGGGTTGGATTGTTTGAAGGAAACAGATGGATTCCATGCGTATTTCCATAGTGTCGGATGGTTCTATTTCTCTTTTTTTCCTCAACTTCTCGACGTCGAAATGGAAATGTTCGATGGGCGGATTTTTCCATGTATCGGATTTTTTGATGAAAAAGGATATATGCGGATGTTTATCGGATGCTGCAAGATAATTTGAAGTCACTTTTTGTATTCCGGTCGATGGATTTTCGTGCGAGGTGAAAATGATGTATACGGGTTCCGAAGTCTGGCTATAGCAGCAAATGGATTCCAGTAGGACTATCAATGATAATAGTGTTTTTTTCATAAGTGTGGTTTTATTATGGAATTTTGAGTGTTTGTAATATGGTTTTAACTTTTGTTTGTTCTTCCAGGGGCAAATCGGTGAATACGGGCGAGAGGACGGTTCCGGCATATCTGAGGGCATCGTACTCCTCGCGGGTCAGGCCGGGGCAGACGATGTGCAACAATTCCATGTAGTCGGAACTGCGGGTCATCCACTCGTGGTCCCGGTCGGCGATTCGGTCGCTGGTCCAGCTCACACCGGGCGAGGGCATTGCATTCTCTTCGAACGCAAAGAAGATGTGTGCGATTTCGTGCAGTATCGGTACTCGGATGGTCAGCCCCGTAGCGGAATTTACGAAGTCGTGGTTGTAGTAGAGGGTGAAACGGGAAAGGGTGCGGGTGTAGGCTATGTCGAAAACGCTCGTCGCCGCATTCGGCGAACAGTCGAATTGGTCGTTGTTCACGATTTCCTGCAGCAGGGTTCCCATGGAAGTGGTCGTGTTGATGCTCGACAGAATTTCGTTCATCACGGTCTGCAATAACGGGTTGGAGGTTTTGATGCTCTTGTTTTCGATGGGGGTTCCGCCCGTTCCCCCGCCGTTGCCGCCACCCGCATCCGGCGCGATATGACTGATGTAGGTCTGTTGGCATTCGTCGCACAGGTGGTCGGCCAAATCAATCAAATCCTGATAGGTCATCCCCGGCAGTATGTTCATTTGGAGGAAGGTGCGGCACGGGTAGCAATAGACCGGGTCGATGGGGATGGGATTGTCGGGCCCGCCCGAACGGGTCGGCGGCGCACTGCACTCGAACGGCGGAATGTGTCTCGTTATCCGCTGCCTGTTGTATTTTGCGGCGCTGCCCCAAGTGAGCAGCGAAGCGCTGAAAATCACCTCTCCCGCGGCATAGCGTTCGATGCGCAGATTGCAGCCGTTGAGGGTCGAGTAGAGCACGATGCCCGAGAAGGAGCTTTTGTCGCCGTGATAGTTGAAAGCCGGGGTGACATCGTCCCCGAACCGGGCGAGAGTCTCTTCGTCGGGAATCAGCGAGGCGAGGAAGATGCCGCATGTCGTCCGTTCGTGGTCTTTGATTACCAATACCTCCTGAGAAACGGGTACGTCGTATCGTGCCGGCAGCGTGTCGGAGGCATGGAACGATACGTTCACACCGGAGGCGAGGGGGATTTCGATGCTCGTATAATCACCGGAAGTGTAGACCCGGGTCCGTTCCCATTGCAGCGAATAGGTGTCGGGGGTGAAGCTGTTGGGCGTTTTGCGGTCGGCCAGCCCGGCCGCCATCTTTTGTTCCAGTTCCATGCGCACTTCGTCGGCTGAAGTGGTGGCCGGGGTTTCCTCCTCTTCCGGAACCGAGCAGGAGAGGAGCAGGCAAAGTGCCGCACAGGCTGTGGGTCGCAGGAGACGGTTCGGCATTTCGAAAGTTTTTCGGTTCGTATTCGGTAAAACTAATGATTTTTTTGATGCAGTGCAAGTAAAAAAGCACCTTTTACGTTTGTATTCAGTTTTTTATCGTTTTCGGGCCGGGTGGGAGACGGTGCGGTAGAGCGGGGAATGCCGGAGCGGTCGTCGCGCGGCTCGAGGCCTTGCGGAGGTCAGTAGAAGAGACCCTTTTTGGAGAAGAGGGCGTAGCCGAAGTTGAAGGTGAGGAACCAGTTGTTGCTCTTGGTGTCGTATTTGGAGATGGAGAGGCTCACCGGTCCCACCAGCGTCTGGTAGACCAGGTTGGCGTCGAAGATGTATCTCAACCGCTGCTTTATCTCCTCTTTTCTGCCCATGTTGTCCGGAAGGAATCCGTATGCGTTGAGTTTCAAATAGAAGCGCGGCATGAACTCGATGGTGGGCATCAGTCCGACACCCAGATACGAATCGCTTCGCAACTCCTTGAGGTATACTATTTTGCTATGCGGCGTGGGTTGGAATGCCGGCGAGGAGATGTTGGTGGCGTATTCGTTGGTGAACGAGGGGTGGTTGGTGAGGGTGAGGTCTACCATGTAGCCCAGCGAGAGCCATTTGACGCTTTTGATGTCGAAGTAGTGGGTGCGGGTGAAGCGTGCGCCGAACCAGTGGCGGTTGGCGTTGGCGGTCGGCAAGCCGAGCGCGGTGCCGCTGGTGCCGGGGCGAAACTCCTCGCGGCCCGAGACATAGATGAGCGAGATGGACTGATGGATTCCCCGGGTGGGGTACATCAGGTAGTTGAGACTGCGGCGTTCGAGCTCCAGTTTGGAGGAAATCATGTAGAAACGGGTCCGGTCGAGAGTGTCGGTGTCGTCGTATCCCTTGCGCTGGAAATAGAGGTAGGCGTCCTGTCCGAAGTTGGCCTGCAGCGAGAGCACCGACTGGCGTCCGACGGGGATTCCGGCCTGGGCGTAGGCATAGCCGTCGCGGTATTTCGAGTAGGTGAGGTCGGTGCCTTTGGCCAGGAAGCCGTAGTTGCTGCGGAAGTAGTTGTAGCGGCTGCCCGTGAGGCCGTATTCGACGAAGAAGGGGTAGCCGATGAAGAAGTCGTTGCGGCTGCGCAGCGAGAGCGAGGCGTAGAGCGGACTGAGCGAACCGTCGAGGTGCACGCTCATGGCGCTCTTTCCGATACGCTTGTATTCCAGCCCGATGTAGGCCTGGTTGAGGGCCGTGGAGGAGATGTTTCCGCCGAACATCAGCTTGAGGCTCGGTTTGGTCTTCATGGTCATGGCCAGCTTGAAGTGCTGGGTGGTGTCGTCGAAGGTCGCTTCGGGGTATTCGCTCTCGATTTCGCCCTCCGAGAGGATTTTGAAGTACTCCGAACGGAACTGCTGGAAGCTGTACAGCGACCGGGGTTGTTTGCGGCGGTCGAGACGCAGCGAGCGTTTCACGTATTGGGTCTGGGCCGGGGTGAGTCCCGAGATGGCGTAGTCGTCGAAAATCAGGGGCGGTATGCGGTCGGCGAAGGCTTCGCGGCGGGCGGCCATTTCGGCGGGGGAGATGCGCCGGGCGATTCGCTCCCGTATCTGCGGCATCTTCTCCAGCGCGTCGCGGTAGCCGCATTCGATGATGTATTCGGCCCGGGTGAAATCGAGCATCGACACGTCGTCGAAAATACGGTCTATCATGATGCCCTTGCCCTCGGGCAGCTGGTAGTCGGTGTGCATCATGGTGAGGGCGAACACCTGGTCCATAAGGCTGTTGTCCTGCGGGTTGCGGTGTCCCTCCACGCATTTGCTGCCGATGATTACCTCGGGCGCGAAATCCTCTTCGAGCACCTGCCACGGAAAGTTGTTGTAGATGCCTCCGTCGTAGAGGAGCATGGAGTCGGTGCGGATGGGTTTGAATACCAGCGGAATGGACATGGAGGTGCGTATCGCCTTGCCCAGGTCGCCCCGGCGGTGCACCACTTCGGTGCGGTTCAGGGCGTCGGTGGCGATGCAGCGGAAGGGTATCATCAGGCTGTCGAAATCGCCGCCGCAGGCGACCGACGCCCCCGAGAAATACTCGATGAAGGCCATGTCGAGCTGGTTGGAGGGGACGAGGTTGGTGGGCATTTGCGCCACCTTGCCGCCGCGGTTGCGGTTCTTGACGTCGAGGCGCAGGGTGATGATGGCCGGGGTGCGGTCCATCTGCTTGAAGTAGTACTTGTATTTGTTTTCGATGGTTCCGGTGAGCCAGTTGTGTATCTGCTGGCTTTTGAATTCGGTCTCCATCTGTTCGGGCGTCATGCCGATGGCGTAGAGACCGCCGATGATGGAGCCCATGCTGGTACCCGAAATGTAGTCGATGGGAATGCCGTTCTCTTCGAGCGCCTTGATAACTCCTATGTGGTAGAGCCCCTTGGCGCCTCCGCCGCTGAGCACCACTCCCACGCGCTGCGCGCCGGCGGCGGGGGCGAACAGCAGAAACAACAGAAGAAAACAGGCTCTGAGATGCGTCATTGTTAAAAAAATTCGTAATTTTGTACGTTATATACACACGGTAAAAGTAGCTATAAAAGAAATAACATCAAACAATGATTGACAAAATTAACCAACTCGTAGGACTGATTGAGGAATTTGCGCCCCGCACGGCGGCCGAAGTCGAGGAGTTCAGAATCAAGATTCTGGGCAAGAAAGGCGAATTGAATGCCATCATGGAGGAGTTCAAAAAGGTGGCTCCGGAGATGAAAAGGGAGTTGGGCCAGCGTATAAACCAGCTCAAGAATCTGGCTCAGGAGCGGATTGCGGAGCTGAAGAACAATCTGGCGCAGAGCGCTTCCGCCGTCTCCTCGGTGGAGGATATGAGCCGTCCGGGCAGTTGCGGGACCCTGGGCAGCCGCCATCCCATTTCCATTGTCCGCAACGAGATTTGCGATATCTTTTCGCGCTTGGGCTACACTGTGGCCGAAGGACCCGAAATCGAGGACGACTGGCATGTCTTCTCGGCGCTCAACTTCCCGCCCGAACACCCGGCCCGCGACATGCAGGACACCTTCTTCATCGAGAAGAATCCCGATATCCTGCTGCGCACCCACACCAGTTCGATACAGGTGCGGACCATGGAGCGTCAGCGTCCGCCCATCCGGGTGGTCTGCCCGGGCCGCGTCTTCCGCAACGAGGCCATCTCCTATCGCGCCCACTGCATTTTCCATCAGGTGGAGGGTCTCTACATCGACGAGAACGTCTCGTTCGCCGACCTCAAGCAGTCGATTCTCTACTTCGCCAAGGAGATGTTCGGCGAGAAGGCCACCATCCGTCTGCGCCCCTCCTATTTCCCCTTCACCGAACCGAGCGCCGAGGTGGACGTATCGTGCAACCTCTGCGGCGGCAAGGGATGCAACGTCTGCAAGGGAACCGGCTGGCTGGAAATCATGGGCTGCGGCATGGTGGACCCCAATGTGCTCGAAGCGAACGGAATAGACAGCAATAAATACAGCGGATTCGCGTTTGGTATGGGTGTTGAACGTATCGCCATGTTGAAGTTCGGAGTCAAGGACCTGCGTCTCTACTTCGAAAACGACGTGCGTTTCCTGCGTCAGTTTGACAGCGCGCTCTAAGGGGCGGCTCCGGCGCGGGCGCGTCAGGCGAAACATTCTGAAACGGACTGAAATGAGGGCTTTTATCGTCATACTGTTTTTCGCGTGGCTGCTGGCGGGTGCGGTTCCGTCGGCCGGAGGGCGCTGTGCCGTCCGGGCCGGGGAGGACACCGTGGCAGAAGAGCGCCTCGACACGGCTTTCGTGCGCGGGGTGCGCGAGGCGGAAGTCGATACGGCGACCGCCGTGGCGCTCTACTACACCGAGGGGGTCAAGCGGGCCATCATCGACGGTCCGGCCGCGGCGTTGCCCTATTTCGAGGCGGCGCTGGAGATGGAGCCCCGGCACGCCCCGTCCCATTTCGAGAAGGGAAACGCCCTGGTGGTGCTGGAGCGTATGCCGCAGGCGATGGAGAGCATGGAGCGGGCCGTGGAGCTCGATTCGCTCAACAAGTGGTATCTGGACCGCTACGCCCGGCTGCTGGTGATGAACCGCGAGTACGAGCGGGCGATGCCCGTCTACCGGCGGTTGCTGCGGGTGGAGTCCCGTTCGCCGGAGGTATACCGCATCCTGGCGGCGCTCTACGAACAGAAGCAGATGCCCGTGTCGGCCGTTTCGGTGCTCGACAGCGCCGAGATAAAACTGGGCCGCATTTCCGAGCTGAGCGACTACAAGCGCCACCTGCTGATGTCGATACGGCAGTACGACCGGGCGCTGGAGGAGACCGAGGCGATGATAGAGGAGAACCCCTACAACGAGGAGAATTACCGGGTGATGGCCGACATCTACGCCCAGTCGGGCCGGGATTCGCTGGCGGTGGTCTACTACGAGAAGGCGCTCGAGGTGAATCCGGGCAGCGTCATGGCGCTGGCGGCGCTCAACAAGTTCTACGAGGAGCGCAACGACGACCGGAACTTCATGCGCACGGCCGAAAAACTCTTCCTTTCGGAGGATATCGAACTGAAAACCAAGATAGACTTTTTCGGGGACATCACCCGCGATATCGATTTTTACCGCAACAACTATTTCACCATCAACAGCATAGCCTCCACGTTGGCGGCCCGTTATCCGGGCAGTTACGAGGCGATGGAGCTCTATGCCGGACATCTCGTCAAGAGCGGGGAGCTCGAAAAGGCGCTGGAGCTCTACAAATCGCACACGGAGGATTCGCTGCGGCGGGTGGAACTCTTCAGTGCCATCATGGAAATCGAGGCCTATCTCCAGCGGCCCGATTCGCTCTACAAGTATGCCGATATGGCCATCCGCGCCTATCCGGAGCGGGTGGAGAACTACATGCAGAAGGGGAGCGCCCTGCAGTACATGGAGCGTTACGGCGAAGCGCTGAAAGCCTACAAGGCGGGTCTCAGGTATGCCGAGAACGACTCGGTGCGCAGTCTGATTGTGGGGACGATAGGGGATTTGTACCACGTGACGGACAACCACAAGAAGAGTTTCCAATACTACGACAAGGCGCTCGGATACGACCCCGACAACACGACCGTGCTCAACAACTACGCCTACTACATGAGCTTGCGGGACCAGGAGCTGGAGCGCGGGCTGGAGATGATAGAGCGGGTGATTGCCATCGAGGGCAACAACCCCACCTACCTCGACACCAAGGGGTACATTCTCTACAAACTGGGCCGTTACGACGAGGCCAAGCGGGTGCAGCTGCTGGCCATATCGCTCGATAGCCGGCAGAGCAGCGAGCTCTTTTTCCACTACGGCGATATCCTTTATGCGCTGGGCGACAAGTTCATGGCGAAGGTCTACTGGAAGCGGGCGCTCGAAAAGGGGCACGATGCCGAAGAGATTCGCAGCCGCCTCGAGATGGCGGGAGAACCGGCGCAATAACTACGATTGGCTATGATGAAGAGACTTTTGAATATCCTTTTCTGCCTGGTTGCGGTGCTGGCCGCGGCGGGAACGCTGCGGGGGCAGGAGAGCCAGCGGAAGATAGAGGAGCTCAATGCGCAGATAAGAAAGGCGGAGGAGGAGATAAGCATCAGCCAGCGTCTGCTCGACAAGAATCGCAAAGACCAGAAAGTCAATCAGAACGAATTGAAGCTCATCCGTTCGCGCATCAACAACCGCAATGCCATCATCTCTTCGCTCACCAAGCAGATAGCAATCATCAACGGCGATATTTCGGCCAAGAACCGCAACATCGAGATTCTTTTGGCCGAGGAGCAGCGCCTCAAGCGGGAGTACGGCGAGATGGTCTATGCGGCCTACAAGAACTCCAAGACCAACACCTTCATGATGTTTCTGTTCGCCTCGCGGGATTTCAACGATGCGACCCGCCGCGTGGCCTACATGCGGCGTCTGAATCAGGTGCGCCGGGCCAAGATGGAGGAGATAGGCGAGGTGTGCCGCCGGGTCAATGCCGAAATCGACACGCTCAACAGCCGCCGCACGCAGCTCGACAAGACGAAAGACACCCGCAGAGAGGAGCTTGCGAAGCTCGGTAAGGACGAAACGGGCTACAGACAGGCCGTGGACAGGCTGAAGAAGAACGAGAGCAAAATAGCGGCCGAAATACGCCAGAAACAGAAGGTCAAGGAGCGGGCTCAGCAGGAAATCAGGAAAATCATCGCCGAGGAGTCGCGCAGGAACAGCGCCACCAAGCGCACCGCGGCCGAGGAGCAGGCGCTGACCGTGCTTACGGGACGTTTCGACCAGAATGCGGGCAAGCTGCCCTATCCGGTGCGCGGAGGCGTTATCGTGGACCACTACGGCGTGCATGCCCATCCCACGCAGAAGGGGCTGACGGTGAACAATAAGGGCGTCAATATCGCCGGAGAGCGGGGGGCGCAGGTGCGTTGCGTGTTCGAGGGCACGGTGACCCGCGTCTTCTTCTTCCAGGGATTGAACAACAGCGTCATGGTGCGCCACGGCAACTACATCACGGTCTACTCCAATCTGGCCTCCGTGGCGGTGAAACCCAACGACAAGGTCTCCCTGAACCAGGTGCTCGGCACGCTCTCTTCGGGGGACGACAGCGACGATTACGTGCTCCATTTCGAGATATGGAAGGAGACCGAGAACCTCAATCCGGAGAGGTGGCTGTCGAGGTAGCCGCATGTTTTCCGGAGCGAATCTGCCGACTCAAAGTTAGATAAGATATGGCTGTAAAGTATTACAACGACGGGTGCGATTACAAACTCCCCGGCAAGGCCAAATGCGCCGCGTGGGTGAAACGGAGCGTGGAGAACGAAGGCTATCGCCTCGGGGCGGTGAACTACGTATTCTGCTCCTCGCAGCGTCTGCTGGAGATGAATCGCCAGTTTCTGGGACACGACTATTTCACGGATGTCATCACTTTCGATTACAGCGACCTGGCCGACAAGCGGCTGGTCAGCGGCGATGTCTTCATCGACGTCGATACGGTGGCCGACAATGCGGCGCGATTCGGTGCCGCGCCGCTGGACGAGATGCACCGCGTGCTGATTCACGGGGCGATGCACCTGTGCGGCTACAAGGACAAGGCTCCCGACGAGGAGGTCCGGATGCGGGAGCGCGAGAATTTCTATCTGGCACGCCGCGAATGGATTGCCGGGGGAGAGTAGAACCGATTGAAACTTTTGGAAATGAACGAATTGGAATACGATATCATTGTGGTGGGCGCTGGTCATGCCGGATGCGAGGCGGCTGCTGCCGCGGCGCGGCTGGGCTCCCGGACGCTGCTCATCACGCAGGATATGACCAAATTTGCGGCCATGTCGTGCAATCCGGCCGTGGGAGGTGTCGCCAAAGGGCAGATAGTCAGAGAGATAGATGCACTCGGAGGTCAGATGGGAATCATTACCGACCGCACGACCATCCAGTTCCGCATGCTCAATCTGTCGAAAGGGGCGGCCATGTGGAGTCCGCGTGCGCAGTGCGACAAGAGCCGTTTTTCGGCCCTTTGGCGCAAGACGCTGGAGAACATTCCGGGTCTCTATCTGTGGCAGGATTCGGTGACGGAGGTGCTTTTCGAAGAGCGCGAGGGTAGGCGAGGGGCCGCCGGCGTGGCGACCCGCATGGGGATGCGTTTCCGTGCCCGGGCCGTGGTGCTCACCAACGGCACTTTCCTGAACGGACTGATGCACGTGGGGCGCATGCACGCCGAGGGAGGACGGGCCGGAGACAGCGCGTCGCACGGGGTGACCGAGTCGCTGGTCGATGCCGGATTCGAAGTGGGGCGCATGAAGACCGGAACTCCGGCGCGGCTCGATGCCCGCACCATCGATTTCGAGGTGCTGGAGCCGCAGTACGGCGACGAGAATCCCTCCAAATTCTCGTTTCTGCCCGATATCGAACCGGTGAAAAAACAGCTTCCGTGCTTTTTGGTCTACACCTCTCCGGAGGTGCATGATATTCTGCGTCAGGGATTTGAAGATTCGCCGCTCTTCAACGGAACCATCCGCGGGATAGGTCCCCGCTACTGTCCCAGCATCGAGGACAAGCTGCGCACCTTCGCCGGAAAGGAGTTCCATCAGCTCTTTCTCGAACCGGAGGGCGACGACACCAACGAGTACTATCTGAACGGTTTCTCGTCGTCGCTGCCCTGGCAGGTGCAGATGGAGGCCCTGCGCAAAATCAAGGGGCTGGAGGACGTACACATCTATCGTCCGGGCTATGCTATTGAGTATGACTACTTTCCGCCTACGCAGCTCCACCATACGCTCGAGACCAAACCGGTGGAGCGGCTCTATTTCGCGGGTCAGATTAACGGCACTACCGGCTACGAGGAGGCTGCGGCGCAGGGATTGATGGCGGGCATCAATGCCCATCTCAAAATATCCGGAGCGGCACCCCTGGTGTTGCGGCGCGACCAGGCTTACATCGGCGTGCTGATAGACGACCTGGTGACCAAGGGGGTGGACGAGCCCTATCGCATGTTCACCAGTCGCGCCGAGTATCGGATTTTGCTCCGACAGGACAATGCCGACATGCGGCTGACTCCCATCGGTCGGGAAATTGGTCTCGTGGACGATAAAAGATACCGTTTTTTCGAGAAAAAAAAATCGCGCGTAGAATCGCTTATTTCCTTCGTGCGCGGGACCTCGGTCGCTCCGTGCGAAATTGAGGGGTATTTGAAATCCATCGGTTCGGTCCCTCTTACCCAGCGGCGAAAGCTCTACGACGTGCTTTTGCGCAATGTGGTGACTCTCGAAGGGCTGATTTCGGTATTGCCGGCTCTTTCCCGTTTCGTGGAGGAGAACGGCATCGGACGCGATGCGATAGAGGAGGCGGAGATACAGATAAAGTACAAAGGCTATATCGAACGCGAACGGTTCGTGGCCGATAAGATGATTCGTCTCGAAAACATAGCCATTCCGGCCCATTTCGATTTCAATGCGATGAATTCGCTCACCATCGAGGCCCGGCAGAAACTTTCGCGCATCCGGCCGGTGACCATCGGTCAGGCTTCGCGCATTCCGGGTGTCTCTCCGGCCGACATCAATGTCCTGTTGGTCTGCTTCGGCCGATAGGGTAGGGGAGAGAGGGGCTTCGGGATTTCCGACTCCGATGTGCGGCATTTCGTGAGGCGGGCGGCGTTGTGAAGCGGCCGATATGATTCCGAATATATGTCTTTTGTAATTGAGCAGTCCGAATTCGGACTGCTTTTGTTTTGTTCCACGTGGAACAAATGAGGGTCGGTGCGGGGGCGAATGAATCGGGAAAGGTAAGGGTTGGTTCGTTGTGAAGCACGGGGGAGTGCGTGTGATAGCGGGAGAAGAGGTGGTGGAGGTCGAGGGCGCGAAGCATGACGTATAGGCGAAAATGTGAGCAGGGTAGGGAAGAGGGAGGTGTCGGTGTCGATAAGAGAGGTATAAGAATATATGGGAATTGATGAGTGGGAGTAAAAGATTGCCCTATTGAAGATGAAGAGCGGGGTGTGTATTTCGGTGGCGGAATGTTTTATTGGGAGATAGATGGAGTGTTCCACGTGGAACACTCGGGGTAAGACAGTGGGGTGTTTGTTTTGACCGGCAGAGAGGCGGTTGCGATGTGGGGGCAGCAGGTGTGGGGAGAGTCGGGAGAGGTAAAGTAAGGGCCTGGAAAATGGAGAGGAAGAGGGTGGGGTAAAAGAGTAAAGGCAAAGGGTTGGAATAAGAGGTGGGGTAGATGATGGAGTGCGGACGAGTGTCTGGATGCGGTGGAGATGCTGTGAGATTAATACTCTTAAAATCAATAAAATAGAAGTATTCTTCCGTGTCGGATTCGTGCGGATTGCACGCTGGGTAAACTTTTGTTTGGTGGAAAATATTCGGGTATGGGGTGTCGTTATGCGGGGTTTGCATGTCGGAGGTGTTTGTGTGCGGGAGAGTACTGCTGTTTAGATGTTGCATATTGGAGGGGTTTTACCGGAGGGGAATGCGCGGTTCGGTTATCGTGTGTTGTGGAATATTTCGAGGATTGTGCTTCGGGTGAAGCGTCGTTTTATGGGTGGTTTTTGTTCCTGTGTCGGATATGATTTCGGTTTCGGAGAGGGTATGTTGGGTGAAGTCTTTGTTTCGGCGTTCGCTGTATGTGGTTTCGTGGTATTTCGGATGTGGACTTCTTAAAGGGGGAGTCTGAGATGGATTCGTGGAACGAGGTATCGGGCTTGTCGATGCGTTTTAGCGGGTGGGTGTATCTTTGTCTCGGCGAATCTTTGCGTGGGGTGAACGGGCGATTTTCGAGAGGCGATTTCTTTTGTCTCGGGGTAGGCGAAGGATATGGGGTAGAGGAGGGGTGAGGATGCAGAGGAGGTGAAGGGGCGGAGAAAGTGGGTGAGTAGAAGAGGTGAGGGGACGGAGAAGGTGAGGGAGCAGAGGAGGTGAGTGGGTGTAGGAAGTGAAGGAACGAAGGGTGTAAGGGGAGGGTAAAGCGGTTGAGCGGAGGCGAACGAACGGGGGTGTCAAGCGGTGTCGGGCCCGTTCCGGACGGAGTAAATGGCATCGGATGGAGCCTGTTGTTCTGCTACTTGGGGGTGCTTCGGCAAACGGGTCGCTCGCTGGGGTCGGAGGAGGTGGTGTCTTCGGGGTGAGGGAACCGGTCGGAGTGCGGAGCGGGAAAAAGGGAGGTGGAAAAAGAGAATAAGGAGGGACCGGAGGAACCGTGAATGTGGAAAAAGAGCCGTTTGAATGCGTTGAATGATAAAATTTCGGAGTGCGTCACAAGGGGTGTTCCACGTGGAACAATATGTGGAAGTCGTTCATGCGTCACCCGGCATGAAAAAGAGAGGCCCCCGTGATGGGGACCTCTCTTTTTCGTTTGGAATATCCGTTCGCTTCGGAAATGCTCCGAAAAGCGGAATTTTCGAGTTCGTTGTGCTCTATTTGTTCATTTTGGCCCACGAATCCTTGAGGGTTACGGTGCGGTTGAACACCGGATGCTCGGGAGTCGAATCGGTGTCCACGCAGAAATAACCCACGCGCTCGAACTGGAATTTGTCGCCCGCTTTCGCCTCCTTGAGCGACGGCTCCAGATAGCCAGTGGTCTTGACCATCGAGGCGGGATTGAGGTTGTCCAGATAGGTCTGTCCCTCCTCCACGTCGTTGGGGTCTTCCTTGGTGAAGAGGGTGTCGAAAAGCCGGATTTCGGCCTCCACGGCATGTTGTGCCGACACCCAGTGGATTACGCCTTTCACCCTGCGTCCGTCCGACGACGAGCCGTTGCCCGACTGCGGGTCGTAGGTGCAGCGCAGTTCAGTGATGTTGCCCTCGGCATCCTTCACCACCTCTTCGCATTTGATGAGGTAGGAGTAGCGGAGGCGCACTTCGGTGCCCGGAGAGAGCCGGTAATACTTCTTGGGCGGGTTTTCCATGAAGTCGTCCCGGTCGATGTAGAGCACCTTCGAGAAGGGGACCTTGCGGGTGCCGGCATCGGGATTTTCGGGATTGTTGATGCACTCGAACTCTTCGGTTTTGCCCTCCTCGTAGTTGGTGACGACCACCTTCAGCGGGTTGAGCACGGCCATGCGGCGCTCGGCCACCTTGTTCAGGTCCTCGCGTGCGCAGAACTCCAGCAGACCGAGGTCGATGACATTGTCGCGCTTGGCCACGCCCACGCGTTCGGCGAACGCGCGCACCGAAGCCGGGGTGTATCCCTTGCGGCGCAGGGCGCAGATGGTCGGCATGCGGGGGTCGTCCCATCCCATAACTATCTTGTCCTGAACCAGTTTAAGCAGCTTGCGCTTGCTCATCATGGTGTAGGTCAGATTCAGGCGGGCGAATTCATACTGGTGGCTGGGATAGATTCCGAGCTGTTCGATGAACCAGTCGTAGAGCGGACGGTGCACGTCGAACTCCAGGGTGCATATCGAGTGGGTGATTTTCTCTATCGAGTCGCTTTGGCCGTGGGCGTAGTCGTACATCGGGTAGATGCACCATTTGTCGCCCGTGCGGTGGTGTTCGGAGTGGATGATGCGGTACATAATCGGGTCGCGGAAGAGCATGTTGGGGTGGGCCATGTCTATCTTGGCGCGGAGTACCTTCTCGCCGTCGGCAAACTCTCCGGCTTTCATGCGGCGGAAGAGGTCGAGATTCTCCTCCGCGCTGCGGTTGCGCCACGGGCTTTCGGTGCCCGGAACGGTCACCGTGCCGCGTCCCGCGCGAATCTCCTCCTGGGTCTGGTCGTCCACATAGGCCTTGCCCTTTTTGATGAGCTCTTCGGCCCAGAGATAGAGCTGGTCGAAATAGTCGGAGGCGTAGTATTCGCCTGCCCACCGGAATCCGAGCCACTGAATGTCCTCCTTTATCGAGTCTACGTATTCGACGTCCTCCTTGACGGGGTTCGTGTCGTCGAAGCGCAGGTTGCATTTGCCGCCGTATTTCTGCGCGAGGCCGAAATTGAGGCAGATGCTCTTGGCATGTCCGATGTGGAGATAACCGTTGGGTTCGGGCGGGAAGCGGGTCTGTACGCGGCTCTCTCCGCGTGCTACGGCCTCATTGATTATCTCTTCAAGGAAGTTCATCTTCTCCTTGCCGTTGGTCTCTTCTGTGGTAACGTTTGCCATATTGTTTTCGGTTTATAAGTCTGTCGTTTCGGCAAAAATAATCATTTTTGTCCATCGTTGTACGTTTTGTCCGAAACCTCCCCATTATTTCGGACGGGCGGGCGGAGTGCCGCCGGTTCGGGCGCTGCTCCGCCGTGCGTTCCGAAAGAGCGGAGCGGTGCCGGTTTTTATGACGATTGGGGCGTTTTTTTCCTCTGTTTTCAACCGAAAGGCGCCTGTTTTCAACTTTTATTCCCTATCTTTGGTGCGAATCATAAATCGTATTCGATATGAAAACATTGCAAATCGGAAACTTGCTCGCCTCGGTCCCCATCGTTCAGGGGGGCATGGGCGTCGGCATATCGCTTTCGGGTCTGGCTTCGGCTGTGGCCAACGAGGGCGGCATCGGGGTCATCTCTTCGGCCGGCCTGGGAGTCATCTACAACGACTACTCGAAAGACTATCGCAAGGCCTCGGTGTGGGGGCTGCGGCAGGAGATTCGGAAGGCCCGCGAAGCCACCCGCGGCATCATCGGCGTGAATGTCATGGTGGCCATGTCCAACTTCGTGGATATGGTGCGCACCGCCGTCGCCGAGAAGGCCGATATCATCTTCTCGGGGGCGGGGCTGCCGCTCAATCTTCCGTCGTTTCTGCCCGAGGGCGCCAAGACCAAGCTGGCCCCCATCGTCTCTTCGGCCCGTGCCGCCGGCCTGCTGTGCCGCAAATGGTTCTCGGAGTACCGCTACGTTCCCGACGCCATCGTGGTCGAGGGTCCGAAGGCGGGCGGCCATCTGGGCTACAAGCCCGACCAAATCGGGGACGAACGCTTTTCGCTGGAACGCATCCTGCCCGAAGTGGTTTCGCAGGTGCGGGCTTTCGGGGCGGAGCACGAGCGGCGCATTCCGGTGATTGCCGGCGGCGGCATCTACACCGGGGAGGACATTTACCGTATCCTCTCTCTGGGTGCCGACGGCGTGCAGATGGGAACCCGTTTCGTCACCACCGACGAGTGCGACGCCGCTCCGGAGTTCAAGCAGAGCTATCTCGACGCCGGCGAGGAGGACATAGAAATCATTCAGAGCCCTGTGGGCATGCCGGGGCGGGCCATCCGCAATTCATTCCTCGACCGGGTGAAAGAGGGGCTGAAGCGTCCCAGGGCCTGTCCGTTCGACTGCATCAAGACGTGCGACGTGACCCGCAGCCCCTATTGCATCATGCTGGCCCTCTACAATGCGTTCCGGGGCAAGCTCCAGAACGGCTACGTCTTTTGCGGCGCCAACGCCTGGCGGGCCGACAGGATTCAGTCGGTGCACGAGCTCATCGCTTCGCTCAAGGCCGAGTACGACGCTTTTTCGCTCAAGGAGCGGCTGTTCGACAGCAAGCGGTGAAATCCCCCGCGGAAGACGTTTTCGGGGGCGTAAGGCCGGGAAAACGCGGTGCGGCGGGCCGGTTCGTAAAAGAGAAGAGAGGGGGAAGCCCTCTCTTCTCTTTTTACCGGTAGGCGGTGTCGAACTGCTGCACGACGAGCCGCATCTCTTTGGGCAGATAGTTCATGGCGGTGCGTATGAGGGAGGGGGCGATTCCGAAACGGGCCTCTGCCAGGGAGCCGACGATGGCGCCGAGCGTGTCGCTGTCGCCGCCGTAGAGGACGGCTTCGCGTATCGCCTCTTCGAAAGAGCGGCTCTCTTTGACCAGGTGGAATGCGAGCGGCACGCAGCCCTGACACGTTTCGTCGAAGCGGCCTCTCGGAATCAGACGGCGCTCCCAGTCCGTACCGTAGACCGTGCCGACCGTTTCGAGTGCCCGTTCGAATGCCGGGCCGCGGGAGCCGTCGTGCCTCCGCATGCGGAAAATGGCCTGTGCCACGGTCATGGCGCCGAGGATGCCGTCGGGGTGGTTGTGCGTGATGTTCGCCGTGGCGATAGCCTGCCGGATGACCTCCTGTTCGGTTTCGAACGCCCAGGCCACGGGGCTGACCCGCATGGCCGCGCCGTTGCCGAAGCTGCCGTAGGGGCGCGGGTCGGGCGAGGCGAGCCAGTGGGAGAAGGAGAGGCCGTATGCGCCCATGGGGTGGGGGTATTTGCGGCACCATCTCAGCATGCTGGTCCGGTAGGGCTCTTCGCGCAGGATGGCGTCGGCAATCGCCACCGTGCAGATGGTGTCGTCGGTGAAGCCGCACTGCGGCGAAAAGAGGTCGAAATGCTCGTCCTGCGTATTGTGGAATTCGAATCGGGAACCGACGATATCGCCGATTATGGCGCCAATCATGATGTCTCTTTTTTTCGGGTGTTGATGTTTCGTTTTTCGGTCCGTGCGGAGGTGGCCTCCGCGTCTTTTCGGGCCGGGTTCTTCGCGTCGCCGGAAGGACGTCGGGCCGGTTCCGGTCTTGGGGGCCGAGGTGCAAAGATACCGTTTTTCGGGCGGTTTTCGAAACGCGGCGGGCGGGTTCCTTCTTTGCGGAAGGGGCCCGCCCGCCGGCGAATGCGGGGTGGAGAGACCCTACAGGTCGATTTGTGCAGAGACCAGATAGTGGTATCCGTTCTCTGTTTCGGCTACGGCATAAAGCGTGCGGCCGTCCTGGTCGAGGCACGGAGCCTCTATGCTTTTGTAGCCGTCGAAACGGATTCGTTTGAGGGCGTTCCCCTGCCAGTCGAAGACGGCGATGCAGTTGTAGGTTTTGCTTTCCGTTTCGCTCCCCGGATTGACGACGGATGCAATCACGAAATCGTCCGCGGCGTAGAGAGAGGTGACGGCGTCCGTTCTTTTCTCTTCCGGCCAGCCCTGCGTCAGGTCCACCGAGCCTCCAATCATTCTCATCGAGAGCGGGGTGATTCCTTTTTTCCGGATATGGTAGGTTTCGAAGAAGAAGCGTCTCATTCGGGTGGCTATCGCCAGCTTCGTCCGGTCGGGCGAGAGCGAACTGCGGCGCTGCTGGTAGATGACCATATTTTGATTCTCCGGGTCCTTCTCTACGGGAAAGCGATTGTAGACGGCGATTCTCGTGCTGTCCGTCCGGTCTATGGTGAAACGGTCTGCAGGGCCTGTCAGAGCCGTTTTGCTCACCATGTTGGATAAGAGCCAGTGCGATTCGTCCAGTTGGAAAATCTGGTCGCACCAGTTCGAGGGCAGCTCTTGCTTCGTGAAGCGGACGTTGCCGGCAATCAATTCGTCTGTGTCGAAAGCCAATATCTTGCGTCCCCTGTCATCGACGACGGTAAGGGTTCCCGTGCCGGGGTTGAAATCCGCGAACAGAGAGTGTACTATTTCCCCCGGGCCGCGTCCCTGTTTCACGCCCGTGGTTACGAGCGCTCCCGAGCTCTTGTCGTATATCTCGACGAAGTGGTCGTCGAAACGGCCGAAAAGAATCAGGTACGACTCGTAGGGAAATTGTTTGTAGGGAATCTTGAGCGGGATGTCTTCGAGTCCGAGACGGGAAAAGGTGCCGGTCTCCTCCCGGGCGAATTCGTGCGGACCGATTTCCAGTTTGGCCGGAGCGCTCTCTTTGCAGCCCGGGAGAATGAGCAGGAAAAAGAGGAGCGAAAGATAGGTTTTTTTCATGCGTTAGTTATCTTTGACAATGGTTCTTTTACCGCATAAATAACATCGGATTTCGCAATCGGAGGCTTTCCCCGCGCAGCTCGTTTTTTCGTCGCCGGTGTCGCAAAAACGGACGCTCTTCGTCGGATGATGGAACTTACAAATATAATGCTATTCGATGAAAAACGAAAGCGCAGCCGGCAGTCGGCCGGTGTGCGGTCGCTCTGCGATTCGTTTGAGACAATTATACGAAAACATATTCGTTGAAAGACGAAAGTGCGGCCGGCGGAGATGTTTCGGCTGGAAAAAAGTCGCCGAGAGACGGATTCTGCCGAAGGGAGAACCGTATCGGTCGAAAAAAAGCCCCGGTCCGGTGTGGGACTCGGGGCTTTTCGCGCTTGGGGCTGCCGTCGGAAGACGGCCGGCCGTTATTTGTAGTATCTGTCCAGCAGGTACTGGGGCAGATGCACGATGCAGATGTTCATCGAGCGGCCGTCCTCGGAGAGCATGGCCGACTGAATCTGAATCTTCTTGCCGTCGGGGCTGAAAGTGGGGTGCGGGTGGTCCTGCGCGGTGGTCTTGTGACCGGTGGTGAGCAGAATCATCTCGCGGGTGTGACGGTCGATGAGGTAGATGTTGCGGGCGAAGTCGTCGCCGGCCACCCAGTTGCCGTCACCCGAACCGGCCACGTGCCAGAAGCCGCTGCCGCTGTCGGTCTGACCGGCAATCATAAGCTCCTTGGTGCGCAGGTTCACCACGCCCAGTCCGGTTGCGGTGGCGCGGGTTCCCGAGGGACCCCAGTCGCTCTCCTGTCCGGGATTGGCGGTGGTGCTCTCCACGGCCTTGCTCTCGCCGCTGTCGTCCTTGATGGGACGGTGGCCGAGAATAGCTACTGCCACCTCGTCCTTGGTGATGACCGCTTCGTGGGTCACCCAGTCGGTCTCGGCCTCCTTATAGACGGGACGCAGACCGGTTCCGTCGGCCTTCACGGTCCAGGTGCGCTGCGGCGCCTTGCCGCCGGTCTCCCAGCAGAAGACGATTTCTCCGGGTACCCAGGGGTTGGTCTGGATGTGGCCCACCTGGAAGGGAACCGAAACGACGTGTTTGATTTCGCCGGTTCTCAGGTCCATGCTGGCGATGCCCGAGGGGCCTGCGCCCATGCCGCGGGGACCGAACGGCTTCTCGATTTGGGTTCCGGCGGGCAGGTGCTTGGCAGCCTCCTCCTTGCCTACGCGGAAGTATACGACCTGTTCGTCGCCGTCGAGGGCCATGTCGCCGCCGGCGCCGATTTCGGGAGGCGTGGTGCCGCAGATGCGCTCGTATTCGGAGAGTTTGCCCATCTTGCCAGCTTCGCTGTCGCGGAATACCTTCTCGAGGTCCACCTCAACGACCTGTATGCCGAATTTGGGCATCTCCATGCGGGGCATCTCCTCGCCCTTCTCGCGGGCGATACGCATCTTTTCGCGCATCTCCTCCATCTGTTTCTTCTGCTTGGGGGTCATGTCGTTGCGCATGAAGTAGAGCTTCATCGAGTTGCGGGCGATGTTGAGCATGCCGGTGTAGCCGCCTTCGGTCACCTGCACCAGGTCGCCGGTCTCCTCGTTCACGGCCATAGCCTCTCCCGGCACGCGGTTGGAGCGGAAAATGAGCCACTTGCCGTCCGAAGTCCACTGGTTGTGGGTCTGGTATATCTTCGAGTCGCCCTTGCCGGCCTGGCTGGTCAGGAAGACCAGTTCGGTGCCGGTTACGGGGTCTTTCACCACCTTGCGCTCCGAGGGGAAGCGGGTGCCGATTTGTGCGCACAGCTGCGTGGTGCAGAGCGCCGCGGCAGCCAGAGTCAAAAGTGTTTTTTTCATTGCGGTTGAGTTTTTCGGTTTGTTATTGTTTCTTGTTGTATCTGTCGAGCAGGTGCTGGGGGATTTTCACGATGCAGATGTTCAGCGAGCGTCCGTCCTCGGAGAGCATGGCCGACTGAATCTCTATCTTGGTTCCGTCGGGGCTGAAGGTGGGGTGGGGGTGGTCCTGCGCGGTGGTCTTGTGACCGGTGGTGAGCAGAATCATCTCGTGGGTGTTGCGGTCGATGAGGTAGAGGTTGCGGGCGAAGTCGTCGCCGGCCACCCAGTTACCGTCGGCCGACCCGGCCACGTGCCAGAAGCCGCTGCCGAAGGGAATCTGGCCCGCCAGCGTCAGTTCGCGGGTGCGCATATTGACGATGCCCAGACCGGTGGCGTATTCACGGGTTCCGCAGTAGCCCCAGCCGGTCTCCTGTCCGGGATTCTCGGGGTCGCCGGTCTTGTCCACGGCCTGCTGCATTTCGGAGATGGCCCGGTGTCCGAGCATGGCGAAGGCCACTTCGTCGCGGGTGATGACCGCCTCGTGGGTAATCCAGTCGTATTCGGTCTCCTTGTACAGGGGGCGGTAGTCGGAGCCGTCGGCATTCATGGCCCACATGCGGACGGGCGCCTTGCCGCCGGTCTCCCAGCAGAAAATCACCTCGCCGCCCTGCCAGGGATTTCCCTGGATGTGGCCCACCTGGAAGGGCAGGGTGCGGATGTAGCGGCACTGGCCGGTAGCGAGGTCCATGTAGGCCAGTCCCGAGGGGCCTGCGCCCATGCCGCGGGTGCCGTATCCGCCGTATATCTCCATGTCGCCGGCCTGCGAAGCCGCATACTCCTTGCCCACGGCGAAGAAGGCCATCTTTTCGTCGCCGTCGAGGGCCGAAATCGCTCCGCCACCCCACTCCGCGGGGGTCACTCCGAGCACGGTCTCGTACTCGGCGGCTTTCTTGAGCTTGCCCGCCGCGCTGTCGGCGAACAGGGCCTCCAGGTCGATGGCCACGTACTCCATGCCGTAGACGGGTTTTTCGGTCTTGGGCTGGGGCATGTTCTCGCGGGAGAAGGATTTGCCTTCGGCCTGCATGCGTGCGCGGATTTCGGCCATCTCCCGGTTGTATTCGGCCAGCTGTTTGGCCTGCTTCTTATCGAGATGGGGGCGCGAGATGTAGAGTTTCATCTCCTTGCGCGAGACGTTGAGCATGCCGGTGTAGCCGCCCTCGGTCACCTGCACCATTTCGCCGGTCTGTTCGTTGGCCGCGATGGCTTCGCCGGGTACGCGTTCGGAGCGGAAGACGAGCCACTGGCCGTCGGCGGTCCATTGGTTGTGGGTCTGGTAAATCTTGTGGTCGCCCTTGCCCGCCTGGCTGGTCAGGAAGACCAGTTCGGTGCCGGTTACGGGGTCCTGAATGACTTTGCGCTCCGAGGGGAAGCGGGTTCCCATCTGTGCCGAAGCGACCTGTGCGGATACGGTCAGGGCCAGTATCGCCGCTGTCGTAAAACGGAAGTTTCTCATAGTTTTGGTTTAAAGGTCAGTTGTGCGGGCCGCGGCGGGCTCGCCCCGCCGGACGACCGCTGTCGTCGTCGCCGGGAGCCTGCATCGGGTCCGTTACCGCAAATGTAAGCATAATATTCCGAAAACGGGCAGCCCGGGGCGACAAACTATCTTTTCCGGCGGTGGATTTTCTTCGCGTACTTTCCTCCGGAGTCGTCGCCGGAGTCTCGGGACGGAGTGCGGGAGGCGGGTTTGGCCGCGGGGCGGCTGCCGGCGAAGAAGTAGCTTTTCTGGCGGCGTTTGTCGTCCTGATTGCGGGCCACGTAGAGCTTGCGGCCGGTGTAGGGGTCCATGCCGGTGTAGAACATCACCGAACTGAGGGTCATGGGGGTGGGGGTCAAATCCTGCACCTGTTCGAGGTTGAAGTGCAGGCCCGTCATCTTGGCCGAGAGCGCCCGCATGTCGGCTTCCGTGCACCCCGGGTGACTCGATATGAAATAGGGTATGAGCTGGTAGGGCAGTCCCTGTTCGCGGCAGATGGTCCGGAAGTCGGCGTTCAGCTTGCGGAAGAGTTCGAACGAGGGTTTGCGCATCAGTTCGAGCACGTGCTCCTCGGTGTGCTCCGGAGCCACCTTGAGCCGTCCCGAGGTGTGGTGCGTTATCACCTCGCGCAGGTAGGCCCCGCCGTCTTGCGCATCGAAGAGGTCGTAGCGTATTCCGCTGCCGATGAATGCCTTGCGGATGCCTTTCACGGCCCTTATCTTGCGATAGAGCTCGATGAGGGGACGGTGGTCGTTGTCGAGGTTGGGGCAGGGTCGGGGGTGGAGGCACGAGGGGCGGCGGCATTTGCGGCAGGCGGCGGTGTTGCGTCCGTGCATGCCGTACATGTTGGCCGAGGGGCCGCCGATGTCGGAGAGGTAGCCCTTGAAGTCCGGCATGCGGGTCACCCGCTCCACCTCGGAGAGGATGGAGCGTTCGCTGCGCGAGTTGATGAACTTGCCCTGGTGGGCCGATATGGTGCAGAAGCTGCATCCGCCGAAGCATCCGCGGTGGAGATTGACCGAGAACTTAATCATCTCCCAGGCCGGAATGGCCCCCTTGCCGCGGTAGCGGGGGTGGGGCGCACGCATGTAGGGGAGGTCGAAGCTGTGGTCGAGCTCCTGCTGCGTGAGCACGGTGTGCGGCGGGTTGATGACGGCATAGCGGCCGCCCACCCCCTCGACTATCGTTTCGTTCTGCTCCATGAGGTTGCTCTGGGTCTCGATTCTGACGAAATTGTCGGCGAAGGCCCGCTTGTCGGAGAGGCACTCCTCGAACGAACGGAGGCGGATGAGGCGTTCGGGCGCTATCTTCTCCACGTAGGAGGCGTCGGCCATGAATCCCACCTGCCGCAGTTTGCGCAGCAGATGGGCGTTGTAGCCGTTTTTCATCGCCCGGGCCACTTCGCCCACCACCTTTTCGCCCATGCCGTAGATGAGCAGGTCGGCGCCGCTGTCGGCCAGTATCGAGGGTTTGAGCGAGTCGCTCCAGTAGTCGTAGTGGGTCAGCCGCCGCAGCGAAGCCTCGATGCCGCCGATGACCACGGGCGTGTGCGGATAGAGCCGTTTGAGGATGCGGGTGTAGACGCTCACGGCGTAGTCGGGGCGGAATCCCGCCTTGCCGCCGGGGGTGTAGGCGTCGTCGCTGCGCAGGCGGATGTTGGCCGTATAGTGGTTCACCATCGAGTCCATGCTTCCGGCCGTGACGCCGAAAAAGAGCCTCGGCGCACCCAGTTTGGTGAAGTCGCGCAGGTCGTCGCGCCAGTTGGGCTGGGGCACGATGGCCACGCGGTAGCCTTCGGCCTCCAGCAGCCGTCCGATGACGGCCGCCCCGAATGCGGGGTGGTCGATGTAGGCGTCGCCGCTGAAGAGGATGACATCGATGTAGTCCCACCCCAGCGCCTCGACCTCCTTGACCGTCGTCGGCAGAAATCCTCCGTTGTTCATGACAGGGGACGGTTTTAAATGTATTTGAGGAAAGGAGTGACGTAATCGTCCATCATTTTCTGGCATCTGCGTCGGGCACTTTCGACAAAAATCCGGATATACCCATGTGCCCACTCTTCCATTGTTCCTGTCCATGTTTGGTCCAGGTCACACACGTGAAATTGAATCTGCATGGCTGCAGCCCAATTGATGTATAGCTTTGAGGGAGCGGCCTTGAAGAGATTGGCATAATGGGCAGCTTGGCATATTAGGTTTTCACCCGCTTCTTTCCAGTCGATTTCGATATAATTCAGTCTGAAAATATCATATTCTTGATTGTCAATCATGTGGGCACATGTTTTGGCGAGTTTGAATGCCGATATTATGTTGGGTGGTTGGGCTGTTTTATCGATATTGCGGGTTTTGATATCAATCATGTCATAGAAATTATCTGTATGATATATGATATCTGCGGTGTCGTTTTGCTTCTCCTCGAAAATATTCGTAGGAGACCATTCTTTTGTGGCTTTGTCGCCTCTACTCAGCAGAAACAGTACCGTGGGTGATTCAAAAAGGGCATTTCTGTCAGCAACTGAAATGGTTTGCGGATGTTTCAGGTAGATATCGTTGAGGTATTCATATTGTTTGAAAACATTGGATGGATATTTTCCTTTCAGGAAAAGATAAGTTGCTTTTTCGAAAGGCTCTCCGGCCGCATGTCCGGACAAAGTTCCGTCGGTGATTTTATTGGGTCTCGGAACGCTCTTGCCGACTAATTCGGTGAGTAAGGAATCGTAGTCAATCATTGAATAATATGTTGAATTGCCGGTTAATAATATCGATGTGCTCTTTTGCGCGGTCTTTCATATATAATTCGACTTCGTTGGATATGGTATCGTGTATGCGGACTTCGTTTTCGTTTTCCCAGTCGATAGGTCTGAAAGGAATGTTTGCAATCGGAGCCTCTGAAAATTCGACGATATCGCCCTTGATAATGCCATTGTAAATGAGCCAGTCGAAAACTCTTGTGTTGTTGAGGTATGCCAGAATGTACTGCAGGTTTTCTTTACAGTGTTGTTTTTTGTATATGGCGGTCACATCCTGCAAAGGATAGAATGTCTCTTTGGCCAGGCAGAAACGGAAATATTTTTTATGAGAAATCCGTTCTTTGCAGGGGATGAATATTTTGCTTTCGGGTTTGTCGAACAGTTGTTTGTTTCTCAGAAATACGAATTCCCAATAAGGTACTTCTCGATTGTAGTCATATCGCTCCTGCAATCTTTCCTTGAAAGGGTCGAGTATTTTTTTGATATGGGGATAGCCGGTATCGAACTCTTCTTTCGAAAGACGAGACGGAATGAAAATGTATCGCGAATCGCCTTTCGGGCTGTATGCATCCAAATCTTTCGCTTTCAGGACCTGGATGATGCTTCGTTTTTCTTGTGCTGTCCAAGTGTTGGTGTCAGTGTCGATTCGAAAAGCCTTGTCCAGTCCCGAGACCATTCCGTTTCCGATGTCGCATATGTCGCCTATTTTGGATAGTTCCGAAGGGTTATCGCCGTGCGTTTTCATGCATTTTCGTTCGAAAGTACGGATTTGTTGCTGCATCTTTGAATCTGTCAATAACCATCTGCTGTCGCTTGAGAACTGGGGAATCGATATTTTTTCGAAGCATGAAAGCGATATCAGTTCTTCGTGTTGAGGCTTGCTCTTTTTCGAATATCGGTATAAATTGATAGGTTGTCGTCTGTTGCGTGATTTGGTGTATTTGAAAATAATATAGGAAGATGCTACTTCTTCGAACAGGGGAACCTCCTTGAAGTGATAGATATCATTGAAGAACCCATTTTGGCACATGTAGTTGCGCAAAGAAGCCGAGTGGGTTGTATTGAGCCAATATTCGGGAGTAATGAATATCAATTCTCCCTCTTCCCGAAGCTGTTCGATGCTTTTAAGCACGAAAATGAACAGGTAGTCGCAAAGGCTGTTGAAGTATTTTTGCCAAAGGGAGTTATGCTGTAGCTCTTCCTTTAAATCCGGTTCCAGATTTTTCCATCGGATGTACGGAGGGTTGCCGATGACGACATCGAACTTTTCGGAAACGGGAGAAGATACGAAACTTTCGTATCTTACGTAAGAAAAAGAATTATTCAGTGTGCTGTCTATTTCGTAGGCATGGATATTTGAGAAAGAGTTTTTTTGCAGGCTGTTTAAAAATACGCCTTCCCCGCACGACGGTTCCAGGATATCGCTATTTTTCGGTTTTGAAATCAACGAGACCATGAAGTCTGCGACAGAACCTGTCGTGAAATATTGTCCGTATTTTTTCTTGTTCCTCATGCAGGTGGGAATAATGGCTTTTATATATGGGGGAGCAGCACCGAGCTGTCGCCGTAGCTCAGGAAGCGGAAGCCGTTGCGCAGGGCGTAGTCGTAGATGCGGTGCCAGTCGTCGCCCACGAAGGCCGACACCAGCAGCAGCAGCGTGCTCTTGGGCTGGTGGAAGTTGGTCACCATGCCGTTCACGATGCGGAAGCGGTAGCCCTGCGGGGTAATCATGATTCGGGTGGCCGCCTGCAGCGATGCGAGTCCGTGGCGGCGCATGTATGCGGCCAGGAGGTCCAGCGCCTCGGCGCCGGAGAAATCGTCGGGCAGGTCGTAGAGCTCCCACTGGCCGACGGGCTCTCCGGTGCGGGGCGAGCCGTCGTGCCGGATTCTCCAGCCCAGGGCCGGCAGCGATTCGAGCGTGCGCACCGAGGTGGTTCCCACGGCGACGACGCTTCCGAGCCGGGCGCGCAGGTTCTCTACCGTTGCCAGCGAAATCTCGAAGTGTTCGGTGTGCATGGGGTGGCGCGTGGCGTCCTCGTCCTTGACGGGCAGGAAGGTGCCCGCGCCGACGTGCAGGGTCACCTCTTCGAATCCGTATCCCTGCCGCCGCATCGCGTCGATGAGCGCGGGGGTGAAGTGCAGTCCTGCGGTGGGGGCGGCCACGGAGCCTTCGATGCGCGAATAGACGGTCTGGTATCGGGTGTTGTCTATCTCCTGGCTGTCGCGGTTGAGGTAGGGCGGGATGGGGATGCGGCCCAGGTGTTCGAGCAGGCGGCCGAAGGCCAGGGGGGCGTCCCAGTCGAAGCGGATGCGGCATTCGCGGCCGAGCGTTTCGACGCAGGTGGCGTCGAGCCGGCAGCGGCGTTCCCCGCAGTCGAACTCGATGGAGACGGGGCCCTCCTTCCACTTGCGCCGGTTGCCCACGATGCACTTCCATTCGCAGGTGCCCGTGGCGGCGAAGGCCCGTTCGTAGTCGGCCGGAGCGGAGGGCTCCAGGCAGAAGACCTCGATGCGGGCGCCGCTGGGCTTGTGCATCACCAGCCGGGCGCGGATGACGCGCGTGTTGTTGAACACCAGCAGGCTGCCCGCGGGAAGCACCTCCCCGATGTCGCGGAACCGGCTGTGCGAGATGTCGCCGTTGCGGTAGACCAGCAGTTTGGATGCGTCGCGTTCGTCGAGCGGAAATTTGGCTATCCGTTCCTCGGGCAGGGGGTAGTCGTAGTCCGATATGTTGATAGGTTTCATGACGGCAAAGATAGCTAAAAAGACGACGATATGCTTGTTTTTGCGACGAATTCCGTGTGCGGGCGCCGGGCTGCGGTGCCCCGTTCCGGGGGGCCGGCGGGCTGCGGACGGGGCTTCGCGGGCCGTTTCGCCCGGCTTTTCGGCCGTTCCGGCCCGGAAAAAGGGGCCGGATTTTGTTTTTTGCGGGTTTTCGGTTACCTTTGAACGAGCGCGGATTGCGCATTTTTCCCGGTTGCGGAACTTCAAACTTTTTTCAGATATGAATGTAAAGCGATTTCTCTTATCCCTGCTGGTCGCGGGAGCGTGTCTTCCGGACCTTTCCGCCGCGGCGGTTTCGGACGGTTATCCGTTGCGATTCGATTTCGGCGGCGGCGCCGTGGCCGAAGGCTACCTGCCCGTGCCGGCCTCCATGCTCTATTCCGGGACTTCGGGCTACGGCTTCGAGCCCGGCTACCAGCCCGTCGAGGTGGTGAACGAACCCAGGAACAGGCGCACGGCGGCCGACCCGCTCACCGGCGACCACATCACCTGCGAGGGCGAAAGGCCGGTGCGTTTCTCGGTGAAGCTGCCCGAGGGCAATTACCGGGTGACCGTCACGCTGGGCAATCCCGCCGGCGCTTCGAAGACCACCGTCAAGGCCGAGACCCGGCGTCTGATGCTGGAGAGCGTTGAGACGGCTCCGGGGCAGACGCGGCGCGTCTCGTTCAACGTCAATATCCGCACGCCGCAGCTTTCGTCGGGCAACATGCTCAAGCTCGATTCCCACGAGTGGGACGCCGCGACGGGTGAAATCAAGTCGCTCACCTGGGACGACAAGCTCACGCTTCAGTTCACCGACGAGGCGCCGAGCGTGTGCGCCGTGGAAATCGAGCCGCTGGAGGATGCGGTGACGGTCTTCGTCATCGGCGATTCGACGGTCACCGATCAGCGTGCCGCCGGCACCTGGGCCCAGTATCTGCCGCGTTGGTTCGGTCCGGGCGTGGTGGTGGCCAACCACGCCGAGTCGGGGCAGACCCTCAAGGGCTTCCGCTTCCAGCGCCGCTGGGACAAGGTGATGGAGAGCGTCCGCGAGGGCGATTACCTCTTCATCCAGCTCGGAACCAACGACGAGAAGAGCAAGGGACACGACCCCATGTGGCCGGCCGACGACCGGGCGGGAGACTGGGTGAGAACCCACTCCGCGGCCGACACCGACTACATCTGGGAGCTGGCCACGATGGCGGTCGAGGCACGCCGTCACGGCGTGACGCCCGTCATCGTTTCGCCCATGACCAAAATCGACCGCACGCGGGTGGCGCCCACCCACCTGATGGATGCCTACGGCAAGGCCGCCCGCAAGGCTGCCGAGCTGGTGGGTTGCGCTTTCATCGACCTGTGGGGCATGAGCGTCGATATCGTGGAGGCCTCCGGCGAGGACGCCCTGCGCATCTACTCCGACGGCACCCACACCGATGATTACGGCGGTTACCTCTATTCGCTCTGCATCGCCAAGGGCATTCGGGAGAACGGGCTGAAGCTGGCGGAGCATCTGACCCCCGAGCTCATCGACATCGACCCCAAGGCTCCCGCGCCCCGCTTCGCCGACTTTACGGTGCCCGTCGAGAAACGGACGGCTCCGCGCGGAGGCGGTGCCACGGCGATGGGATTCGCCGCCGAGGGACTGGCTCCGGGCCAGCGCTTTCCGGGCGACGACGGACGGAAGCAGGCTGCGGCCCCGTCGGTCATGGAGGAGGCTTTCCTGCAGGCCGAGGAGATTGTGCGTTCGATTCGCAGAACCGAATTCCCGAAGCGGACCTTTTCGATTCTCGACTTCGGCGCGGTGGCCGGCGACCCCGGAAAACTGAATCACGAAGCCATCAATCTGGCGATTCTGGCCTGCAGCCAGGCCGGCGGCGGCACCGTGGTGGTGCCCGCCGGGGAGTTCCACACCGGTCCGCTCACCCTGAAGAGCAACGTCGAGCTGCATCTGGAGCAGGGGGCGGTGCTGAAGTTCACGACCGACCCTTCCTACTATTTCCCCGCCGTGCTCACCCGCTGGGAGGGCATCGACTGCTATAACGCCCATCCGCTCATCTACGCCCACGGCGAGAGCAACATCGCCCTGACCGGCAAGGGCGTCATCGACGGACAGGGCTCGCCGGAGCACTGGTGGTACATGAAGGGCAGCGCCCGCAACGGCTGGAAGGAGGGGATGCCCTCCCAGCTTCTGGGCGGCCGCGACCGCCTGCTGGCCTATGGCGAGGCTTCGGTTCCCGTGGACCGCCGCATCATGACCGAGCAGGATGCGCTGCGCCCCCAGCTGGTCAATTTCTACCGCTGCAACCGGGTGCTCATTGAGGGGGTTACGCTCAAGGATTCGCCCTTCTGGGTGATTCATCCGGTCTTCTGCGAGGATTTGATTGTGCGCGACGTGACCATCGACGGCGAGGGACCCAACGGCGACGGCTGCGACCCCGAGTCGTGCAAGAACGTGCTCATCGAGGGGTGCCGGTTCAACACGGGCGACGACTGCATCGCCATCAAGTCGGGCCGCAATGCCGACGGGCGCCGCTGGGGCGTGCCGAGCGAGAACATCGTGGTGCGGAACTGCCGCATGGCGAAGGGTCACGGCGGCATCGTCATCGGCAGCGAGATTTCGGGCGGTTACCGCAACCTCTACGTGGAGAACTGCGAGATGGACAGCCCGCAGCTGGACCGCGTGGTGCGCATCAAGACCAGCACCGGCCGCGGCGGAGTCATCGAGAACGTCTACGTCCGCAACATCCGGGTGGGGCAGTGCAACGAGGCGGTGCTGCGCATCAACCTCAAGTACGAGAGCAACGAGCGCTGCGACCGCAGCTTCCCGCCCGTGGTGCGCAACGTCTATCTCGAGAAGATTACCTGCGGGAAGAGCAAATACGGAGTGCTGGTCAATGGTCTCGACGAGAGCGAGAACGTCTACGACATCCATGTCACCGACTGTACCTTCGACCAGGTGGCCAGCGGCGGCAACCTGCTCACGGGGCGGACGGGTGCCATCCGCTTTTCGGGCGTCGAAATCAACGGCCGCCCGGTGCGCGAGGCCCGTTCCGATGCGAAGGCGGGTTTCGACTACGTCAAATAAACAGCCCTTCCGCCGCATGTCGGGGTGTTCCGGTAGTCTGGGTAAGGATGCCGGGGCACCCCGATATCGTGTCGGGGAGGTTCAGGGCATACCGAAAGCGCCGCCCGCCGGCACGGGGCGCGGCGGGCGGTCGTTTCAATCTGTTCCCGGGAGCGGGGGTCAGCCGACGGCCTGCCACACCAGCGCCGAAGCGCCGAGAATGGCGGCGTTGTCGCCGTCGATGGCCGAAAGGGCCAGCCGGGGCATGTCGCGCTTGAAGTTCTCGAGCATGTTGCGCTCCATCGACCGGCGCGTGGGGTCGAGTATCAGTTCGCCGGCCCGGGCCAGTCCGCCGAAGAGGAATATCACCTCGGGCGAAAGCACCGTCGTCAGGTTGGCGAGCGAACGGCCCAGCATCTCGCCCGTTTGTTCGAAGATGCGCAGCGCCACGGGGTCGCCCTGTCTGGCGGCGTCGCTTATCATTTTGGAGGTCATGTCGTTGTATGCGATGGCGCTCAGCGGGCTGAGGGCCGCCTCGGCGGGGAGCGTGTCGCTCAGCACCTCGAAGGCCGTGCGTTTGATGCCCACGGCCGAGGTGTAGGTCTCCAGACATCCTTTCCGTCCGCAGCCGCAGGTGCGTCCGCCGGGCACCACGGTCGAGTGGCCCAGTTCGCCGGCCTGTCCGTCGTGTCCGGTCACCAGCCGGCCGTTCACCACGAAGCCGCTGCCGATTCCGGTACCCAGGGTGATGACCGCGAAGTTGTCGATGCCGCGTCCTCCGCCGTAGAGCATTTCGCCCACGGTGGCCGCCTTGGCGTCGTTGTCCAGGCGCACGTTGTCTATTCCCGTGTATTTGCGGATGAGCTCGGCGATGGGCAGCGAGCCCTTCCAGGCGAGGTTGGCCGCCTGTTCGATGCGTCCCGTTTCGCGCACGGCGTTGGGAGCTCCGATGCCGATGCCCGCAATCTCCGCGTCGTCGATTCGGCGCACGGTCTCCAGGACGGTGCGGGCGATGGTGGAGGCGTAGGCCTCGAAAGAGGGGTGCCCGGTGGTGGGGAAAGAGCCGGTGAAGTACACCTTGCCGCTCTGGTCTACGGCTCCGAACGAGGTATTGGTGCCGCCTATGTCTACTCCGATTGCGAGTTTTTTCATGCCTGATGAATGGTCTGTCTTCGAAAATATTTTCAAAAATATCTATTTTTTTTGTGCCGACCAAATCTTTTTTCGAAACTAAAGACTATCTTTGCGGTGAAAAAATGGAGAGAACCGTTGTCATGCAGACCAAGGAAGAGCTTTCGCAGATAATAGAGAAGTACCTCTCTCAGACCAGTTTTCCGGATGAACCGGAGCGCCTCTACGCCCCGATTCTCTACTCCCTCCAGCAGGGCGGCAAACGGTTGAGACCTCTGCTGGTGATGCTGGCCTGCAACATTTTTTCCGACGAAACGGCTCCGGCCCTGCCTTGTGCGGCGGCCGTGGAGGTGTTCCACAACTTCACGCTGCTCCATGACGATATCATGGACAACGCTCCGATGCGGCGAGGCAAGCCCTCGGTCTACAAGAAGTGGAACCAGAACGTGGCGATTCTGTCGGGCGATGCGATGATGATTTACTCCTACATGCTGCTCAACCAGGCTCCCGCGGGGCTCGTCCCCCAGATTCTGGAGCGCTTCAACCGCATGGCGATGCAGGTGTGCGAGGGGCAGCAGTACGACATGGACTTCGAGAACCGGGACGACGTGCCCATCGAGGAGTACATGAAGATGATAGAGCTGAAGACTTCGGTGCTGCTGGCCGCATCGGCCGAAATCGGTGCGATAATCGGCGGAGCTTCGGAGGAGGATTGCCGCAAGCTCTATCGGTTCGCCATCGAACTGGGACTCGCGTTCCAGGTGCAGGACGACCTGCTCGACAGCTACGGCGACAGTTCGTTCGGCAAGCCTATCGGCGGCGACATCGTGGAGGGCAAGAAGACCTTCCTGATGATAAACGCCCTGAGCAAGGCCACCGCCCAGGAGCGTGCGGAACTCAGGTCGCTGCCGGGCGACGCTGCGGTCTCCCGCGAGGAGAAGATTCGCCGCGTGAAGGCGATTTACGAACGGTGCGGCGTGAAGACAATGGCTGAGAACCAGGTAAAACGATATATGGCACGGGCCGAGGAGATACTCGATTCGCTGAGTGTGGCTCCCGAGCGGCTCACCGAGATGAAGAGTCTGGTGGCCGGCCTGCTGGGGAGAAACAAATAATGGCGGGGTTCGGCAGAGGGGATATCGAGATTATGGCTCCGGTGGGCTCTTACGAGTCGTTGCAGGCAGCCCTCGATGCCGGAGCGGACAGCATCTACTTCGGCGTGGGAGACCTCAACATGAGGGCCAAGAGCAGTGCCAATTTTTCGCTGGACGACCTGGCCCGCATCGTGGCCGAGGCGCACCGGCGGGGGGTGAAGACCTACCTTACGGTCAATACCGTGCTCTACGACGACGAACTGGAGCGGATGCACGAGGTGATTGACCGGGCTGCGGCCGAGGGGGTGGATGCGATAATCGCGTCGGACCAGGCGGCGATACTCTACGCCAGAAGCCGCGGAGTGGAGGTGCACATATCGACCCAGCTCAATGTCTCCAACAGCGAGACGCTGGAGTTCTACTCGCAGTGGGCCGACGTGGTGGTGCTGGCACGCGAGTTGGACCTGGAAAGGATAAGAGAGATTGCCGGCCGCATAGAGGCCCGCGATATAAGAGGCCCGCGAGGAGAGCGGATAAAGATAGAGATGTTTGCCCATGGAGCGCTTTGCATGGCGGTGTCGGGCAAGTGTTATCTGAGTCTTCACCACACGGGGTGCAGTGCCAACAGAGGGGCCTGCCGGCAGATTTGCCGCCGCTCGTACGAACTCACCGACCGGGAGACCGGCGAGGTGATAAGAGCCGAAAGCAAGTATCTGCTCTCGCCGAAAGACCTCTGTACGATAGGGTTCCTTGACAAATTCCTCGATGCCGGGGTGCGGGTTCTCAAAATCGAGGGCCGTGCCCGCAGTGCGGAGTATGTGAAGCGCGTGGTGGAGTGCTATTCCGAAGCCGTGGAAGCCGTTGCGGACGGTACCTACTCAGAAGAGAAGGTGCGGGAGTGGCTGCAGCGTCTGGGCGATGTCTTCAACCGGGGTTTCTGGGGCGGATACTACCAGGGCGCCACGACGGTGGAGCTGAGCAGCCGCTACGGTTCGTCGGCCGCCAAACGCAAGGTCTTTATCGGCAAGGTCACCAACTACTTCAAGAAGGTGGGGGTGGCCGAAGTGCTGGTCGAGGCGGCTCCGCTGGAGAGCGGCAGCGAGGTGATTTTCATGGGCGAAACCACCGGGGTGGTCGAGATGACCGCCGAGAGCGTGTTCGTCGCCGACAAGCCTGCCGAGGTGGCGTTGCAGGGAGTCTACTGTTCCATCAAGACTCCGCAGCTCGTTCACCGGGGCGACCGGCTCTTCAAGCTGGTTTCGGCAGAGGAAAAGAGTAAGTAAAAGATACAAGGCCGTATAGTTTAGGGGTAAAACGGTTCATTCGTAACGAATTGTCATCAGTTCGATTCTGATTACGGCCTCACAGCGAAAGGGTGCTTCCTTACGGGAAGCACCCTTTTTTCGCTTTTTGGAAAGTCCCCCGGATATGCTTGCCGGGATATGCCTGCCGAAGATGCTCTCCCCGGATATACCTGCCTGGAGATGCCCCGCAGCAACGGGCCATGGAAAACACCCCGGCAGCGGGCAGGTCGGGGAAAGCACCCCGTCAGCCCCCCCCCTTCTCTCTTTCGTTCAGCCTTTGATTCGTGGCTTTAATGAAGTTTCTTCTGTCTGTATACGATAGGCTGATAGAGCGAAAATCATGAAAATCCGCTTTATTATGTGTCCCTTGATAATGTGATTTTTCCGCCGTGTATTTTGAAAATATGGTATTTGCGTTTATCCGTATTTGACAATGGCCTAATGACTTTCCGGGGCCTATTCGGTGCCGCCGGCTTGCCGCCGCACCTCCTCCAGCTCGTCGGCCGTCGCTTCCCGGCTGAAGCGTTCGCGTTCGGTGACCATATTTGCAGTTCCTTCAAAAGGAATGTTTTCGAAAGGCAGATTCTTGTTTGGGGCACATATTTCTGATGAAACCCCAAAGAACAGCAAAAGGAGCTGCGTCTTTTTCAAGCGACTGAGACTTTATCTTTTTCTGTTTCCGAAATCTTGATTATCTGGACACACGGAAGCGCGGAATAGGCATTGGTAGAATAATGCGAAGTCTTGCATCGGAAGTTTACAGGAAAGTCTATAACGCAATATCCCGGTCGAAAGGGTGGGCACCGAGCGGCAATTTCGCAAGCGGGTGGTAGTCGCCTTTCAAACCTATGGGCGTGGCATGGCGTATGTCGCTTACAATCTGAATGCTGTTACGGGCCTCGCTGATGCGGAAGCCTTCGCCGTCCAGAATTTTCCGGTAGCTCAGGGTGTGAAGTTCGGTGAAACCTGCGCTGAATTCGAATCCGCTCCCGTCGATGCGGATGGTCCTGTAAGTCCTCTTTTCTCCCTGCACGGCATTTTCGGGCAGGCATTCGGGGTTGATGCTGAGAAAGTAACGAACGCGAGCTTTCTCAAGCTCCAGATAGCCGGCGACGCGGTCGAAGCTCATCACATGAACGATGTTCCGTTTTACCGGACCGAATATCCACTGGAGCATGTCGTAGAAATGTATCCCGATGTTGGTGGCGATGCCGCCGCTTTTGCGGATGTCGCCTTTCCATGAGGCGTAGTACCATTTTCCCCGCGAAGTGATGTAGGTCAGGTCCACATCATGGATTTTGTCTTCAGGGCCTTCATCGACCTTTTTCTTCAAGGCCGCAATCGAGTCGTGGAGACGCAGTTGCAGGATGGTGTATGCTTTATGCCCGGTCTCTTTTTCCATATCCAGCAGATGGTCGATGTTATCGGGATTGAGCACAAGAGGTTTTTCGCAGATGACATCCGTACCGAGGCGCAATCCGTACCGGATAAAGGCATCGTGTGTATGGTTTGGGGTACAGATTGACGTATAGTGCAGCGGATTGTCGCTCTTCATCTGCGCGGAGCAGAAACGGTCGAATCGTTCGTTCTCCGTAAAGAAGTAGCATTCGGGGAAAGAACTGTCCAGGCGTCCGACACTGTCGAAGCAATCATAAGCGGCCATAAGGTTATTGCCCGTATCGGCAATGGCCTTGATGTGGCGCGGTGCGATGTAACCCGCCACACCAATCAATGCGAAATTTTTTCCTGCCATTGTTTTTTTTCACTATTCTTTCGGCTTGTGCCAACTATTTTTCGAACGATGATTTCTCGGGCAAAATCTTATGGAAAGCGGCATTTATCCGTTCTTTGGCTGCTTCATAAGGAGTCTTTTCGTCTTCGTTGAGACAAATAATCTTCTTTTTCTGATTTTCTATGATTTTAACGATTTTATCCAAAGAATCGTCGGTTATAAAAGGATTTATGCCGTCTCTTTCTACGTTTAGCGGAACAAAGCTCCCCTTAGCCAGTTGCCAATAACGCAGCAGCCATGGGCTGACGTCGGAGATGTCTCTGAATCGTGAGGCTGTCGTGTGAAGCAGAATGTCCTCATGCTTTTCCCATACCTCTTCAAAAGTGGATTTGAGGTAGCCTTGCGGAAGGTGATGATTATAAAAACCTGTAAACTTGGGCCAAGGCAATAATAAAAGCGTGCGCAACAGTTTGTTTTCCGCCTGGGGAGAGAACCATTTCCAGAAATTCGTGCGTATCGTTTCATGTTTTTTAAACGATGCATTTATGATGCACAGATTGTTTACTATTATATTGGTCTCAAAAAGGCCATAGGGACTGATGGTATTGAGCGCCGCCTTGTCGCACGGCAATCCCTTCCTGAAAAATCTTTCCGGTTCGACCTTGTCAATCAGGAAACAGTCGTCATCGAAACAGACGAAATGCTCGGATAATCCTTCTATGCGGTGCAGGTTCAGTATTATGGGGCGTGAACTGAATGTGGGCAGATATTCGGCCGGAATATAATCCGAATGTTTCACGAAGTGCAGTTTGGGTGCCTTTAGGTTCAACCACTCCGGTATCTGTCCGCAGGAGATGAAATGTACCTTGTTTACCCACGGGGCGAACTTCTCCACACCTCGGAACCAATAACGCAGGTTCTCCCAATTGCGGTAACGGATAGTTCTGACATCATTCGTACATCTATTCTCGGGCAGGTACGAATGAAAAGCGCTCTGCCATATTGGGTCGTTGCAGTCTACCCATGTTATCACAAAATCTATTTTTTCCATAATCATAGTTTTATTTAAATGAATGGAAACTGCCGGTTGTCCTTTCCCCTTTTCCCGAATTCTAAAGGGCGAACGGGGCAACATGAACGATTGTCTTTTCCGTCATGATGTTTTTCTTAAAATATGGAATACAAAGATAATAGAAAAAATATATTGGACCGTAAGGGCGAGACTGTAAACGACGATGGTGCCGGTAACGGAAAAGTTGTAGAAGTAGGATACAAGGAGGCTCGATGCTACAATCGCGATACGCGACACTTCGAGCCGGAACACGAGCTTCTGCCGTTCGAACACATTGAATATGCCGTCGCTTATCGGGCTATAGACGAACCGGAAAATCAGATAAAGACAGAGATAGCGGGCAAAAATTCCCGATTGCGTCCATTCGGCGCCGAAAAAAGTTCGGAATATCCAGGGCCCGAAGCAGACGATAAGCGTGAAGGGGACCATGCCGACAGCAAATAGTCTTGCCATTATCCGTACCGTGAGAGCGGATATCTCCCTGCTGTTTTTTCTTCCCAACGATGCGATTTCACCATAGAACGCTTTGCCCACGGATGCGCATGCAATTGCGACCGGTACGGACAGCATGCTTATTGCCAAACTGATATGACCGGTTGTGCCGGTGCCGAAATGCCATGCGAAATAGAGGACGGGAAGACTTTCCGCAGCTTTGAGAAGTATTTGGGACGGAACCCTGTATAGCGGGAAATCCATGTATCTTTTAAGTACGAAACCGATTTTTCCCCATGTCACGTCGCGTGCGTTTTCTTTCAGTTTTTTCCAATAGGCGCGTATGTATAGGGAAACTCCCCCGCTCTCGGCCAGGATGTTTCCTATCAGCAAACCGATTGCATTGAAACGGAACAGACCGAAGACTATTTTGGTCGATGCACCGATTGCTTTTTGAACTGCCGTAACTTTCGCAATGGTCGAGAAGTCGCGGTAGCGGGTGGAATAGTACGACAAGACTTCAGCTGTCCCGTAAAGGGAAAATGCCAGTGGAATGAAATACCAGAAAGCGTCTATGTTTTCGGACGAGAAAAGCGAAAGAATCTGCGAATGGAAAAAAACGAAGGCGATACCGATAATCACGCTATTGACGACAAGTACAAGGAGGCATGCCGCCAATGAATTGATGCCGACCTTTTCATTGGAATGCAATGGAATGGCGAGCGTATACCTCAGCGTACAGAATGGATAGAATAAGGCACACAACGATGCAAAGACCGCAAGTATTCCGAAATCCGACGGCGTGTATAGCCGTGTGACGAACGGGGCTGCCACGAATCCGATGGCTTTGCCGATACCCTCTCCCGTCATAAGTTTGAGGATATTCCTGAAAAGCGTATTGTCTGAATCGGATTTCATACTTGTTCCGCCTGTTCGTACCGTTTATCGGAGTGCTGCCCTATCGGCTTCTTTCTCCTCCGGCCTCCTTTTCCCGATGCAGGAAGGCCTCGATTGCGTTGCAGACTCTGTTGATTTCCTCCGACGAAATGTAAGGGTGCATCGGCAGGGAGAGGACCGTCTCGCACAGTCTGCCGGCAACCGGACAATCCGGCTCGGGCAGACCCGAGTCCCTGTACGCAGTCTGCCTGTGCAGCGGGGTCGGATAGTAAACCATCGACGGGATTCCTTGTCCTTCGAGATATGCCTGCAAGCCGTCACGTTCGGTTTTGCCGTTCAGCCTGACGGTGTACTGTGCCCAGCTTGACAGGAAACCGGCAGGGACAACGGGTGTCTCCACGAGGTCCGCCAGCCGGGCGGTGTATTCTGCCGCAGCCTTATTGACGGCCTCGAGTTCTTCGGCGAAGGCTTTCAATTTGACTTGGAGGATGGAAGCCTGAATGGTGTCCAGGCGCGAGTTCATGCCTATGCGGACGTTTTCGTATTTGGAAGAGCCTTTCCCGTGCATACGGTATGAATCCATCAGCGCGGCCCATTCGTCGTTGTCGGTGAAACAGGCGCCTCCGTCGCCATAGCATCCGAGCGGTTTGGCCGGAAAGAACGAAGTGGTTGATATGTCTCCGAACGAACAGTTGCGTTTGCCGCCGATGGAACCGCCGAAACCCTGGGCCCCGTCTTCAAGTATGAGAAGACGGTGATTGCGGGCAATCCTGCGGATGGCAGGATAGTTTGCGGGAAGCCCGAACAAATCCACTGTGATGATGACTTTCGGAACCGATTCTCCTTTCCGAATCGTCGCTTCGATTTTATTCTCAAGGTCCGCAGGGTCGATATTGAAGGTTTCGCGGTCCACATCGACAAAAACAGGGGTCGCTCCCTCCAACGAGACCGCTTCGGCCGAGGAAAAGAATGTGAAATCGGGGACGAACACGGCATCTCCCCGTTTGATGTCCCATGCTTTCAGGGCAAGCGTCAGGGCATCGGTGCCGCTGGCGCACGATATGCAATGTCCCGTTCCCACATAGTCGGCGAGTTGCTTTTCAAGTTCCTGCACCTGAGGTCCCATGATATGGGCCCCCGAGGCCGCCGCGTCGAGTATGGCCTTGTCCATGCCTGCCTTCAGGACCTGATACTGCTGTTTTAAATCCCTGAACTGCATAATCAATGCTTTTCGTTCAAGCACGCTCCGTCAAGAGAATATGCCCTTCCGCACGGGCATTTCAGGCTCTCGTCGAGCCGCCGGCCGCATTCGCACACCCATCCTATCTGCCGGGCGGGTACGCCGGCCACGAGCGCATGGTCCCTGACATCCTCGGTCACCACGGCACCGGCGGCCACCATTGCACTGCGGCCTACGGTATGACCGCAAACTATGGTGCAGTTCGCCCCGAGCGACGCACCCTCCTTGATGAGCGTTCTGGCATATACGCCATGTACCGGGAAATGCGCACGCGGAGTCGTTACGTTGGTAAACACACAAGACGGACCGCAAAATACGTTGTCTTCGATTTCGACGCCCTCGTATACCGATACATTGTTCTGGATACGCACCCCGTTGCCAATCCTGGCATGGTTGCCGACATTCACGTTCTGCCCCAAGGAGCAGTTACGTCCTATCGAGGCGCCTGTCTGCACGTGGCAGAAGTGCCATATTTTCGTGCCGTCGCCCACGGTAACATTATCATCGACATAGCTCGACGGATGCACGAAATATTTCTTGTCTTCCATATCGGATGGTTAAAGCAGTTCTATATTGCTCTTGTCGGCCAGCTCCTTGGTGGCGTTCCTCGTGTCGAAGAGAGCCTTTGCATGACGCCTTACGAATTCATAGTCCACGTCGCTGTGTGTGGGGGTGGTAATGACTACCGCATCGACGCTTTGAATAAGGCCGGCCGTTAGTTCCTTCTCGCTTTCATACACCTTGCCGTGATGAAGGAATCTGGAAATATTGGGGTCGAAGAATTTCGTATCGGCTCCTTCTGCACGCAGCGCATCGATTATATGGATTGCAGGAGACTCGCGGCAGTCGTCGATATCCTGCTTGTAGGCAACGCCGAGTATAAGTATCTTTGAACCGTTGAGCGACTTGCGGAAGCGGCGGTTGAGCATGTCTCCGATACGTTTCACGCAGTATTCGGGCATACGGTCATTGACCTCCATGGATGCTTCTATCGTTAAGAATCGGAAATCGTACGTGCTCGCTTTATAATTCAGGTAACAGGGATCGACCGGTATGCAGTGGCCGCCTACTCCGGGACCGGGATAGAACGGGGCGAAACCGAAAGGTTTGGTTTTTGCGGCTTCTATCACCTCCCATATATCGATGCCAATCTTATTGCAGAAAATGGCAAACTCGTTGATTAGACCGATATTGACGTTACGGTAAGAATTCTCCAATATTTTGGACATTTCTGCCACGGCGGGAGAAGAGGCCCGGAACACCTTATTCTCCAGCACCGCCTCGTACATGGCGGAAATGAGTTCGCAGGCATCGGTTCCCAGACCGCCCACCACTTTGGGGATATTTTTGGTATTGTAGACTGCGTTGCCCGGATCGACACGCTCGGGAGAGAAACCGAGATAGAAATCTTCGCCGCATTTCAGGCCCGATGACTCGAGGATAGGCTTCACGAGTTCTTCGGTGGTGCCGGGATAAGTGGTCGATTCAAGAGACACCATCATCCCTTCGTGGAGCTGTTCCGCGATTGATTTTACCGCAGATTCCACATAACTGATGTCTGGCTGCCGGTGCGCATCGAGCGGTGTGGGCGTACAGATAACCACGAAATCGACTTTGCCGATTTCGCTGAAATCGGTCGTGGCGGCAAGCATCCCTTTCTCGACCAGCATTCTCAGGTCGGAGCCGGCAACATCTCCGATATAGCTGAGCCCTTGATTGACCGAATCGACCTTCTCTTTCTTAATGTCAAAGCCTATGGTCCTGAATCCGGCTTTTGCCACTTCCACGGCCAACGGCAATCCTACATAGCCAAGACCGATTACTCCTGCCACGATTTCCCTATTGGCAATTTTCTTCAATAGAATTTCTCTAATTGTCACTGTACCAGTTTAATTCATTTCATTTTAAGAAGATTGTCGAAGACCGGACTTGACGACGGAATCTCATAGATTGCTACTCTCGTCCATTATGTTGTATCTGCAAAATTAATTGTTTTCCTCCGAATTTTCAGATATTTTTCATGGTTTTTATGAATGGGGGGGGGTAATACGCTGATATACAAATACATAAAAAGGACGCTTCGGAGCCTGGTATCTTCTCCCCACTCAGGATAAGCCCCTGTGAAACACGATATTCATGAAGGTCCCCGAACGTCCCGCTTCGTAAAAGCCGTTCCGTACTTGCGGCCATCTTCCGGATAATGGATGGATTCTTCCTATTCGGGAAACAGCATTCGCGCCCGCCCGCCGGCGCGGCCGACCGTGCTTTCGTTCTTCATCGAATATTGGTAATATTTGTCTCGAACGAATCGCATTCGCGACCGCCCGCCGGCGTGGCCGACCGTGCTTTCGTTCTTCATCGAATATT
>JAGBHC010000040.1 GCA_017935625.1 Rikenellaceae bacterium | reverse complement strand
CAACCAGCGCCTCATCCGCAGCCTTCAGGAGCTGCGCGACGCCGGCAACTCGGTGATTGTGGTCGAGCACGACGAGGAGATGATACGCTCGGCCGACTTCATCGTGGACGTCGGTCCGCGGGCCGGCCGCAAGGGCGGCGAAATCATGGCCGCCGGCGACATCCGGGAGATTCTCTCCTCCCGCTCCATCACGGCCGACTACCTGTGCGGCCGGCGCCGAATCGAGGTGCCCGCCCGGCGCCGGACGGGCAACGGACAGAGCCTGAGAATCGTCGGAGCCCGCGGCAACAACCTCAAGGGCATCACCGCCGAGATTCCGCTGGGCACCCTGACCTGCATCACCGGAGTGAGCGGCAGCGGCAAATCGACCCTCATCAACGACACCCTGCGCCCCATCCTCAGCCGGCAGCTCTACAACTCCTACGACCAGCCGCTGGAGTACGACGCCGTGGAGGGGACCGAAGCCATCGACAAGCTGGTGGTGGTGGACCAGTCGCCCATCGGCCGCACGCCGCGCAGCAACCCGGCCACCTACTCCAACGTGTTCGCCGACATCCGCAAGCTCTTCGAAGCCACGCCCGACGCCCAGATACGGGGCTTCAAGGCGGGCCGTTTCTCGTTCAACGTCAAGGGCGGACGCTGCGAGGAGTGCAAGGGCGCCGGAGTGCAGACCATCGAGATGAACTTCCTGCCCGACGTCTACGTCACCTGCCGCTCGTGCGGCGGCAACCGCTACAACCGCGAAACGCTGGAGGTGAAATACAAGGGCAAGAACATCAACGAAGTGCTCAACATGACGGTAAACATGGCCGTCGAATTTTTCGAAAGCATTCCCAGGATACACGCCAAGCTCAAGGCCATTCAGGACGTGGGACTGGGCTACCTGACCCTCGGCCAGCCCTGCACGACCCTCTCCGGCGGCGAAAGCCAGCGCATCAAACTGGCCAGCGAACTGGCGAAAATCGACACGGGACGCACCCTCTACATTTTGGACGAACCCACCACCGGACTCCACTTCGAGGATATCCGTCAGCTGCTGGACGTACTCGACAAACTGGTCGAGCGCGGCAATACGGTGATAGTCATCGAACACAACCTCGATGTCATCAAATACGCCGACCACCTCATCGACATCGGCCCCGAAGGAGGCGCCGGAGGCGGACGCATCGTCGCCACCGGAACCCCCGAAGAGATTGCCCGAATACCCGAAAGCCATACGGGACACTACCTGCGCAGCTGTCTCGAATAACCCTTCAAAACCCTCCTCCACCATGAAAATCGACGAACGATACCGGTTGCGCGAAACGGCCGGTCTGTACATCCTGCTCGACCGGCAGAGCGAAACCGCCGACCTGACGCGCATCGTCACCCTCAACGACTCCGCACGGCTGCTCTGGCAGCACCTGCGGGAACGGGAATTCACCGAGGCGGACGCCGCAGCGGTTCTCACCGAACATTACGGACTCTCACCGCAGCAGGCCGCGGCCGACGCCCGGAAATGGACAGCCCTGCTGCTCGAACACGGCCTCGCCCGATAAGTTCTTCCGTTCCGATGAGCACCCTTCTCCACTACTCAGCGGCGGGCCTGCCGCTCTCCTTCCGGGAGCTGGACCCCGAAGCGGAAGGGCTGGAGTGTTTCGCCCCGTTCCGCAGCGAAGCGGCTCCCGGCCCCATCGTCTTCTCGCGCGACGACACGCTCACGCTTCCGCCCGGCGCCGACACCCTCCACACGTTCGGTTTCGCAGAGACAGCCTGCCGCTTCCACTTCGCCGCCGGGCGTTACTTCCTGAGCATGAACCATCCCCGGGCCGCCATGCTCTCCGCTGCCGGCACCGGCGGCGACGTCGCGGTGCATCTTCCCGGCGAGGCATCCGCCGACCCGGTCCTGCGGCGGGCGCTGCTGCGTTTCGCCCTCTGGTGGGGATTCGGTCCGGCAGCACTCCTTCGCGGCGCATTGCCCCTGCACGCCTCGGCCGTCGTGCACCGCGGCCGGGCCGTTCTCTTCCTCGGCGAATCGGGTACGGGCAAAAGCACGCAATCCCGTCTGTGGACCCGCTTTCTGCCCGACACGACGCTGCTCAACGACGACAGTCCCATCCTGCGCATCCGCCGCGACGACATCGCCGCGTGGGGCTCGCCCTGGAGCGGCAAGACCCCCTGCTACCGCAACCTTTCGGCGCCCGTGGCCGCCATCGTCCGGCTCCGGCAGGCTCCGCACGACACCATCCGTCCGTTGAAGGGGGCCGAAGCCCTGGCGGCCCTGCTCCCCTCCTGTCCGCCCTCGATGACCCACAGCACGCAGCTCACCGACCGGATATGCGACCTGCTCTCGCCCGTGGTCGCACGCACTCCGGTCTTTCTGCTCGCATGCCGGCCCGACCGCCAGGCGGTGACGCTCGCCCGCGACGCCATTTTCGACACCGCGCATCGTTTTTAAGCACATCCGAGGACACGACGCCATGAACCTCTCCCGACTATCGCAGAACGAAGTCCTCTTCGCCGAAGCACGCCGGCTGCTGGCCGAGGGCCGCAGCGTGCGCATCCGGGTACAGGGCGACAGCATGCTGCCCTTTCTGAGAAACGGACAGCAGGTGACCATCCGCCCCCTGCGCGACGGAGCCTGCGTTCGCGGCGCCGTTCTCTTCGGTCTCACCGACCGCGGCGGCTACGTCATCCACCGCGCAGTCAGCTGCGACGCCTCCACGGTCACCCTCATGGGTGACGGCAACTGCCTGCGGCGGGAGCGCATCGACCGGCAGCTGATTTTCGGGTACGTGGAGAGCTCCCGCGCATCCCGCTTCGCCGCCCGGCTGTGGTACCTCGCACGCCCCGTCCGCCGGGTGCTGCTACCGCTCGTAAAGTCCTTTTTATCCGGATAAAGCGACCCGGGAGAGGAATTAGGCAAGGATTTTGATATTCCATGGTCGAAAAACATTTTAAGACTATGAGAAAATATCTACTCTCCGCAGCGATTCTGCTCGCAGTAGCGGCTACGGCACTGCTCGTACCGACTATCCACCGTTCCATGGCTCAGAACCAGAAGAAAGAGCTGCGCGACCAGCAGCGGGCCGCCCGCATCAAGGAGCGCGAAATCAAACGACAGGAGTATGCCCGCCACATGGACTCCATCGTCCTCTCTCACAACTTCATCTTCTCGCCCACCTCTTTCCAGATGCAGCCGGCCGGCATGTCGCACACCATCACCAACACGATGTTCGATATCATCGTCAGCCCCGACTACACCGACATCTACATCCCCTACATCAAGGGCATCGTTCCGCCCTACACCATGTCGGTCATCGACTACGTGGCTCCCTACATCAGCGACTACGTAACCGAACAGGGCGAGAACGTGTGGACGGTCTCGTTCAAGACCTCGATGTTCGACGGCGTGGACTACACCTTCAAGTTCACCATCTACACCATCAGCGGAAGCGCCACGCTCGACCTCTCCTCCGACCTCTACAACACGGTCTCCTACAACGGATACATCACGGGACGCTACTAAACGTCTCCCGCGTCCGTCACACCTGCGACCGGACCCGGCCGAAATGCCTTCGGCGGGTCCGGTTCTTTCGAACCGATTTTTCCGATAACGACGACCCGCTCCGCCCGACGGAGCCCGGTCGGCAACACCTCACACGATTATGAAACTGAACCCCCTTTTTATCATCATTCCGCTGGGGCTGACCACCCTGTCGTGCACCGTAGCCGGCAATCCGGCCCAAAGCACGGCCCAGACCGCTCCCGCACAACAGGTACCCGTGCTCACCGCACAGCAATACGAAGCGGCCCGACTCTCCGCACAGCAGCAGAACGTACAGACGCAGCAGCAGAATCAGGCCCAGAACATCCAGGTGCAGCAGCCGCAGCCCCAGACGGTGCAGGCGGCCATGCAGGCGCAGCAGAACTACACCGCCGTTCCCCAGCCGGCAGCTGCGGCTGCGGCCGTTCCCGCCGTGCAGGCCCCCGCACAGCCCGTCACGCAGCCTGTCGCCGCGAGCAACGATTACACCGCGCTCGCACAGCAGCACTACCCCGCCGCGCCCCATGACCTCGGCCCCATGAACCGCGTCGAACGCCGCCGCCTCAAGCAGGAGCAGTTCGCCCGCCGCATCGACTCGCTGGTGGCTTCGCGCAACTTCGTCTTCCTGCCCAACAGCATGCAGGAGCTGCCAGGAGGAACCATGCAGTTCATCTACAACCAGTTCTATTACGTAGGAATCTTTCCCGACCATGTGGAGGTGCACCTGCCCACCATCCGCGGAGGCGTGGTGCAGTATGTCGAGATACTCAATTTCGACACCTTCAACGTGCGCAACTACTCCTGCGCCCGCATCCAGTGCGGATGGAACGTTTCGTTCGACCTCTCGGTGGACGACCAGAGCTACGTGGTGAGCATGGTGATATGCAACACCACGGGCGAAGTGGGGCTCAACCTGCTCACCGCCCGCAATTCGGTACGCTACATCGGCTATCTGACCGACCAGAATCCGTTAATAGATTAGCACCACGACCTCGGCGGCCACGCCCTCTTCGCGCCCCGTGAATCCGAGCCGCTCGGTGGTGGTGGCTTTGACCGACACTGCGTCGATGTTCACTCCCATGCGGGAGGCGAGCACCCGACGCATTCGGTCTATATAGGGCCTCACCTTCGGCCGCTGGAGTATGAGCGTGCAGTCCGCGTTGCCAATCGAGTAGCCCTTCCGGCGCAGCAGCTCCACCGTGCGGTCGAGCAGCAGCAGGCTGTCTATCCCCTTGAAATCGTCGGAAGTGTCGGGAAAGTGGAGCCCGATGTCGCCCAGCGCCGCCGCGCCCAGCAGCGCATCGCACAGGGCATGCACCAGCACGTCGCCGTCGGAATGGGCGATGCACCCCTTGGTGTGTTCGATGTCCACGCCTCCCAGCCGGAGCGCAAGGCCCTCGCCCAGCGCATGCACATCATATCCGTGTCCTATTCTGAACCGTTCCATATCGCTTTTGCTTTATTCCAGTCCAAAGGTAATCAAACCTCCGTTAAAAACAAAGAGCGCCGCACGCTTCTCCGTTCCGAAAATTATGCGTAACTTTACGCACCGAGAGGAATGTAAAATCAATCAAAACAGCATAGATTATGTCAGAGATAGCACAACTCGAACCCCGTGCCGTGTGGGAGCAGTTCGACCGAATCACCCGCATTCCGCGCCCCTCCAAAAAGGAGGAGAAGATAATCGCCTACCTGGTGGAATTCGCTCAGGCCCACGGCCTCGAATACAAGAAAGACCACGCCGGCAACGTCATGATTCGCAAACCGGCCACGCCGGGCATGGAAGAGCGTCCGACCGTCGTTCTCCAGAGCCACGTGGATATGGTCTGCGAGAAGAACAGCGACGTGATATTCGACTTCGACAACGACCCCATACAGACCTACGTCGCCGACGGCTGGGTCAAGGCCAAAGGGACCACACTCGGCGCCGACTGCGGCATCGGCATGGCGGCGGCGCTCGCCCTGCTGGTGGACACCGACGTCCAGCACGGCCCGATAGAGGCCCTGTTCACCGTGGACGAGGAGACCGGACTCACCGGTGCCTTCGAACTGGGCCGGGAGATGCTCTCCGGCAAATACCTCATCAACCTCGACTCCGAAGACGAGGGCGAAATCTTCCTCGGCTGCGCCGGCGGAGTGGACACGGTGGCCACCTTCACCTACACGCCCGTGCAGACCCCCAACGGCCACACGACCTTCCGGGCCGACATCACCGGACTCAAGGGCGGCCACTCGGGCGACAACATCAACGACGGACTGGCCAACTCCAACCGCATCATGGCCCGCATGCTGTGGCTCGCCATGCGGCGCTATGACCTCAAACTGAGTTATTTCGACGGAGGAAACCTGCGCAATGCCATTCCCCGCGAAGCCTACGCCGTATTCGTCATTCCGAGCCGCCTGGTCGAGGAGTTCAAAATCTTCTGGGAGCGTTTCACCGAGGACGTGCAGGAGGAGTTCCGCTACACCGACCCCGGACTGAGCATGTCGCTCTCGGAGATGCCCTGGGTGGAGACCGTCGTGGACCCCGACACGCAGCACGGCCTGATATACTCGCTGGTGGGCGTACCCAACGGCGTGCTGGCCATGAGCTACGCCATGCCCGGACTGGTGGAGACCTCCACCAACCTGGCCTCGGTGAAATTCACCGACGGCAACACCATCACCGTCACCTCCTCGCAGCGGTCGTCGATTGAGAGCAGCAAGATATACGCCGCATCGGCCGTGGAGAGCGTCTTCACACTGGGCGGCGGCGAGGTGGTGCACTCGGACGGCTATCCCGGCTGGGCCCCCAACCCCCACTCGCCCCTGCTGGAGGCCACCAAGAAGAGTTACCGGCGGCTCTTCGGCAAGGAGCCCGTGGTGAGAGCCATCCATGCCGGTCTCGAATGCGGTCTCTTCCTCGAAAAGTACCCCGACCTGGACATGGTCTCCTTCGGCCCCACCCTGCGCGGCGTCCATTCGCCCGACGAACGGCTGGAGATAGCCACCGTGGACAAGTTCTGGCGCCTGCTCGTCGAGACCCTCCGCAGTCTGTAACGGCCCGCACAAAGCATCCCGGCAGGGCGCCGGCGAGCCTCCCTACAAAGCGCCCCGGCCGGGCCGCACCCGCAGCCAGGCCGGGTAACGCAGAACAAAGCCCGCCCGCCGACACGAAAAAAAGAGAGTTGCCCCCGCACGGAGCAACTCTCTTTTTTTCGTATAAACAGGTCCGAAACTACCTCTTCGTCTCGCCCTCGGGAGCTCCGAAGGGATAGGGATTGGACTTCACGTCGTCGAACTTCATTCCCAGACCGGCCTCGTAAATCTTCATGGCGCGGCGGCTCATGCCCATGCTGCTGAATCCTCCGTCGTGGAAAAGGTTCTGCATGGTCACCTTGCGCGTCAGGTCGGAGAAGAGGGTTATCACATAGTTGGCGCAATCGTCGGCGGTGGCATTGCCCAGCGGCGACATGCGCTCGGCGAAGTTCATCAGGTCGTCCAGGCCGAGTACGCCGCTGCCCGCCGTGGTGGGCGTAGGCGACTGGGAAACGGTATTGACCCTGATTTTCTTCTCACGGCCGTAGATGTAACCGAAGCTGCGGGCGATGGACTCCAGCAGGGCCTTGGCGTCGGCCATGTCGTTGTAGCCGTAGAGCACCCGCTGCGCCGCGATGTAGGTCAGCGCCACGATGGAGCCCCAGTCGTTGAGCGCATCCTTCTTGCGGGCCACCTGAATGACCTTGTGGAACGAAATAGCGGATATATCGAGCGTCTTGGCCAGAAAATCGTAATCCAAGTCGTCGTAGGTGCGCCCCTTGCGCACGTTGGGTGACATGCCTATCGAATGAAGAATGAAATCGAACTTTCCTCCGAAATGTTCCATCGCCTTGTCAATCAGATTCTCCAAATCGGAGACATTGGTGGCGTCGGCCGGAACCACTATCGAACCGGTCTTCTCGGCCAGCTCGCCGATGGTACCCATGCGGATGGATACCGCCGTATTGGTCAAAACGATTTGGGCGCCCTCTTCCACAGCCCGCTCAGCGACTTTCCAGGCAATGGAATGTTCGTTGAGCGCTCCGAAAATGAGGCCCTTTTTCCCTTTCAATAAATTATAAGACATACTTATTGTGTTTAGATTCGCCGACAAAGGTAATTTTTTTTTGCAGATAAAAAAAATCGGCTCTGCCGGCGAAGGCTAAACAACTGAATCAGAAAATATACTCCAATAATTTACAGAAGTATGGCATTGATACCCGCGACGGTCAGGTGGAAGTCGCGCTCCACCGCTATGCGCTGCTCCTCCACCGAATAGAGCGCCTCCACCTCGGTCAGATACTCGACCAGATTCAGGGCTCCGGCATCCAGCGCCTTGTTTATCAGACCCATCGCTTCGTTGCAGTTGATACTCATGGCACGGTAGTCGGACAAGGTGCGGCTCAGCACCTCGTATTTGGCATAGAGCTCCGAAAGGGCGGCCCGGTTGTCCACCCGCGCTTCGCGCAGCAGATTTTCCGTGTAGGCCGCATGGGCCTTGGCACGCTTCACGTTGTAGCGATTGCCCCACAGCGGAAGGCTCATTCCCATCACCACGCCGTTGAAGCGTTCGGCCTTTCCGGCATGTTCGTAGTGATAGCCCACGGTGAACGACGGCAGCGACCCGGCACGGCTCTCCTTCAATTCGGCCTGCGCACCCCGGGTGCCGCTATACAGGGCCAGCAGCGCGGGAGCCCGCTCCTCGTATTCGGCAATCATCGACTCCAGCGGCATCACCGGCTCCGCATCCGGGAAATCGGTGTCGGCGAAGGGCTCGCCCCCCGTCATGGCATCGAGCTGCACCAGCGCCGACGCCAGTTCCATCCGGCTGTCGTTCAACTCGCTCTGCACCGACGCCAGCTCCACGTCGGAACGGTTCTTTTCGATGACATTGGCCTCTCCGGCCTCCAGCCGCGAGGCATAGGCCGCAGCCACCCGCCGTGCGTTCTCCACCCGGCTCTCGAGCAGAGCCACCTGACGGCGCAGCGCGACAATCCGTATGCACAGGGTCTTGCCCTCGAGCAGCAGCTCCTGCCGGCGTGCGTTCAACTCGTGACCGTAGACCTCGGCCTTCAGCCGGGCCGCCTTGTTACGGGCCGCATAGGCGGTGGGGAAATCGAACGACTGGGTCACGCCCAACTCGCCCTCCACGGTCTGCTCGGGCCCCCGGCTCCAGTTGCGGACATACTCCACCTCCGGGTTCTCCAGCGAATTGCCGGTGCGGGCCTCGAGGGTCAGGGCGTCGGCATTGCTCCGTGCCGACTGCAACGACGCATTGTTCTTTTCTATGGCATCCAGCACCCGCTGTACGGAGTTCTGGGCCGAAAGCCGTGCGGCCGACAACAGCAGGCACAGCAATATAATCGACTTACGCATTTTCACTCTTTTTACTATTCAACAACAGGTAGACCACCGGCACGACGAATCCGTTGAGCAACGTCGAACTGATGAGTCCGCCGAGAATCACCTTGGCCATCGGGCTCTGGATTTCGTTGCCGCTCACATCGCCGCCCAACGCCAGCGGAATGAGCGCCAGGGCCGAGGTGAGCGAGGTCATCAGAATGGGGTTCAGACGGTCGAGCGAACCCTTCACCACGCTCTCGCGCAGCGACAGGCCCTGCTCGCGCAGCTGGCCGTAATGGGAGACGAGCAGAATGCCGTTGCGGACGGCGATGCCGAGCAGCGAGATGAATCCGATGATGGCCGGAATGCTCACCACGCCCGAAGTGACCCACACGGCCACCACGCCGCCGATGAGCGCCAGCGGCAGGTTAATCATAATCATACCCGCCAGCGACACCCGCTTGAACTCCTGGAACAGCAGCATGAATATCACCAGCAGCGCGGCAATCGAGGTGAAGGTGAGGATGCGCGTGGCGGCCTGCTGGCTCTCGAACTGACCGCCGTACTCCACGTAGTAGCCCTCGGGCAGTTCCACATCGCTCTCGATGCGCTCGCGTATCTGCTCCACCGCACCGCCCAGGTCGCCCCCGGTGACGTTGGCCGAAACCACGATTTTGCGCTTCACGTTCTCGCGATTGACGGTGTTGGGTCCGGAAGTGGAGGTGATGTCGGCCACGTAGCCGAGCGGCACCTTGCGGCCGTCGGCGCAGTCGATGAGCAGATTGCCTATCTCCTCCACGCTGCGGCGGTCTTCGTCGCCCACCTTCACCGTGAGGTCGAAGGTGGCGCTTCCGTCGTAAATCTGCGACACGGCCTCGCCCTCGAGCGCCACGGCCACGAACTCCGTGAATTCGGGCAGCGAAATGCCGTAACGGGCCATCAGCTCGCGGCGGGGGACAATCTGGAGCTGCGACCGCTCCACCTGCTGCTCGACGGTCACGTCGGCAATCCCCTCGATGTCGCCGATGGCACCCTTAATCTCCTTGCCCAGCGAGTACATCTTGTTGAGGTCCTCGCCGAAGAGCTTGATGGCGATATTGGCCTTGGTACCCGACAGCATGGCGTCGATGCGGTGCGAAATGGGCTGGCCAATCTCCACGTCCAGTCCCTTCAGCGCCCCCAGACGGGCCCGCACGTCGGCCAGGAATTCGCTGCGGCTGCGCTTGTCCAGCTCGAAGGGGGCCTCCAGCTCCGAAGCGTTCACGCCCAGCGCGTGCTCGTCGAGTTCGGCCCGGCCCGTCTTGCGGGCTACGGTCCTGATTTCGGGCACCTCCAGCAGAATCTGCTCCACCATCCGGCCCATGTTGTCCGACTCCTCGAGCGAGATGCCGGGCAGAGCGCCGATGTTGATGGTGAGCGACCCCTCGTTGAACGGGGGCAGGAAGCTGCTGCCCAGGGTCGAGAAGACCGCCAGAGCCGCTACGAAGAGCGCCGCGGCACCGCCGATGACATACTTCTTGAAACGCAGCACCCACTCCAGCGCACGGGCATACATCCGCTTGAGGAACGCCGACACGGGCGGTTCCTTCTCACTACGGCGCAAGGCCCGCTCGGAGGTGAGCATATAGCTGCACATGACCGGAGTGAGCGTCACGGCCACAATCATCGAGGCGAAAAGCGAAACGATGAACGAAATGCCCAGCGGCTTGAGCATGCGCCCCTCCATACCGCCCAGGAAGAAGAGCGGCACGAAAGCCACCATGGTGATTATCGTGGCATTGACTATCGAGGTCCTAATCTCTTTCGAGGCATCGTAGACCACGGCGAGCACCGGTTTGCGCTCCTCGGCCGGCAGCGCGTGGTTCTCCCGCAGGCGTTTGTAGACGTTCTCCACGTCGATGATGGCGTCGTCCACCAGCGAGCCGATGGCGATGGCCATACCGCCGAGGCTCATGGTGTTGATGGTGAGCCCCATCGCCTTGAGCGCCACAATGGCCACCAGCAGCGAAAGGGGCAGGGCCACCAGCGAGATGAGCGTCACACGGCCGTTCATGAGGAAGATGAAGAGCACGATGACCACGAACAGCGCTCCCTCCCACAGCGACTTCTGGATGTTGGATATCGAGCTTTCGATGAAGCGCGACTGGCGGAAGATGTCGGTCGAAATGCGGATATCGGCCGGCAGCGTGCGGCTCAAATCCTCCAGCGTGCGGTCGAGCTGCGCGGTCAGTTCGATGGTGTTGGTCTGCGGCTGCTTGGTGACCGTGATGAGCACCGCCGGTTCGCCCCGCTCGGAGGCGACGCCCAGCTTGGGCGACTTGGCTCCGATTTTCACCTCGGCCACATCCTCGACGGTGATGGGTTCCCCGGCCTCGGAGAACTTGACGAATCCCTTGGCGATGCGCTCCGCGTCGGTGGTGGCCACCATGCCGCGGATGACGAACTCGTTGCCGTACTGGTAGAGCACGCCGCCCGACGAATTGAGGTTCATGTCGCGCGTGGCGGTCAGCAGTTCGTCCACCGAGACGCCCAGGCGCCGCATTCTGCGGGGCGACATCTGTATCTGGTACTCCTTGATTTCACCGCCGATGACCGCCACCTGCGCCACGCCGCCCGTGGAGAGCAGACGGGGACGGATGGTCCAGTCGGCGATGGTGCGCAGGTCCTGCAGCGAGGTCTGCTCGGAGGTGAGACCCACAATCATCATCTCGCCCAGAATCGACGACTGAGGTCCCAGGATGGGTTGTCCGGCCGTCGAGGGCAGATTCTCGCCCACCGTGGCCAGCTTCTCGCTCACAATCTGGCGGGCGATGTAGATATCGGTGTCCCAATCGAACTCCACCCACACGACCGAAAAGCCGTTGGTGGACGACGAACGCACCCGGCGCACGTCGGTGGCTCCGTTGAGAGCCGTCTCGATGGTGAACGTGACGGTACGCTCCACCTCTTCGGCCGCCATGCCTCTGGCTTCGGTCATCACCACCACGGTGGGAGCGTTCAGGTCGGGAAAGACATCCACCTCCATGTGGAATGCCGTGTAGAGCCCCGTAGCGGAGACAAGCGCCGCTATGATAACCACCAACAGGCGATTATTCAACGAATAGCCTATAATCTTGTTCAGCATGATTTCGCCCTCTTTTAGTGGTTATGGGAATGGCTGTGGGGAATGGCGCCCGAAGCGGCGGCCATCTTGACGTTAATCGCACCGCGCGTAACCAGCCGGTCGCCGGGCTGCAATCCCGAGAGTATCTCCACCCGCTCGCCGTCGCTGGCCCCGAGCTTCACCTCGCGGCGCTGGTATCCTTCGGCATCGAGCTGCACATAGACGTAATAGAGCCCCTGCGCCTCGGTAATCGCGCTCACCGGAACGGCGATTACCTCCTCGCGGCGCGGTCCCACCAGAAAGACCTCCACATAGGAACCGGCCACGGTCTCCCCGTCATTGTCGAACTCGAAGGTGACGGGAATCAGGGTCGAACCCGCCCCGGTCACCTTGCCCACGCTGAGCAGGCGGCCGTTGAGCGACTCCAGCGAATGAATCCGGTCGTCGGCGGCACTGCGGAAATTGGCGCTACGCACGCTCTTGACCTGACGATAATAGCGCTGCGAAACCTCGGCGACCAGTTTCAGACGCCGGTTTTTGGAGATGACCGCCAGCGGCTGTCCCATCTCCACGTAATCGCCCGGCTTCACGTTGAGCAGGGTGACGTAGCCCGTTGCGGGAGCCTTCACCGCCCCGCCCCGCTGTCCGGCCGATTCCGAAAGGGGTTCCCATTCGGCCTTCGCCCGCAGCATCTCGGCTTCGATGGCATCGAACTCCTTCTGCGACACGATTTTGTCGGCCAGCAGCATCTTCGCACGCTCGTAATCGGCCAGCGCCTTGTTGTAGGCGGCACGCGCCTTGCCCACGGCATCGCCCGAAGAGAGCGACCGGGAGTCTACGTAGAAGAGCGTCTCGCCCGCCGACACGGCCATGCCCTGCGACAGCCGCTTGGCACCTGCGAAATCGACGATGCCTCCCACGGTGGCGGCCACCGTGCTCTCGTCGTCCTGCGCCGCCAGCACCTCGCCGCTGCAGCGTATCACCTCGCTGAACGGACCGCGTTCGACGGTCTCCACCTTGAAGTCGGTGCGCTCGGCCTGAGCCACCGGGAATATGATTTCATCGCTGTAAGCCTCTTCCGTTCCGGCGGCGTGGTCGTGGCCCGCGTGGTCGTGACCCTCCGCCGCATGGTCATGACCTTCGGCAGCGTGGTCGTGCCCCTCGTGGTCATGGTCCGCATGGTCGTGGCCTTCGTGGTCGTGGTCATGGCTTTCGGCAGCATGGTCGTGGCCTTCGTGGTCGTGGTCATGCCCCTCGTGGTCGTGGTCCGCATGCACATGCTCGGAACCGGCCTGCGCCGCTCCCTTGTCGCCGTTACCCGTGCAGCCGGAGAAAGCCCACATCGCGGCTGCGAAAATCACTAAGATATGAATTGTTCTTTTCATGGAATATTTGGTCTGAATTAAAATACGACATAACGCTCGTTCCGGCACGCGAGCCGGACGATTCCTAACCGAAAAAACAGAACGAACCGGCACACGGCCGTCCCGCTCTCCTATGCGTTATGCGTATCGGCTCGGGAAGGCAGAGCCGCAGAGAGATATTCCACGCAAATGTCCCTGACATCGGGAACCAGACGAACCTGCCGGCAGGCAAGCGTCGAGAGATAGAGCCTCGACTCCTCGGAGGATATCATATCCGCCATCGAGGCCACGGCATCCAGCAGGGCGACCGCCGGCAGACAAACCGCCGCCTGCCTGTCGCGCACCGAGTCGGGCAAATCTATCTTGATGTTGCACGAAGCGATATCGTGCTCCCCGTCGTGGTCGTGGTCGCAGCAGCCGTCTCCGGCACAGACCGTTCCCTGCTCCTGATGGTGGGAGACCAGGCAGTGCATCGGATTGAAGCAGGCCGCAGGACTGCCGTTGTGGTGGTGATGAGGAAGCATGACCAGACTCTGCATCGTGACGCAAACCACGAGCACCAGTTTCAACAATATGCCCTTCCTCAAGTTAATCATAATAGCGGCAAATGTAGTAAAAAAATCGGAAAAACCAAGAAAAAGTCCTTTTTTTCGGTCGAAACGACCTCCCGACCCGCCTCAGCGCCCCCTTTATTCGAGCAGGCGGGTGAGAAAAGCGTGGAGATAGTCGTAGGGAGTCAGCAGGTCGATGAAGCAGAGCAGCACGATGACCACCATGAAACTCTTGATTACCGAAGTTTTCCAACCCACCGCATAGTGCGAGGCGAGGAATGCGCCGACGACGTTGCCCAGGGCGTGGAGCAATCCGTAGCCGTAGTGCACCTGTCCGTGCCACATGAAGATGATGAGCGAGAAAGGCGTCGCCACGCAAATCACCAGTGCCTTGATTACGTTGGCCGTCACGATATCGAGCCGCATACTCCAGAGCGTCACCGCCAGCACCAGATAGCCGATGCCGATGTAGATGTAGCCGCAATAGAAACCGATGAAGAGAAACCACAGATAGTGGACCGGCCTTATCACCAGCGAATGGCCGTCGCGCTTCACCCGCCTGCCGTCGAAAATCATGAACAGCAGCACGATGAACAGCACCACGCCGAGACACGCCTCGAACACCTTCTCGTCCACGGTGGAAGCCACCTGCGAACCCGCGATGTTCCCCACCACGGTCGGCACGGCCAGCTTCATGCAGACCCGCACGTCCACCATCCGCTTTTTCAGGAAGGTGAGCGCCGAGGTCAGATTCTGCAGCACCACCGCTATCCGGTTGGTTCCGTTGGCGTCGGCCACCGGCAGCCCGAGCGCCATGAAGATGGCCATGGACATCACCGAACCGCCACCGGCCAGGGTATTGACGAACCCCACCAGCACTCCGGACAACACCAGCAGCAGCACTATGTCGTAATCCCAAACCATCGGCCTATATCTTCGTCGTTCGCGCCCCGCACTCCGCCCCGGGCTCTCCGGGCCCCGACATGCGGAACGCATCGGCGTCCTTCCACACCGGGAACCGCTCCCGGAAACGGTGCAGGGCCTCGGTGTCCACCTCCCCCACGACCGTCGCCGCCCCGGCATCGGCCGCAGCCAGCGGGTCGCCCCGGAAGTCGAGCAGCACCGAACCGCCGCCGTAACCGGCCGCCGGGTCGCTGCCCACGCGGTTCACGCCCGCCACATAACACTGATTCTCGATGGCCCGCGCCGGAAGCAGCCGCTCCCAGGCCGACCGACGCGCCGCCGGCCACGAGGCCGAATAGACCAGCAGGTCGTAGTCCGGCAGGCCGGCCCCGCCGATGCGGCTCCACACCGGAAAGCGCAGGTCGTAGCAGATGAGCGGCATGATTCGCACGCCCCGGTACTCAATCACCACCCGCGCCTCGCCCTCGGCATAGACCTCCTGTTCGCCTCCCGGGGCGAACAGATGACGCTTGTCGTAGCGATAAACGCTCTGGCGGGGAGCGACGAAAAGCATGCTGTTGTAAAACACGCCGCACTCCTCGACGGGCACGCTGCCCATTATCGCCTTGCCGGTCTCGCGGGCCAGCCGTTTCAGCCGCCGGAAAGTGTAGCCCGTTTCGGATTCGGCCACCCTTTCGGGATGCAGGGTGAATCCCGTGGTGAACATCTCCGGAAACACGAACAGGTCGGCATCGCATCCGCGCACGATTTTCGACACCCGGTTCAGATTGCTGACGGGGTCTTCCCAATGGATATCGGTCTGACACAGTGCGACTCGTAATTTCATAATGCTCCGCAAGACAAGACGCCGCCCCGCGCAACGGACTCCCGGTCCGCTCCGCACCCGTCCCGCAGCGGGACGGGAAGCGGCAGTTATTTAGAACAAAATTAGCAAAATCCCTGAAAAATTGACTACTTTTGTACGGAATAATTTTTACGAACAGCCGTTAAACCACACGCCATGCTTCAGGCCGGACACTACTACACGCTCTCCGTAGGTCGCATCTCCGACCACGGACTCTACCTCACCGATGCGGACGGCGAGGAGGTGCTTCTCCCCAACCGCTACGTTTCGCTCGCCGACAAGCCGGGCGACACGAAAGAGGTATTCGTCTACCACGACTCGGAGGACCGTCTGGTCGCCACCACCGAACGCCCCCTGGCCACCGTGGGGCAGGCCGCCTTTCTGAAAGTGGTGGACAAGACCATCCACGGCGCGTTTCTGGGCTGGGGCCTCAGCAGCCGCGACATTTTTCTGCCCAACCGCAACCAGCAGTACCGGCTGGAGGTGGGACAAAGCTACGTGGTCTATCTCTACAACGACAACGTGACAGGCCGCGTGGTGGCCACTACCAAACTCAACGGATTCATATCCAACGAGGGAATGGCCCTCACGCCCAAACAGCGGGTGGAGATTCTGGTGGCCCGGCAAACCCCCGTGGGCTACCGCGTGGTTATCGACGACCGCCACTGGGGGATGATTTACAGCAACCAGATATTCAAGCCCATAGCCATCGGAGACCGGCTGACGGGCTACGTCCGGCGCATCACCGACGACCTGCGCGTGGACATCGGGCTGCAGCAGGAGGGATACGACGAGGTCAAGAGTTCGGCCACCACGCTCCTCGCGCTCGTCCGTGACCACGGCGGCTACCTGCCCGTGGGCGACCGAAGCACCCCCGAGGAGGTCTACCGCCTGACGGGCATGAGCAAAAAGGTCTTCAAACGTTCGCTCGGCATGCTGCTCAAGAGCGGAGAGGCGAAGCTCTCCCAGCGCGGCGGCATCGAAGCGACGCGAAACGAATAACGACGGCACCCCACAGGGTGCGGACTCCCCGCGGGCCGCTCCCCTGACGGATGTCCGGCATCACCACAAAAAACGAGAACAAACCATGACAATAGAGAGTGCAGAACGGGTTTCGGCCACGGACGGTTCGGACAATTTCGTGTTTCAGCGGTCGATACTGGCCTACTACCGCGCGGCGGAGCTGGTCGGCGGCCGGGTGCTGGAGATAGGCACCGGCAGCGGATACGGCGTGGAGCTCATCGCGCCCCATGCCGAAGGATTCGTCACCATCGACAAGACCCCCACCCGGGCCGACCTTTCGGGTTACGACAACGTGACCTTCATGCAGATGAAAGTGCCCCCCATGCGGGAGATAGCTTCGTGCAGTTTCGACTGGGTAATCACCTTTCAGGTCATCGAACACATCAAGCAGGACATCGAATTCCTGCGCGAAATCCACCGGGTGCTCCGTCCCGGCGGCCGGCTGGTCATCACCACCCCCAACCGCACCATGTCGCTCACCCGCAACCCCTGGCACGTGCGGGAGTACACCGTAGACCAGTTCTCCAACCTGCTTTCGTCGATTTTCGACGAGGTGGAGCTCCAGGGCGTATTCGGCGACAAAAAGGTGATGGACTACTACTACAAGAACCGCCAGGCGGTGAAGAAAATCACCCGTTTCGACTTCTTCGACCTCCAGCACCGGCTGCCCCGCCGGCTGTTGCAGATACCCTACGACATCCTCAACCGGCGCAACCGGCGCAAACTGCTGGCCGACAACCGGGACCTGACCACCGGCATCCGCATGGAGGACTATTTTCTCGCCCCGGCCGACGACCATTGCTTCGACCTGCTGGCCGTAGCCGTCAAGAAAGGCGAGTAGCCCCAGCGGAGAGCACCAATAAATACGGCGGGGCGCAGAACCCCCGAGAACAAGTCCGCCCCCGTTCCCGTCACTCAATCGGCCGGCGAGACACACAGCACGACAAACAGCACCCGACTAATACGGCAGCGGAGAGCATCTAATGAACACGGCGGGGCACGGCACACCCGACAATACGACGGGGTGCGGGACACCTGACAATACGACGGGGTGCAGGACACCTGACAAATAGGCGGGGCGCAGGAATCGATTCCTGCGCCCCGCCTATTTTCCGGCCCCGAGGACCGTTATCTGAAGTCGAACCAAAGGTTCATCCGGATGCCTTCGTCACCCAGCTTGATTCGTATGGTACCGGGCTGGCTGTTGGGGCCCTGCTCCGGAATGGGCTTGAAGCAGCGGATGGCGGGAATCTCCAGCAGGAACGAAATGTCGCCGGCCGGGAACTCCGGATTGGCCTTGGCCGCCTTGTTGTCGGCCGGCTCCTCGGGCGTGTAGAGCCGCCAGAAGATGCCGTCGCTCTCGCTGTAGACCGTGAACGGCGACTCGGTGTTCTTGAGACTTCCCCAATAGAGGTTGCCGTGATAGCCCTTGAACTCGGGATAGACGAGCGTCTCGAACGAAGCGCCGGTCATGGTGTTGTTGTACTCCTTGCTCCACACGCCGAAGCCCGCACCCTTGATGCGGTTCTTCCACACGCGGTAGGGACCGCGGCCGAACCACTCGATGCCCTCGACCTTCTCTTCGGGATAGGAGAACGAGAATCCGAGGTTGGAGATATCCTTCTCGGTGATGGCGTCGTCGAATCCGCGGCCGCCGTTGGCCTTGTTGAGCATCACCGCCTTCATGGAGAGCAGACCCGCCGGAGTCATGGTCCAGCGAATCGAATCCACCGCACCCAGATAGTAGGCCGTGAAGACGGCGTCGTCGCCGTCCATGTAGGCCTTCACCTCGTTCAGGCGTGCCCGCATGCCCACCGGAAGCGGTCCCTCGCCGAACGACACCTTCCCCTTGGCATTGCGCACATCGCAGATGTAGCCGGTGCTCTTGTCGAACGACACGCTCACGCCGCCGGCCCGCAGAGTCACCTTCGAGGCGTCGTCCTCCACCACGGCGCGTCCCTGCTGCTTCACCGCGGCCAGCTGGGCGGCGGTGTACTGAGGCGCATAGTGGATGGGCCAGGTCCAGGTGCATATCTCCTCGCCGTGACGGTCCCACGCCTTGACCTCGAGGATATCGCCCTCGAAGAAGTCGGCGGGCACCTCCATGCGGGCACGTCCCGCCTCGCGGGGCTCCAGCGCCGGAAGCGTCACCTTGCCCGAGGCAATCACCCGGCTCCGGCCGCCGCTCAGGGGCGACGGGGCGGTCAGCACGCGGTACTCCATGCGGCAGGTGTTGAGATTGGAATAGAGATAGGTGTTCTTTACCATGAACTCGCCCTTGAACGAAGGGGTGATGTAGAGCTGTTCGAACTGGATGGGCGCCCAGATTTCACGCACGGCATAGTAGCTGCCCTCCTTCTCGCGATGGGGGCCCAGGATGCCGTCCGAACCGTTCGAGCCGTCGGAATCGAGTATGCCGCCCTTGTCGGTGCGCACCACGGCGTTGTCGCTGAAGTCCCACATGAAACCGCCCACGAACAGCGGATGCGCAGTGTATTTGTTCCAGAAATCCTCCAGACCCGCGCCCATGCCCTGGTCATAGGTTCCGTGCTGGAACTCGGTGGGCATGAAGAGTTTGTAGCCGCTGGTAAAACGGGCTATACCGGTCTGATACATCGGATAGTGATGGGTGTCCAGTTCGTTGAAGTCGGCCCAGGCATGAATCACGTGGCGCTTCTGGGGGTCGAGCTCCGCGAACCCGCCGTCGAGCTCGGTGTTCCAGCCGCCCTCGTTGCCGTTGCTCCAGATGATGACCGAGGGACGGTTCACGTCGCGGGTCACGAACTCGCGCTGGAGTTTGGCTCCCACCTCGGTGTCGTAGGCGTTCTGCCATCCGGCCAGCTCGTCCACCACGAAGATGCCCAGCGAGTCGCACATGTCGAGGAAGTGGGTGTCGGGCGCATAGTGGAAACGCACGGCATTCATGTTCATCTCCTTTATCAGACGCGCATCCATGCGGCTGATTTCGGCGTTGGTGGTGCGTCCCCCCTCGGGATAGAACGAGTGGCGGTTGATGCCCTTGAGCACCACCTTCACCCCGTTCACATAGACGCCGTCGCGGGCCCGGAACTCCACGGTGCGGAAGCCGATGCGCTCGCGATGGCTGTGCACGGTATTGCCCTTGGCATCGACCAGTTCGACGGTAAGCCAGTAGAGGTGGGGCGTCTCCACGTTCCAGCTCTTGACGCCCTCCCACTTCGCCTCCAGCGTATGGACATCCGACTGCGACGCATTCGTGCCCGGAGCCACTGCCACGGGGCTGCTCTGCGGAGCGAACTCACCCGCGTCGGCGGGGTCGTCGGGGGTTATCTTCGCCCGAAGCGTATAGCCCGCCTTGAACCTGAGGGGCGAGGTGTGGACCTCGGCACGCAGCGAACCGTCGGCCCGTGCGTCCACCGCGATGCGCTCGATGTGCACCGCCGGCTTGGCCTCCAGATAGACGGGACGATAGATGCCGCCGAATATCCACCAGTCGGCCTTCCGCTCGGCCGCATTCACCAGCCGGTTCGAAGACTCCTTGCTCACCTTCACCTCGATGCGGTTCTGCGCACCGTATTTGAGTTTGTCGCTGATGTCGTAGCTGAAGCGGTTGAAGCCGCCCTGATGCACCGCGCCGGCCAGACGGCCATTGACCTTGACCTCGGTGTCGGTCATCACGCCCTCGAAGACCACGCGCACCCGGCGGCCCTTCCACTCGGCGGGCACCGTGAAGCTGCGACGGTAATAACCCTCCTCCATGGGCGGATTCTTCACGCCGCGAATCGTGTACCAGCGGCCGTAGGAGTAGGCGCCGTAGCCCTGGAGCTCCCACTGCGAGGGGACCTCGATGGTGCCCCACTTCCCGCTGTTCATACCCTCCGTACAATAGAACTCCCAAGTACGGGTGTCGCCCAGCCCCTTACCGCTCAGATAGAGTTGCTCGGTCGGTTGCGCCACCGCACCCAAAGGCAACAGCGACAACAATAGAATCGTAAGTTTTTTCATTCTCTTTCAGGTTTTTATTTCATTATCGTTTTTTTCGTTTACGGCCGGCGACCGCCCCTCTGACGCGAAAAAAGCGAGCGAAGCCCCCTTCTCTCACTTTTTCCGCCGGAGCGCATCCGGCTACAAATCCTTGCAGGTCTCGTAAAGACGGCGCATGGCCTCCTCGAGCACCTTGCGCGAAGTGGCCAGATTGAGGCGCATGAAGCAGACGCCCTCGGTTCCGAACTTGCGGCCTTCGTCGAAACCGAGCCCCGCCCGCTGGACCAGCATCGACAGCAGCTCGTCGTGGGTCATGCCCAGCGCACGGAAGTCGAGCCACATGAGATAGGTTCCCTGCGGCTTGTAGACTTTGATGCGGGGCAGTTTTTCGGTCATGAAGTCATAGACGTAGTCCATGTTTCCGTGAATGTACTCCAGACACTGGTCGAGCCACTCGTCGCCCTGTTCGTAGGCAGCCTGGCAGGCCACCGTGCCGAACGTGTTGCCCTGGCCGGCGTGTATCTTGTCGAACTCGTAGTCGAAGCGGCCCCGCAGCTCGTCGTCGGGAATAATCACCACCGAAGTGGAGAGTCCGGCGATGTTGAAGGTCTTGCTCGGCGCGATGAGTGTGATGGTGCGCCGGGCCAGTTCGGGACTCAGCGAAGCGATGTGGGTGTGACGGTACGGTTTTTGGATGAGGTCGGAGTGAATCTCGTCCGAAACGATATAGACGTCATGCTTGCGACACAACTCACCCACCCTTTGCAGCTCCTGCGGCGAGAACACGCGTCCCGTCGGGTTGTGGGGATTGCAGAAGAGCAGCGCCCTGGCCCCCGCCAGCTTGCGGTCGAGGTCCTCGAAATCTATCTCGTACTGCTGGCCGTTCCACTTCAGCGGGTTGTCGATTACGCGGCGCCCGTTGGCCTCAATCGTGTGCGCGAAGGGAGGATACGAGGGGCGCATGATGACCACCCCGTCGCCTTCTGCGGTCACCGCCTTGATTCCGAAAGTGAATCCGGCCACCACGCCCGGCGAAAAACCTATCCACTCGGGCTTTATCTCCCATCCGTTGCGACGTTTCACCCAGCCGGCGATGGCGGCATAGTAGGCCGGGCTGCGGAACCCGTAGCCGTAGAGTTTGTGAGCCGCACGCCCCACTATCGCCTCGGTAACGAAAGGCGGCACTTCGAAATCCATATCGGCAATCCAGAGCGGAAGCACATCCGCCTTGCCGAACACGCCCGCACGGTTGTCCCATTTCTCGCAACAGGTGCCCTCGCGACAAGGAATATCGTCAAAATTATATTTCATAATTCATAAAAAATGAAAAAGTTATCCAAATTGAGTACAAATATAACAAAAATAAACGTACCTTTGCAACCTCTTTAACAGTAAAATATAATGCGAAATTTCGACTCAAAACAGCAGCCTCCCCGCAGAAGCGAGGAGCGCTCCACGGAGAACTTCAATCGGGACGATTCAAGGCTCTACGAATCAAACGGTTATTCTCAATTCGCCAAAGACCGGCGGACACGCACCACTTCGGTTCAGAAGGTCACCCCCGGCCCGCGGAGCGACCGCGGCGAAGGGTATCGGCCTCACCGCGCCGGCGAAGAGGGGCAGCGCCGTTCGTTCAACCCCAACTTCACCCGCGACAACCGTCCTGCCTTCCGCAGCGACGACCAGCATAACGACCGCCGCACAGGCTACGACACCCGCCGCGAGGGCCATGCGCCCCGCACCGACAAGCCCTTCCGCAGCAGCGGCTACGGCAGCAAGCCCTACGCAGGACGCAGCGACGACTCCTACCGCGAATACGGCCGCAGCGACCGCCGCGAAACCGGCGGCCGCCCCGCATTCCGCAGCGACGACAAGCCCTCCTACGGCGGAAAGTTCGCCAAGAGCGACCGCAGCCGGACGGGCGGCTACAACAAGCCCGAACGCAACGCGCCGCACTCGGGTCGGAATTTCAACGGCCGCGGCGGCGAGAGCCGCGGCGAACGCAAACCGGCCTCCTATCCCAAGTTCGCAGCGCCCAAGCAGGAGGGAGCCATGCGTCTGAACCGCTTCATCGCCCAGTCGGGCCTCTGCTCGCGCCGCGAAGCCGACACCTACATCCAGGCCGGCGTGGTGAGCGTCAATGGACAAATCGTCACCGAACTGGGAGTCAAAATCATGCCGGGCGACCAGGTGCGCTTCAACGACGAGCCCATCCACGGCGAAAAGAAGGTCTACATCGTGATGAACAAGCCCAAGGGCTTCGTCACCACCATCGAAGACCCCCATGCCGACAAGACGGTGATGGATTTGGTCAAGGGTGCCTGCGAGGAGCGCGTCTATCCCGTGGGCCGTCTCGACAAGAACAGCCTCGGCGTGCTGCTCATCACCAACGACGGCGACCTGACCCGCCTGCTCACCCACCCCTCCTACGAGAAGAAGAAAATCTATCAGGTGTCGCTCGACAAACCGCTCTCCAAAAGCGACATGGAGCAGCTGGTCGAGGGACTGGTGCTCGAGGACGGCGAGGTGCATGCCGACCAGGTGAGCTACGTGGGTGAAAGCCGCAAGGAGGTGGGCGTGGAGATACACTCCGGCCGCAACCGCATCGTGCGCCGCATGTTCGACCACCTGGGCTACACGGTGACCAAACTCGACCGCGTCTACTTCGCGGGGCTCACCAAGAAGAACCTCAAGCGCGGAGCCTGGCGGTTCCTCACCCCCAAGGAGGTGAGCGCCCTGAAAAGCGGCCTCTACGAATAGTCGCGGTCCGGGCGGGGAGCACCCCGGGCCCGCGACCGTGAAAAAATACGAAAGGCAGTCCGGCCCCGATGGCCGGACTGCCTTTTTATCAATCGACGGGACGACCTCGGACGGCGGACGCCCCCCCGGCAGCGAAGAGCCCCGTCCGGCGATGCCGCGGCAGGCCGGCGGACCCGGTCCCCGAGCGCCGGAGCACGAGCGGAACGCCCCGCGGCAGGCCGCCCGCCTCCGCCCTACTCTTCGAGCCACTCTTCGGACATGCTGAACTCCTTGTCGGCGAACAGCTCCGCCAGGCCGGTGATTTGCTTCAGGCGCAGCAGCTCGTCGCGGTCCATTCCGATATGCTTCATAATCCAGCCGTCGGACATGCCCGAGCGCGTCAGCTCGGCCACGATGGAACTCATCAGTTCGACATTGTGCACCCCGCGCGCCCGGTTGTGACGGATGGTCGATGCCATGCGGTTCGATATGTCCTTGTCAATGACCGTCACGGGCAGCAGGCCCCGCTCCCGCTCGTAAATGCGCCGGGAGGTCTTCATCACCAGATAGCGGTGGAAGCCGTCCACGATTTCGTACAGCCCCGAATCCTTCCGATAGTAGCACACGCACGGCATGGTGTAGCCGTCCTCCCAGATGGAGAGCTCCAGCAACTTCATCTCCGGAGGCGCCACCATGTTGGGATTGTAGTCGTTGGCCACCACCTTCTCCACCGGAACGGCCAGCACGTCATATACCGGGCTCCTATACCTTTCCATATTTCAACGCTTTATATTTTCTCATCACCGTCTCCCGCAGCTTCTTCTCGCTGCGGGTCTGGGAAAACCCCATGTACTTGCAGATATGGTCGTTCTTCAGGATGCAGATGCACATCCGCTTGTAGCTGGGAATCTCGCGGAACTCCTCGATGTCGATGTCGTCGAGGTACTCCATGCGCACCGGACGCTTGTCGGTCCGGTAGGCCGACGGACCCCCGACCTCAATCGCGACGCCCCGTTCGCGCAGCTTGCTTATGGTCGATTCGCTCAGACAGCCGCCCCGCTCGCGCCAGAAGCGGATGCTGACCCGCAGCTTCTCCAGATAGCCGTCGCGCACCGGTCGGGGCAGCGTTCCCAGCAGAAACTCCATGTAGCGCTTCCACGAAAATCCCGGAGGGCACTTCACCGACTTCCACCCCATGGCGAACGTACCGCCGTAGAGGCCCGCGAAGTTCACCCCATTGACCCGGTTTATCATGCGCCCCCAGGTATCGGGGTCTATCGCCCGGTAGACCGCCAGGTTGGCGATGGCCTGCGAGATGAAGGGGCTCGCCACCCGCTGCCGCCCGAGCGCGACGCCCGCCTGGTGATAGAGGTCGTAGAGCCGGTTGTAGTACCAGCCGAACTTGCCGTTGGCCGTCCAGATGTCGGAAGTCTTCCAGTCGTATATCGGATAGGCATTGTAGTGGCAGCCGTCGATGCGGTGAACCCATTTGTAGGGGCCGAAGTGCCGGCGGTTCTTCTCGCTGTATATCGCACGCCAGCGGTTGTAGCTCTCCTGCGTGCGGATGCCCACCAGACAGCATATCCGGCGGCACCGCTTGCGCTTGCGCAGCCAGGGGGCGAACAGCAGCTGGAAGTCGTAGTCCCAGAGATTCTCGTTGTAGAAGTCGAAATCCGCTTCGGTATAGCAGCCCGGCGGCAGCTCCCTCACCCACTGGTCGCGCTTCGACTGCTCCCAGGGGCGCCAGTAGGACTGGAACATCGAGGTGCAGGTGGCCACCTTGAACGGAACGCAGCAATGGTAGACCTCCAGAATGTCGCTGTCGTCGGCGAGCCGCCGCCGCACGTAGTCGGTCGTCTGCCGGTACTGCACCTCGTAGTCCAGGTGCAGCACGCCGAGCTTGCGTCCCGGCAGATGGTTGCGGATGTACTCCACGCACAGGTCGAGCAGCACCCCGCTGTCCTTGCCTCCCGAAAAGGAGACGTAGAGATAATCGAAGTTCTCGAAAAGCATCTCGAGCCGTCGTCCGACGGCCTGGTAAACATTCAAACGGCAAATCATTCGGCGGCGGATTTACTGCGGACATACTGCATTTTCTCGTATTTCGTCCATCCGGTGCGGGTGACGAAGCCCCTCTCGGCGAAGCTCTTCACATGGCGTTTGTGCACCACGGCCAGCAGCGGCCCCTGCGTATCGTCCACCACCTCGCGCACCAGCTCGCCGAGCGTCTGCTCGCTGTCGCCCCGGACGTAATAGTTGTCGATGCAGTGACCGGCCGAGGTTCTCTTCACCGGAAGAAATCCCGCCACCGTCCCGCCGTCGAGGGCGACATACCACGTATGGTGCAATGTTGTCTTGAAAGGATAATTATTGTTCTGACGCAATACCGCAGGACTCATGACAAGCCGGGCCACCAGACTGTACAATCGATTGTCGTTTCCGTTCAACTTGATAATCTCCATCGCTGTCTCCCCCCGGTCTTTATCGGTTTCTTACTCGTCCAATCCGACCGAATCGTCGCACAATCCGTCCCGAAACTCCGGCGGGATATATTTAGAACGCTATCGGATTAAAATAAATTATTTACAAAGGTAAAGATTTTTTACCAACAAAAGCGCCGCGAGGCGAATAATTCATTCGGACCGATAAATACGCCGTTGCGACCCGGAAGCACGGCCGCCGGGGAAGCGGATGCTCCGGCCCGGAGAAGAGTCCGGAAGAGAGTCCGGAAGAGAGAAAACGGACGGATTATTCCTCCGGCCCGCCGGGAATCGGAGGAATCGTCTCGCGCACGGCGCGGGGCAGCGACCCGACCACCAGCCGGTAGGAGTGGCGGACCAGTTCACGGACCAAACCGTCGGGCAAATCCCCGTCGAGCGCGACCGTATTCCAGTGGCGCTTGTTCATGTGCCATCCGGGCACAATCTCCGCATGGCGGTCCCGCAATGCGACGGCCCGGTCGGGGTCGCACTTGAGATTCACCCAGCGGCAATCCTCCATGTCGGTCAGCGCATACATCTTGCCGCCCACCTTGTAGACCAGGTGCTCGGGACCGAAAGGGGTGCACTCCTCGGTCATGGGGAGTGCGAGACAATACTCTCTGAGTTCCAGTATATCCATCTTTCCGACGCGATTTACGGCGGTTCGCCCGCCATTCGAGGACAAAGATAATGACGATAAGGATAACAACGCATATCCGACGAAAAAATAACTTATCTTTGCCCTCATGGACAGAAAAACGGAATACACGGCACAGGACTTCACGGCATCGCTCTCCGCTCCGGACTACATCGCCCGCTACCGGGACCCGGAGCGCTTCATCGAATATTGCCGGCAGTGCCCCAACTTCGGGGCCAGCTGGGCCTGCCCGCCGTTCGAACCCGATGCGGCGGACTTTCTGTACGGGTATCGTCGCGTGCTGCTGATAGCCACGAAGATAACGCCCCTGCGAAGCGGCATCCCGCTCGGCGAGGCGCAGCGGCTCATACGCCCCGAACGCCAGCGGCTCGAAAAACGGCTGCTGGAGATGGAACGCCTCTACGGCGGCCGTTCGCTCGCCTACGCCGGGAGCTGCCTGCACTGCCCCGAAGGGAGCTGCGCACGCCGGCAGGGAGCGCCCTGCCGCCATCCGGAGCGGGTGCGGCCCTCGCTGGAGGCCTGGGGATTCGACGTGGGGGCCACGGCCGCCGAGCTGCTGGGCATCCCGCTCGAGTGGGGCCGCGACGGAGTTCTGCCGGAGTACCTCACCCTGGTCTGCGGCTTCTTCCACGACAGCGAATCGGTCGAATGGGCCCCCGGCCACGCCTAATCGGTCGGGAACGCCCTCCCTTTTTCACAATTATTGCTAACTTTACCCCGCAAAAACAGAAAGAACGATGAAATATTTCGGAGCACATGTCAGCGCAGCGGGCGGCGTGGAGAACGCCCCGCTCAACGCCCGGGCGATAGGTGCCACGGCACTGGCCCTTTTCACCAAGAACCAACGGCAGTGGTACGCCCCCGCCCTCTCGGACGAATCGATAGCGGCGTTCGGAAAGAACTGCCGCGAGTGCGGCTATCCGGCACCGACCATTCTGCCCCACGACAGCTATCTGATAAATCTGGGACATCCCGACCGCGAAGCGCTCGACAAGTCGCGCTCGTCGTTCGTCGCGGAGATGCAGCGCTGCCAGGCCCTGGGGCTCGACCGGCTCAACTTCCATCCCGGCAGCCACCTGAAACAGATTGCCGTGGAGGAGTGTCTCGACCGGGTGGCCGAATCGATAAACATCGCGCTGGCCGAGAGCAGCGGCGTAACGGCCGTCATCGAAAACACCGCCGGACAAGGGTCCAACGTCGGATTCGACTTCGCCCACCTGGCCCGCATCATCGCCGGAGTGAAGGACAAGAGCCGCGTGGGCGTCTGCATCGACACCTGCCACGCCTTCGCCGCCGGATACGACCTGCGCACCGTGGAGGCCTGCGACAAGACCTTCGACGAATTCGACCGCATCGTGGGATTCGCCTACCTGCGGGGCATGCACCTCAACGACGCCACCAAACCGCTGGGCAGCCGCGTAGACCGTCACCAGCCGCTGGGTGCGGGCGAAATAGGCGAGACCTGTTTCCGCTACATCGCCGCCGACCCGCGGTTCGACGGGCTGCCCCTCATTCTCGAGACGCCCGACGAAGCCCGCTGGCCCGAAGAGATTGCCCTGCTGCAGGCGTGGGCCCGCTAAAGCACGCCCCGCGCCCCCGCTCCGGAACATTCCGGGAAGCGACATCCGAAGCCGCTGCGGACAAAAGGGCGAACCGCGATTCCGGAGCGCAGAGAAACGTGCCGCCCGATGCCAACGGGACGGATAATTGACTATCTTTGCCCAGTTTTCGAAGCGCACGGCACCCCGCGGCCCCGGCAACTTCGGCGCGAAGCCCCGGCACGGAGACGCCCTCAACAAAAAAGACGCAATGGACAGAAAAATAAAAGGCACCATGCTGGGTGCGGCCGCGGCAGCCACCTACGGCATGAATCCGCTCTTCGCACTGCCCCTCTACCAGGCGGGACTGGGTGTCGATTCCGTACTCTTCTACCGCTATTCGATGGCAATCGTCATCCTGGCCGTCATCATGAAACTGCGCGGAGAGTCGTTCGCAATCACCCGCCGCGAACTGCTCCCGCTGATAGTGATGGGACTGCTCTTCTCGCTCTCGTCGTTCTTTCTTTTCAGCAGCTACAACTACATGGACGCCGGAATCGCCTCCACGATGCTCTTCGTCTATCCGGTGATGGTGGCCGTCATCATGGCGCTCTGTTTCCACGAAGCGCTCTCGGCCGTCACCGTCATCTCGATAGTATTGGCGCTGAGCGGAATCGCCCTGCTCTACCGGGGCGGAGACGGCGCCGCGCTGAACCTGACGGGCATGCTCCTGGTGATGCTGTCGGCACTCGCCTACGCCATCTACATCGTGGGCGTGAACCGCTCCTCCATCGCCAGCTTCCCTTCGCTGAAGCTCACCTTCTACGTGCTGCTGTTCGGATTTTCGATTTATCTGGTAAGACTCGACTTCGGCACCGCGCTCCAGGTCGTACCCCGCCCCTGGCTGTGGCTCGATGCGGCGGCGCTGGCCCTGCTGCCCACCGTCCTCTCGCTCATGGCCACCAATCTGTCGGCCCAGTACATAGGCCCCACCCCGACCGCCATACTCGGTGCGCTGGAGCCCGTTACGGCCGTATTTTTCGGCGTGCTGATTTTCGGAGAGCGGCTCTCGCCGCGGCTGTTGGGCGGCATCCTGCTGGTCATCATGGCCGTGATGCTCATCGTGGCCGGCAAACCGCTGGCTCACAAGCTCCACCACCTGCACCTGCCCCACCGGCACCGCATCTGAGAAGAGCGGTCCTTCCACCCCGGAAACGAGGTACGACGCACTCCGCTAACGGCATCTGCGGCCGCGGCGCGAAGCACGACGGGCCGGGGAGTGCCGCATCGGACAGTCCCGACCGCAATCGCACCCGCAGCCGGGGAGTTCGCGCCGGCGGACCAGCCGCACGATGCGCCGTACCACGACCGCGAGGACTATCGCCCCGATGAGATATACCGCCAACTGCTGCATTGCACTCTACCCTATCAGAATTCCCGCTTTGAAGACCGCGAAGGAGACAATCCATGCCACCAGCGTGGTGTAGACCACCGACAGGAGGACCCACCGCCAGCTGCCGGTCTCGTTGCGGATGGCCGCCAGCGTAGCCAGGCAGGGGAAATAGAGCAATACGAATACCAGAAATGCGAGGGCCGACTGCGGCGTGAAATTCTGTTCGGCGGAGAGCACACCCAGCGTACTGACGATGGTCTCCTTGGCCGCGGTGCCGGTCAGCAGCGCCACGCTCGCCTTCCAGTCGAAGCCCAGCGGCGCCATGACGGGTTGCACGGCATGGCCGATGCGTCCCAGATAGGATTCGCTCATGTCGGCTGCCGCACCGCCCGCCGCCTCCCCGCCGTTGGGATAGTAGCTGAGGAACCAGATGACGATGGAAGCGATGAGAATGACGCCGCCCATCTTGCGCAGATACTGTCCCGCCTTGTTCCACATGTGGATGAGCGTGGAGCGCCAGGTCGGCAGACGATAGGGCGGCAGCTCCATCACGAAAGGCGTCTCGTCCTCGGCGAACATGTGCCGCCGCATGATGCGTGCCGTCACCACGGCCGCCACGATGCCCAGCAGATAGAGCCCCGTGAGCACCAGACTGGCCCGCGAAGGGAAGAAGATGCCCACCAGCAGCAGATAGACCGGCAGCCGGGCGCTGCACGACATGAAGGGATTGATGAACACCGTAATGATGCGGCTGCTGCGGCTCTCGATGGTGCGGCAGGCCATGATGGCCGGCACGTTGCATCCGAAGCCCATGATGAGCGGAATGAACGATTTGCCGTGGAGGCCGATGCGGTGCATCACCTTGTCCATGATGAAGGCCGCGCGGGCCATGTAGCCGGAATCCTCCATGAAGGAGATGAACAGATAGAGTATCAAGATATTGGGCAGAAAGACGATGACTCCGCCCACTCCGCCGATGATGCCATCGACCAGCAGGTCCTTCAGCGGGCCGGGACTCATCCACCCCTGTACGGTCTGCTTGAGCCACTCCACTCCGCTCTCCATCCAGTCCATGGGATACTGACCCAGGGTGAAGGTCGCTTCGAACATCACCCACATCAGCAGGATGAATATCGGGAAGCCGAACAGCTTGTGGGTGACGAACGAATCGATGATTCGGGTGGTCTTCACCTCGTCGTTGCAGCCCGGGGTGAAAGTCTCTTTCAGAGCGCCCGAGATGAAGCCGTACTTCTCGTTGGTCACCGCGGTCTCCACATCCTCGCCCAGCTGCTTCTCGATGCGCTGCACCTCGCGGTCGCGCACCTCTTTCAGCCGGTCGTACCAGGGCTGCGGCCCGAGCAGGTGCTCCACCTCCCGGTCGCCCTCCAGCATCTTGACGGCCAGATAACGCGGCGGAAAGTTGGGAACGGTCTCCTCGTGCGACTTGAGCTCGGCGCTCAGGGCCCGGATGCCCTCCTCTATCACCTCGCCGTGATTGATATGGATGTGGCGGACGCTGGCGTCGCGGTTCTCATACACGTCGATGACCGTATCGAACAACTCGTGGAGCCCCTCGCGGGTGCGCGCCACGGTGGGTACGAACGGGACTCCGAGCATGTCGCCCAGACACTTGTAGTCGAAAGTGCCGCCGCTGTGCTGCAGTTCGTCGTACATGTTGAGCGCCACCACCAGCTTGGGATTCATGTCGATGAGCTCGGTGGTCAGATAGAGATTCCGCTCGAGATTGGAGGCCGCCACCACATTGACCACCACGTCGGGGGTCTGCTCGACCAGATGACGGCGCACGTAGACCTCCTCGGGGGTGTAGGCCGACAGGGCGTAGGTTCCCGGCAGGTCGTAGATGATGAACCGATAATCCTTGTAGACGAATTCGCCGCGCTTGGCATCGACCGTCACGCCGCTGTAATTGCCCACGTGCTCGTGTCCGCCCGATGCGGCGTTGAAGAGCGAGGTCTTGCCGCTGTTGGGGTTGCCCACCAGCGCGATGTGAATCCGCTTGCCGTGGCGGCGCACGATGCGGTCGATGTGCTCCTCGATGGTGGTCCCCAGCATCTCGCTCTCGAAACGGGTGCCCGCCTCGCTCTCGGCCACCACCTCTATCATCGCAGCCTCGCTGCGGCGCAGCGAGACCTCGTAGTCCATGATTTTATACTTGATGGGGTCCTTCAGCGGGGCATTCAGCAACACGCTCACCAGCTTGCCGCTGACAAAGCCCATTTCCATGATGCGCTTACGGAACCCTCCGTGTCCGTAAACCTTTATGATAACGGCCCTTTGGCCGGTTTGCAGGTCAGACAATCTCATAATGCTAATGCTCGCAATGCTTAAAACGCTGCAAAGATAACGTTTTTTCCGTCATCCGGATATCCCCACCCATAGGGATAAGCGCACGGCGGCACTCCCCACTAACGGGGAGCGGCTACCGGCCGGAAGGCGTCAGAGTGCGGGCCCGGTCGATGTAAAGCACGCCGTCGAGGTGGTCGGTCTCGTGCTGGAAAATCACCGCCGTGAACCCCTCCACCGTATCGCGGCGCACCTCGAAGCTCCGTTCGTCGCGGTATTCGACCACCACGCGGCTGCTGCGCTCCACCTCGCCCCGCAGGTCGGGAACCGAAAGACACCCCTCGCTGCCGGTCTGCTTCTGCTCGGAGAGCCACACCAGCTCGGGATTGACATAGAACTCGAACGGTTCGCCCGGCTTGTCGAAGCGCTGCACGGCCACCAGCCGGCGCCCCACGCCCACCTGCGGCGCGGCGATGCCCACTCCCGGATTATCGGGGTCGGTCACCGTGGCCAGCATCCGGGCCCGCAGCTTGCGGTAGGTGCGGCTGCGCACGTCGCTGCCGGAGAGCGGAAGAGAGCGGCGGCGCAACAGCAGCGAGTCCTCGCGGTCGTCGATTGCGCAAAGCCGCATCCGGCCGTAGGAACAGCTATCGACCAGCCGCATCTCCGCTTCGCTCCACGAAGCCCGCCGCGCATGGCCGATGTACATACAGGCGCAAACGTTCGCCACCAACAGGGCCTGCACCAGATAGAATGTCTGTCTCGATGTAAGTCTTCTCATAATTCGTTACCCGACTGGTCCGCAGACAAAAGTAGCGAAATTATCGGATAAACCGCATTCCGGAGACTCCGCAGCAAGAAAAAATATCCGAGGAACTAATTTTTGCAACGATTTTTTTTGCCGGACGGAATGCCGCCAGAGTGCACTACAATGCCGTTTTTGGATAAAAAGACGCACGATTCATGTCATTTTGCGGACTGAAGATAAATGTCCTAATATTTGCATATTTAATTTTTTTGTTTAATTTTGTTATCTGAATCAGAAACCTTAATTCAATAATTTTAAAAAAGTTATGCAGAACTTAGTAGATTCGATTAACGAACAGATTACAGTTTTCCAGGAAAACGCGGTGCTCCAGGTCGCCAAAGGCAACAAAGCCGCCGGTGCCCGTGCCCGCAAGGCCGCCCTGGAGATTGCCAAACTGATGAAGGAATTCAGAAAGGCATCGGTAGAGGCCGCAAAATAAGCCAATGGTCTGTAACAAGAGACGGGAAGCACATGAAGTGCTTCCCGTCTCTTGTTACAGAGCTGCCGGCAGCGTCCATCCTCTCCCCGCACCGGACCTCTTTTCCGTCCGTCGGGCTGCGCTGCGGACAGCATTCCGCCTCCCGCTTCCGGGCCGGGAGCAGGAGGCGTGCCGCTCGGCTCCCGCACACGGATGCGGCCGGAAAAAAGGCCGGAACGGTCACAAGGCGATGCCCAACTCGGAGAACAGCTCCTTGTCCTGCTCGCGCAAGCCGGTCTGCTCGAACCGCACGGCCCGGTTGTGGTCGTTCAGATAGTGCCGCTCGGCCGCATAGTCGAACTCCCCGCCGAAGAGCGAGTAGCGCCTATCGACCCAGGGGCTCTCGATACCCGCCATGCCCGCCATCGTGTGAAACACCGCACCGGTGGTAGCCGGAGCGAAAACGTTGTCGCGGGCCGCCGCCGCACGCTCCGGGAAACGCATGCGATAGCGCTCCGAAGTCCACCCCACGCTGGCCACGTGAAGCTGGTAGTAGGTGGTGGTGGGCGACGAATGGAGAAACCGGTGCCGGTCGTCGTCGAAAAGGTCCTCGCCGTGGTCGGCGCAATAGAACAGGGCCGAGCAGATGTCGCCGCGCTCCCGCAGCATGTCGATGAGGGTGGAAAGCACCTGGTCGGTATAGAGCACGCTGTTGTCGTAGGCATTGACAATCTGCGGCTTGTGTTTCTTTTTTATCGACACGTCGGTGTCGGGCGTAAAACGGGCGAACGAACGGGGATAGCGGCAATCGTAGCTGTAATGGGAGCCGTAGGTGTGCAGCACCACCAGCAGGTCGGAGGTGTCGGCCCGCAGCGCTTCGTCCACATAGGGCAGCAGACTGCCGTCCACATCGCCGCGGGAGAGGTACACCGACCGGTCGGCCTCGGCCGCCAGGCGGTCGATGAGGGCGTTGTTCGGCGCCTGGTTCGAGACGAAAAGCGTCTTGAATCCCGCCTCCCGGAAGAGCGCTATCACCCCCTTGCGCAGGTAGATGCTGTCGTGGTCCTCCGCCTGGCACGACGAGAGTATGATGGGGACGCTCTTGTGGGTCGTATTGCTCTGCGTCAGCACGTTCTTGAACAGGAGCAAATCCTGCTGCCGGGCCAGCTGCGGATTGGTCTCCCGCCCGTAGCCGAACAACGACCAGTTGCCGTAACGGGAGGCCTCGCCGACGACCAGTACGTAGACCTCGCGCTCGGGAGCCGGATTCGGCCGCCGGGCGTCGAACCGGAAGCCGGCGCTGGTGGTCCGGTAATTCAGCACGCGTTTCCACTCATCGACGCTCAGCTTCATGTTGTACATCACATTGACCGGAAAGAGGTCGGTGGCGGCCCGGAAACCGGCCGCAGAGCGTCCGGCGGGCAGCGACATCGCTCCGCCTGCCGCCAGCATGGCTATGCCCGCGCCTATCGCCCCCCGCTTCAGACGGGGCGAGACGATGCGGTGGCGCCGGATGGCCTTGCCCGCCAGGAAGAGCAGCGGCAGATAGAGTACGCACACGCCGATGACCGAAGGATAGATGTTGCCCAGCAACTCGCCCGCTTCGTCGGGATTGGTCGTCCGCAGGTTGGTGAACATGTCCACGGCGATAATCGAGTTGCCGAACAGATAGAGCAGCACCAGCTGGAAAGCGCCCAGCACCATGAAGGGCAGCCCGAGCCACACCATCACGCCCGAACGGCGCAGCAGCACGCCCCATATCAGATAGAATCCCGACGGCACCAGCAGCGACACGGCCACCGTCCAAAAAGGATAGTGCTCGGTGAAGGCCAGCAATACGTTGGGCACGATGAGCGCCGCCACGAAATAGAGCAGCAGCGAGAGGCTGCCGTCGGTGTCTTTGGGAAATTCCGGTTTTCTAAACAGTTTCATAATCTCTAAAATGATTCGCCGGCGGAGAAGAGGAAAGCGGTGTTGCGCTTACCGTCGCCGGTTTTGATTCCGAATCCGTAATCGAGTCTGACATTGATGCGGTTCTTGAACTCCCAGCGATAGCCCACGCCGTAGCTCACCAGCGTATGGCTCCACTTGAAGGCCTTGGCGCTGGGGAACACATTGCCCACGCCGGTCCACACCACCACGCCGTGGCGGTTGTAGACCTTCTGCCGCAGCTCCACCTGCGTCTCCACCATGTGCTTGTCGCGGAACCGCCCCTCGTAGTAACCCCGCATGCGGTTCATGCCGCCCAGCTTGGCGTAAAGGTTCCAGCAGACATTGCGCGAATTGGACTCGCCGTAGAGGTCGTAGGCCAGCACGCCCCCTCTCCACACGCGTTTGTACCAGTCGAAGGTGTAGTTTATCTGGGAAAACGACTTGCTCGTATTGCTCAGCCAGGAGGGGAACACCTTGAACTCGACATTGGCATAGATGCCCCGGCTGGCGTTGGAGACGAAATCGCGCGAATCGTACTGCAGCAGCACGCCCACGCCCATGTTGAAAATCCGCGAGGGTTCGCCCGACGCCGTCAGGTAGTCGCGGAACACGGAACTATGCGTATCGTACTTGCTCGACGACTTGGCGGCGCTGTAATTCATGCTCATGTTCACGCCCCAGTAGGTGTTGCGGGCGAACTGGCTGCGGAAACTCGACCGCAGCAGGAACATGGTGTTCTTGAAGGCCTCGGGCGTGTTGTAGTAGCCCTGGTCGTAGCCGATGCCCCAGAACGAACCGGGGAAGTAGACGAACGCCGCATTGTAGTTGAGCCGGTATTTGTTGTGCCGCCACTCGTTCTCGCCGCCCACCCGGAGCAGGAAGAATCCCGTGGTGGTCACATTGCCCTGGATGCTGACGGTTGAGGGCGCGGTCACCGTATCGGCCTGGTCGAGGCGATAGAGACCGGCTATGAGAAAACCCAGACCCAGCTTCGTGTCGGACGAATAGTTGGGTCCCGGCGCAATGCTCCAGTCCATCTTCCGGTCGAAGGAGCGGTCCACGTTCGACTCGTTGAAATAGTCGTAGAGCTTGCGGAAAAACGAACGGTCCTTACCCGTCACCCCCAGCGAATCGAGCGAGCGGTCAATCTCCGGGGTCTGAGCCGCAGCAGGGCGGGTCAGCGCTCCGAACCAGAGACATGCCAACAGAATCACACCGACCATTCTTTTCATCGTTCCTCCCTTCCTGTTCTGATTCTAACGGTAAAGCGACACGACACGGTAGAACTCGTCGATATCCTCCTGCGTGAACTCGTCCTTGCGGATGAAGACCAGCTCCCCATCCTTGGTCACCAGCATCACCACGAACTTGTTGTTCACATCGCCCAGATTCCACGCATCGCGCAACAGATGGTCGGGGTCGGAAAGCACCGTCGCCCCGTTCTTGGCGGTCCGCTTGGCCGCCATCTTGCGCACCAGCGCATTGGGATAGAACTTCGCATCCTTGAGGTTGATTACCCCGAAACCGTATATGTTGTCGCTACCGATGCGGTTATTCTGCTCCATGTCGTCGATGAACTCCTTGTTCATGTTGGGCTTCTCCGGGTCCACGTAGAAAATAAGCAAATGTTTCCGGCCGAAGTTGGGCAGCATGACGGGATTGTTGTCCAAATCGCGCACCTCCACGTCGGAAACCTTCCGGGACTGCTCCGCCCGCTGGGCACCGGCCGCCAAGGGAAAGAGCAGACAAAAAATCAGCAGAATCCTCCTCATAACAGAATCATATTATAGTATATATGTTGCAAAAATAATAAAACTTTTCAATTTCGCACCGTTCCTTTTCCGGGATTGCCCCTCCCCACCTCCCGTCAGGCACCGTATTTGCACCCCACCCACGACGAAACAGACTAAAATCAATTGCCATGAATCGTTCAATCAGCATTCTCTTCAGGGCTATACCATTGGTTATGGCACTCTTATGCTTCAGTTACGGAGCCTACATCTACTTCGCATCCTCCGCCCCGGGAAATGTGACGGCAGGCGTGGTAATATTCTTCCTCGGGACCATTTGTCTGGCACTTTTTGCCACTGCCGCCACCATCATCCGCCAGATAACGGGCACCTACAACAACACCGTCCGCTATGCGCTGCCCGTGATGGGATACAGCGTGGCCCTGATTACGCTGGCCTTCGGCATCTACATGTGCACCGGCCCGCGCATCCCCCACTACTTCGTTCCGGGACACGTCGTCTGCGGACTGGCACTCATCGCCCTGTGCGTCTCCACGGCCGCGACCGCCTCGACCCGCTTCACGCTCATTCCCGAGAACTCGGCCCGCCCGCTGCCCGAACAGGGCAGACCGCAGCCCAATCCCGCCGGATTCACCCTCGCCGAGGAGCGGCTGCTGGAAGCCGTGGCCGTGTGCGCGGCCCTCGCGGCCTGGATATGGGCATTCGTCCTGCTGAAGGACTACGAAATCACCCCGCACCTGGTGGCCGGAAGCGTCATGGGCGGCATCGCCTGCGTCTGCACCTCGCTCATCGGACTGGTATCCAGCATCGCCCGGCAGATTCGCAACGACTACACCCGGCGCGAACGGCATTTCTGGCCCTCGCTCGCCCTGACCATGGGCTGCATCGCACTCGTATGGGGTCTGCTGCTCATCTTCTTCCTGTGGGGAAAACCGGCCGATTTCGTAGGCTTCGTGCTCATCGGACTGGGCATGATATGTCTGAGCATCTCCAGCAAAATCATCCTGCTGGCCAAGATATGGCACGCCGACTATCCGCTGGCCAACCGCATCCCGCTCATCCCCGTGCTGACCGCCCTCTTCTGCCTGTTTCTGGCGGCATTTCTCTTCGAAGAGGCGGTCACCAAGACAAAATTCTTCGTTCCGGCACGAGTCTTGACAGGTTTCGGAGCAATCTGCTTCACCCTCTTCTCGATAGTCAGCATCCTGGAGAGCGGAACGCAGAAAAAATAAAACCCGACCTCCGCTGCGCCCCACTCCCCCGCCCGCTTCCGGACCGGAAAGAGAGAGGCAAGGCCGACGGTTAGTTTACCGGAATTTGTAATGCAATCGGACCCCGGCTTTCGAAAGCCGGGGTCCGATGTTTTCCTCGGGCCGCGAAACGCCCCGCAGGCCCCCTACTCCGGCACACCGCCCTCGATACGGTCGAGCAGATTGCCGCACGCACGCTCCAACAAGTCGAGCACCAACTCGAACCCCTCCGCCCCCTCGTAATAGGGGTCGGGCACGTGGTCCCAGCGGCACGGTTCGGAGAAGAACTCCCGCATCCGGTAAATCCTGCGGCTCGCCTCGACACTGGGAGCCAGCCGGTAGAGACTCTCGTAGTTGCTGTCGTCCATGGCGATGAGCATGTCGAAGCGTCCGAAATCGTCGCTTTCGACCTTGCGCGAACGATGGGTGAGCGTGTAGCCCCGGTTGGAGGCCGCCGCACGCATCCGGAAATCGGCCTTTTCGCCGCGATGACCGCCGTAGGTCCCGGCCGAATCGACCGTCACCTCGCCCGACAGCCCCCGGCGGGCGGCCTGCCAGCGCAATATCTCCTCCGCCGCCGGAGAGCGGCAGATGTTTCCCAGGCAAACGAATAATATCCTCTTCATTGCGAACAATTAATTGTTTTCAAATTTAAAACCGGGGGACCGTGTAATTTCCGCTCAAAAAACGGGATTTGCCCCGGCATCCCCCTCACGGCAGCACTCTGCACCCCAACGTCTCTGCCTATTAATGAGAAGACAATCAAAACGCTGCATATCATCTTCCCAAACGACAAACCGCCTTCTAACAGAAGGACCCGACACAAAGATACGAATAAGCGAGCGCAAAAGCAAGCTTGGTTGCATTTTGCCGAGCGGAAGGTACTGTCCTGGGTTCTCGGGCTGCGTGTGCGGAGCCCGGGTCGTGGCGGGGCGGGGCCGCCTGCAGGCGGAGGCCGCATCCGCGGGGATTTCTTTTCCGTGCGGCGGGGCCGGCGGCCCGAAATGCGGGAATCGCCCGACGGAAAGGGGCCCGGATTTGGAAAATCGGAACAACTGTTATACTTTTGCGCCCGCAAGTGGAAAGATTTGGCCGATTGCAACCACGTAAAAAAATCGCTAAAGAAGCATTCTTTTATTTTCAAGCAGCCAATTTTTCCCAATTTTAAAACGTTTAAACAAAAACAGATTTAAAATGGGATTCTTATTTACATCGGAGTCGGTGTCCGAAGGACATCCCGACAAGGTATCCGACCAGATTTCGGATGCCGTACTGGACGAGTTCCTGCGGCATGACAGCCGTTCGAAGGTAGCCTGCGAGACCCTCTGCACCACGGGGCTGGTCGTCGTGGCCGGCGAGGTGCGTTCGGAGGCTTACGTAGACGTGCAGGAGGTGGCCCGCCGGGTCATCAACCGCATCGGCTACACCCGCAGCGACTATATGTTCGACGGCAATTCGTGCGGAATCCTCTCCGCCATCCACGAACAGAGCCCCGACATCAACCGGGGCGTGGAGCGCGAGAGCGCCGAGGAGCAGGGTGCCGGCGACCAGGGCATCATGTTCGGCTATGCCTGCAACGAAACCCGCGAGTACATGCCCGCCACGCTCATCCTCTCGCACGTCATTCTCAAGGAGCTGGCCGACATCCGGCGCGAGGGCGAGGTGATGACCTACCTGCGCCCCGACGCCAAGAGCCAGGTGACCGTCGAGTACGACGACCTCACCGGCCGGCCGCTGAGGGTCCACACCATCGTGGTCTCCACCCAGCACGACGAATTCGTGCAGCCGGCCCCCGGCATAAGCGGGAAGCAGGCCGAGGAGGCGATGGGCGAGCGCATCCGCGAGGACGTGCGGTCGATTCTCATTCCGCGCGTCAAGGCGCGGCTGGAGCGGGCGAACGACAAGCTCGCCGCGCTGATAGGCGAGGACTACATTCTGCATGTGAATCCCACCGGCAAGTTCGTCATCGGCGGACCGCACGGCGACACGGGACTCACGGGCCGCAAGATTATCGTGGACACCTACGGCGGCCGCGGCGCCCACGGCGGCGGTGCCTTTTCGGGCAAGGACAGCTCCAAGGTGGACCGTTCGGCGGCCTATGCGGCGCGTCACATCGCCAAGAACATGGTGGCGGCCGGCATCGCCGACCAGGTGCTCGTGCAGCTCAGCTATGCCATCGGCATCGCCCGGCCGCTGAGCGTCTACGTGGACACCTACGGTTCGGAGCGTCCGGCCTCGATGCGGGGCATGACCGACGGCCAGATTGCCGAGCGCATCGCCGGCATGTTCGACCTGCGTCCGGCATCCATCGTCGAGCGCTTCGGTCTGCGTAATCCGATATTCGAAGCTACGGCTTCCTACGGCCACTTCGGCAACCGTCCCTATGTCCGTGAGGAGACCTTCTATGAGAACGGAGCGGCGGTGAAGCGTCCGGTGAAGTTCTTCGGATGGGAGGAGCTCGACGAGGTGGAGCGGCTGAAGAGCGCCTTCGGCTTGTAGCCGGGCGAAGAGTCTCCGTTCGTTCGAATCCGCGCACCCGGCTTGAAAAAGCCGGGTGCGTCGTCTTGGGGCGGATGCGGAGCGCGTGGCAAAGGCGGGAAATTTGCATGTCGGAGCGGGGTGTCGCACACAGGCAAGTGTTCCTCTTGGGTTCGGGCCGCGCCGGGCCGTGCGCTGCGCGGGCGTTCGCCGGAGGGCTGCGGCGCGGATGCGGCGATGCGGATTCGCGCGGTTTCGAAAAAAAATCGTTGCGGAAAAATTTTCATAATAAAATCGCCGGACCCGCCGTTAGAATGGTGTGAAATGAAAAAGCAGGATTGCCCGTGAAGTGACTTATACCTTTTTATTATTGTTAATTTTTAATTCTGATACGTATGAAAAGGACATTTTTGATTGCAGGACTCGTATTGTCGTGCGCCGCCGTAGCGGGTGTGACCTCCTATTCCGTGGTCCGGATGGCCCAGCCGTCCGCCGGTGCGGTTCGCAGCGAAGTTTCGTCGTCGGATTTCGTGTCGGCGAAAGTAGGTACGCAGTTCACCTCCTATGAGAAAGAGAAATACCCCGACCTGACCTATGCGGCGGAGAATGCCGTGAAGGCGGTGGTCAATATCGAAAACGTGCGCGAGGTGACCTCGCGGAGCCGTTCCCGGCAGGAGCGCTATTTCGACCCCTTCTTCGAGTTCTTCGGTTATCCCCAGGGCTACGGCGAGAGCGAGCAGCCCCAGTCGCGCAGCCAGAGTTCCTATGGTTCGGGCGTGATTATCAGCGACGACGGTTACATCGTGACCAACAACCACGTCATCGAGAACAACTCCAGACTCAAGGTCAAACTCAACGACAACCGCGTCTTCGAGGCGAAGGTCGTGGGTGCGGACCCCACCACCGACGTGGCCCTCATCAAAATCGAGGCGACGGGGCTTCCCACCCTTCCGTTCGGCAACTCCGACGACCTGCGTCTGGGCGAGTGGGTATTGGCCATCGGCAGCCCCTATGACCTGCGCAGCACCGTCACCGCGGGCATCGTCAGCGCCAAGGCGCGTCAGCTGGGCGTCATTCCCAATGAGTTCAGCATCGAGTCGTTCATCCAGACCGATGCCGCGGTCAATCCCGGCAACAGCGGCGGCGCGTTGGTGAACACGGCCGGCGAGCTGGTGGGCATCAACACCGTGCTGGTCTCCCCGACGGGCAGCTATGCCGGTTATTCGTTCGCCGTACCCGAGACCATCGTCAAGAAGGTGGTGGTGGACCTCAAGGAGTACGGAGTGGTTCAGCGGGCCATGCTGGGCGTGCGCTATTCGGTAATCAACGAAGATTTCATCGACCAGCGGGGCGAGGAGCTGGGCATCACCGAGCCGGGCGGCGTCTATGTCGCTTCGGTGGAGGAGAACGGAGCCGCCAAGGCCGCCGGTGTGAAAGAGGGCGATATCATCACCGCCATCGACGGGGTCGCTCTGGAGACTTCCGCTTCGGTTTCGGAGATTATCGGTCGCCATCGTCCCAACGATAAAGTCACTTTATCCGTAAAAAGAGGAAAAGAGGTGAAACAAATCGACGTGGTTCTGCGTAATAAGGCTGGTAAGGTCGAATTGGTGACCAAGGACGATGTCGATGCGGCCGAAGCGCTGGGCGGCAAATTCGCCGAGGTGAGCGAGAAGGTCTGCCGCGAACTGAAAATCGACGGCGGAATCCGGGTGGTCTCCATCCGCGAGGGGGGCATCCTCAGCAAGGCCCGTGTAAGAGAGGGCTTTGTCATCACCCACATCAACGACCGCGAGGTGCGTTCGGTGAGCGCCCTGAACCGGATAACTTCGAAGATTACCTCCATCGACGGAGTATACCCCAACGGCCGTGCCGTAAGCTACACGCTGGTCGAGTAAGTGCGGCCTCGTCTGAGGTTTACTTGTCGGCCGGGGCGGCTCTGCCGGAGCCGGCTTCCCGCAGCGGAGGCTGCAGAGGGGCGGTTTGTTGAGACGAAGTACAAGTAAACAAAGGATATAGAAGTAAATGAGACAGTTAAAAATTACAAAGTCGATTACCAACCGCGAGAGTGCTTCGCTGGACAAGTATCTTCAGGAGATTGGTAAGGAGGACTTGATTACGGTAGAGGAGGAGGTGGAACTCGCCCAACGCATCAAGAAGGGCGACCAGGAGGCCCTCGAAAAGCTGACCAAAGCCAATCTGCGATTCGTGGTTTCCGTGGCCAAGCAGTACCAGAACCAGGGACTCAGCCTGCCCGACCTCATTAACGAGGGCAACCTCGGTCTGATAAAGGCGGCCGAGAAGTTCGACGAGACCCGCGGTTTCAAGTTCATCTCCTATGCCGTGTGGTGGATTCGTCAGTCGATACTCCAGGCTCTGGCCGAGCAGTCGCGTATCGTGCGTCTGCCGCTCAACCAGGTGGGCTCGCTCAACAAGATAAACAAGGCGCTGGCCCGTTTCGAGCAGGAGAACGAACGTACGCCCTCGCCCGAGGAGCTGGCCGTGGCGCTGGACCTGCCCAAGGAGAAGGTCTCCGACACGATGCGTGTGGCGGGCCGCCATGTCTCGGTGGACGCTCCGTTCGCCGACGGCGAGGACAACAGCCTGCTGGACGTGCTGGTCAATACCGACTCGCCCAATGCCGACCGCGGCCTTATCAACGAGTCGCTGGGCACGGAGGTGGAGCGGGCGCTGGCCACGCTCACCGACCGGGAGAAGGACATCATCAAGTATTTCTTCGGCATCGGGTGTTCGGAAATGACCCTCGAGGAGATAGGCGAGAAGTTCGGCCTCACCCGCGAACGTGTCCGTCAGATTAAGGAGAAGGCTATCCGCCGCCTGCGGCACAACTCCCGCAGCAAACTGCTGAAGTCCTATCTGGGATAGTCCGGGAGGCAATCGATATTTAGGAAAAAGGAGCGCTACGAATTTCGTAGCGCTCCTTTTTTTGTCGCCCGGCTGTCATTGGTTTGCCGCCGGCTGTCATTGGTCTGTCGCCGTTTTGTCGCCTGTTTGTCGTCGCTTTGTCGCCGGCCCCCTCTGCCGCCTCTCCTTTCCGGTTGGGCATCCCCTCTGTCTTCGTCTGTCCGCACTCGCCCGCCTCAGACAGGCGTCCGGTGCTGCTGAAAGCGTCGTCCGGGGGGGGCGGAAAAAACGAAAGCCCGACACGAGGTCGGGCTTTCGAAAAGTCGGGGAAAACGAAGTGCCGCCGGAGCGGAAAGATTGCGTTTCCCTGCGGGGCTATTTCGCGCATCGGTCGCAGCAGCATTTGCAGCCGAGTGCTTTCCATACGCCGGCAGCCAGCGCCGCACCCGCCAGGGGAGCGACGATGAAGAGCCACAACTGGCTGAGCGCTTCGCCGCCCTGGAAGAGGGCCGGGCCGATGCTGCGGGCCGGATTGACCGAAGTGCCGGTGATGGGGATGCAGACGATGTGCACCAGCACCAGCGTCAGACCGATAGCCAGACCGGCCAGATTGCCGGCCCCTTTCTCCTCGTCGGTCGAGCCCAGCACGACCAGTACGAAAATGAAGGTGAAGACCGCTTCGGCCACGAACGCCTGCAGGCATTCGCCCTCGCCGAAGCTGTTGGCTCCGGTCGTGGTCGCGGCTCCGTGACCGCCCGTGGAGACGAGCAGGTAGAGCACGGCCGAACCGATGACGGCGCCGAGGACCTGGAACACCCAGTAGCCTGCGGCATCCTTGAGGCTCATGCGTCCGCTGAGCAGCACGCCGAGCGTGATTGCCGGATTGATGTGGCATCCCGAGATGCCGCCGATGCAGTAGGCCATCGCCACTACCGAAAGACCGAATGCCAGGGCCACGCCGATGGTGCCGACGCCTCCGCCTACGGCCGCCGCTGCGTCGCCTGCGAATACCGCGCTGCCGCAGCCCATGAGTACGAGTACCATCGTACCCACCATTTCTGCCAGATACTTTTTCATGCTTTGTAGGATATTAAGGTTTCTTCTCTCTTTTTCCCGGAGACTGCGCTACCAGGCGAAAAGCGGATAGCCGGCCATCATTTCGTTCACCTCGCGGCGGACGGCGGCTATGGTCTCTTCGTTCTGATAGTCGGACAGGACGCGGTCGATGAGCGCGACGATGCACTCCATCTTCTCCTCCTTCACACCGCGGGTGGTGATGGCCGGCGTGCCGAAGCGCAGACCCGAGGTCTGGAACGGCGAGCGGCTGTCGAAGGGCACCATGTTCTTGTTGGTGGTGATATCGGCCGCCACGAGCGCCTTTTCGGCCGCCTTGCCGGTCAGGTCGGGGAATTTGGTGCGCAGGTCCACCAGCATCAGGTGGTTGTCGGTTCCGCCCGATACGATTTTGTAGCCCCTTCTGGCGAATGCCTCGGCCATGGCGCGGGCGTTCTTCTGCACCTGAAGCTGATACTCCTTGTAGCTGGGGGCCAGCGCCTCGCCGAATGCCACGGCTTTGGCGGCGATGACGTGCTCCAGCGGACCGCCCTGGATGCCGGGGAACACGGCCGAGTTGAGCACGGCCGACATCTTCTTCACCTCGCCCTTGGGGGTGGTGATGCCCCACGGATTGGGGAAGTCCTTGCCCATGAGGATGATGCCGCCTCGCGGACCGCGCAGGGTCTTGTGGGTGGTGGAGGTGACGATGTGGGCGTGGCGGACGGGATTCTCCAGCAGCCCGGCGGCGATGAGGCCGGCCGTGTGGGCCATGTCAATCATCAGCAGGGCTCCCACCTTGTCGGCGATTCGCCGCATGCGGGCGTAGTCCCATTCGCGGCTGTAAGCCGATGCGCCGCCGACGATGAGCTTCGGTTTGTGCTCCTCGGCCAGCGCTTCCATGGCATCGTAGTCGATGGTGCCGGTCGCCTCGTCGAGTTTATAGCCGACGGCCTTGTAGTACATACCCGACATATTGACGGGCGAACCGTGGGAGAGGTGTCCTCCGTGGCTGAGGTCCAGCCCCAGGAACGTGTCGCCGGGTTTGAGCACCGCGGTGAACACGGCCATGTTGGCCTGGGCTCCGGAGTGGGGCTGCACGTTGGCGTATTCGGCGCCGTAGAGCTCCTTGAGGCGGTCGATGGCCAGCTGTTCGACGCGGTCCACCACTTCGCATCCGCCGTAGTAGCGGGCGCCGGGATATCCCTCGGCATACTTGTTGGTGAGTACCGACCCCATGGCCTCCATGACCTGGTCGCTTACGAAATTTTCGGATGCAATCAGTTCGATGCCGCGCATCTGGCGGGCTCTCTCTTCGCCGATGAGATGAAAAACCTGAGAATCTCTTTCCATGTATTTTCCGTTTATGATTTGGTATTGTGTTCGGTAAATGCCGCGCGGAAGCGGTTCCGCCTCCCGGCCGCGGGCCGTTTATGTGCGTAAAGGTAATAAATTTATCGTAAAGAGATTATTTTTCGGCGATTAAAAATTTTTTTCATACCTTTGCACAACTTATAATTCAAAAATATTTCTTCGATATGGGACTTTTAGACGGTAAGGTCGCTATTGTGACCGGAGCTGCGAGAGGCATCGGCAAGGCTATCGCCCTGCAGTTCGCCAAAGAGGGAGCCAATGTGGCTTTCACCGATTTGAAAATCGACGACAACGTAAAGGCCACCGAGGCCGAGATATGCGCCCTGGGCGTTCAGGGTAAGGGCTATGCTTCCAATGCAGCCGATTTCGAGGACACGCACAAGGTCGTGGAACAGATTATGAAGGATTTCGGCCGTATCGATATTCTGGTCAATAACGCAGGCATCACCCGCGACGGTCTGATGATGCGCATGAGCGAGCAGCAGTGGGACATGGTGCTCACCGTGAACCTCAAGAGCGCGTTCAACTTCATTCATGCCGTCACCCCGGTCATGATGCGTCAGAAGGGGGGCAGCATCATCAACATGGCCTCCGTGGTGGGCGTGAGCGGCAATGCCGGCCAGTGCAACTATTCGGCCAGCAAGGCGGGCATGATTGGCCTGGCCAAGTCGATTGCCAAGGAGCTCGGTCCGCGCGGCGTGCGCGCCAATGCCATCGCTCCGGGTTTCATCATCACCGACATGACCAACGCCCTGCCCGACGAGGTGAAGGAGGGCTGGTACAAGCAGATTCCCCTGCGTCGCGGCGGAACCCCCGAGGATGTGGCCAAGACGGCGCTCTTCCTGGCATCCGACCTCAGCTCCTATGTGAGCGGTCAGGTGATTCACGTCTGCGGTGCCATGAACTGCTAAGGGTCGCCCCGGGGCGACGAACACGATACCAGAGAGGGACCCGACGGATTTCGCCGGGCACCCTCTCCGGTTTTTTTGGTAAAGGAGAGGTTAAGATAGAATATGGATTGGTTAGGTAATTTGTTTTTCGGCAGCGGAGTGGCTCACTCGGTTTTCATACTCGCCGCGACCGTCGCGCTGGGCATTCTGTTGGGACGCATCCGGATTGCCGGCATTTCGTTCGGCATTACGTGGATTCTCTTCGTGGGCATTCTGCTCAGCCATTTCGGCATGGTGCTCGATGCGGGGACGCTTCATTTCGTCAAGGAGTTCGGTCTGATTCTTTTCGTCTATTCGATAGGCTTGCAGGTCGGTCCCGGTTTCTTCTCCTCCTTCAAGCAGGGGGGCATGCGGCTGGTGGGGCTGGCTTCGGCCATCGTTTTCCTCGGCGTGGGGGTCGCCTATGCGTTGCATGCGACGACGGGAATCCCCATCCCCACGATGGTGGGCATTCTCTCGGGGGCGGTGACCAACACGCCCGGTCTGGGAGCCGCCCAGCAGGCCTATGCCGATGCCACGGGGAGCAACGACCCCACCGTGGCGCTCGGCTATGCGGTGGCCTATCCGCTGGGCGTGGTGGGCATCATCCTGGCGATGATTGCCATCCGCTATCTGTTCCGCATCCGTTTCGACCAGGAGAACAAGGCGCTGGAGGAGCTGAAGAGCGAGCATCACTTCGCGGAGAAAATCGCGGTGCTCTTCACCAACGCCAACATGAGCGGACGTTCCGTCATCCATGTCAAGCGGTTGATTAACCGCACGTTCGTCATCTCCCGCATCATGCGCGACAGCGGACGCGTGGAGGTGGCCAATGCCGACAGCCTGCTCTACGAGGGCGACCGCCTGCTGGTCATCTGTTCCGAGGACGACGAGGAGGCGATAGTGACCTTCTTCGGCCGGAAGGTGGAGATGGACGAGGAGCAGTGGGGCAAGTCCGACTCCGAACTGGTCTCGCGGCGCATCCTCATCACCAAGCCCGAAATCAACGGAAAGAAGTTCAGCGACCTGCGTCTGCGAACCAAATACGGCATCAACATCACCCGCGTGAACCGCGCCGGAGTGGACCTCATCCCTTATCAGGGAATGGAGCTGCAGATGGGCGACCGCGTGATGGTGGTGGGGTCGGAGAAGGCGATAGCGGCGGTGGCCGACCTGCTCGGCAACTCCCTGCGCCGGCTCAACGAGCCCAACCTCATCTCCATTTTCGTGGGCATCCTGCTCGGCGTGCAGCTGGGTTCCATCCCGTTCATGTTCCCGGGCATTCCCCAGCCGGTGAAGCTGGGCCTGGCGGGCGGTCCGCTGGTCGTGGCGCTGCTCATCAGCCGGTTCGGTCCGCACTTCAAGCTGGTCACCTACACCACCATGAGTGCCAACCTGATGTTGCGCGAGGTGGGCATTGCGCTCTTTTTGGCCGCCGTGGGCCTGGGTGCGGGACAGGGATTCGTCGATACCATCGTCAATAACGGAGGCTATGCCTGGATTGGCTACGGATTCGTCATCACCGTGGTGCCCATTCTGCTGGTGGGGGCTTTCGCCCGGCTGGTCTACAAGACCAACTACTACACGCTGATGGGACTCATCGCGGGCAGCACCACCGACCCTCCTGCGCTCGCCTATGCCAACGCCACGGCCGGCAACGACATGCCTGCGGTGAGCTATGCGACGGTCTATCCGGTGGTGATGTTCCTGCGGGTGCTCACCGCGCAGGTGTTTATCCTGTTCGCTTTGTAGGCGTAGACGGAAGATTCCGACAAACCGTTTGAGGAAGAATAAGATGCGGTAAATGCAGAATAGCCGCAGCCAGGAAGGCCGGTATCAAATGCCGGCCTTCCTGGCTGCGGTCCTTTGGTGAAGATGTTGTCATTCGGTTTTCGACAGTGCGGCAATTCCGGAGTATAGCATTTCTCTTCCGCTTCTATTCCAGTATGTTATGTCTTGTTCGATGAATAGCCATTTGAGGACCTTCAGTATGAGTTCCGTGGATAATCCTCTCTGGAATCGGCAGTTTTGGTACTCCTCCGGTGATATGTCTCTGCAATCGTATATTTTTGTTATCAGTTTGATGAGGATTTCGAATTTCCGGATATCTTCATCTCTCTTTAGACAAAGGTCTTCGAAAATGTCGTTGTGACTTGGGCGGTTTCCTGTCGAGATGATATTCCCATATTTGCCGTAACGAAAATTGACTCCGGAAACTCTTACCTCGAAATCGACCCCTTTGTTTAGCTGTGTCGGACGTTTGAGGTAGATTCGATTCCCGTCTTCCAGTGTATCGACGTAGTAATAGTAGTAGGTGACTTCATGCAGGGAGCCGTGTTTTTCTTTCAGAAAAAGAGAAATCAGCTTTTCACGATACTCCTCACGGCTCTGTGCGACGATTGGAACAGTCTCGGTATATTCCATAAAGCATCATTTTTCCGCAAGAAAGGTAATTTTTGTGGAATAACCTAATCGAATAGGTAATATTTTCTCTTGTACGGGGCGAATCGAATATTATGACCGTTCTTTGGGGCAATTTGTGAAGTCGATGCATTCTTTTTCGTATCTTTGTGCTGTACATGTACGAAAATATTATTGTCTTCCGATGATGAAACGTCCGATTCTTATACTCTTACCGGTGCTGATGCTGCTCTGTACGGGCAACGTTTCGGCACAGTTTTCGATGTCGAAGGTAGCCAAACCCAAAGACAGACCCTCGACGATAGCCGACTCCATCAAGCAGACCCGCATGGAGAACGACTACTTCTCGCTGGCCCGCTACAAGGCCGACCGCCGGGCCCTGATAAAGGAACGGAACACCATCGAGTTCAAGGCCTCGCTGCACGCCTCGCAGACCCAGTACGAGAACTGGAGCGCCGGCGGCGACAACACCTTCGCCTCGAGAGCCGAAATGTCGTTCGCCCACAAATTCAAGAAGGGCGGCTACACGCTCGACTACAAGCTCTCGGCCCGCTACGGATTCAACATCATCCCCGTGGAGACCGACGGCTCGAAGGACGCCAAACTTTTCAAGAACGAAGACGAGTGGGTGGTGAAGGTACAGAACCTCTACATCATGCACAAGAACTGGTCCTACTCCGCGCTGGTCAATGTCCGCAGCCAGTTCACCACGGGCTACAAGTCGCGGACCGACAAGACCAAGAAGACCAATTTCTTCGCGCCGGGCTACATCGACCTTTCGCTGGGTCTCGACTACAAACACCCCAAACAGCCGCTCAACGTCACCCTCTCGCCAATTTCGGGAAGCGCGATTGTGGTGATGGACGAGAGTCTGGCCCGGGCCGGACTGGGCGGCGTGCCCGCAGACCGCTTCGACGACGCCGGAAACCTCATCCTGCGGCACAAACACTCCAAGTGGGAGCTCGGTTCGTCGGTGCAGGTCAAATACGACAAGACCTTCGGCAAACGCGACACGTTCCGCTACCAGACCAACCTCTTCTCCTTCTGCGGCTGGACCAACGTCCCCACCGTGCGCTGGGAGAACACGTTCGACATCAAGGCGACCAAACTGCTCTCCACGACCTTCTACATCCAGCTCTACTACGACAAGGAGGACATTCTCGCCGGTGACACGCGGGCCAAACTGCAGGCCAAGTATTCGCTGAGCGTCGGCCTTTCGTACACGTTCAAAAACAAATAGCGCCCCGGCTCTACGCCCCGGCAAGAGCCCTGCGACGGACCTCGGTCCGCAGAGCAGGGGACCAAACGATTTCGGTCTATGAAAAAAAACAGCTTAAGAATCATCATACTGCCGCTCGTCGCAGCAGTGAGCGCAGTGGCCGGTCTGCTCGCCGGCCACATGATTGGACGCAACAGCGCGGACAAACAGCTCCGCACGCTCGCACGCTCGCTGGTGAACCCCGACAACAAGCTCACCTACACCCTCTCGCTGGTCGAGAACCTCTACGTCGATTCGGTCAGCCTCGATTCGATTTACGAAAAGACCATCCCCCTCATCACCAAGGAGCTCGACCCCCACTCGGTCTATATCCCCGCATCGGAGATGGCGGCCGCCAACGAAACCCTCGACGGTGAGTTCGACGGCATCGGCGTGGTCTTCAACATGGCCACCGACACCGTCATCGTGCTCAACGTGGTGCCCTTCGGCCCCAGCGACAAGGCGGGCGTAAGGGCCGGCGACCGCATCGTCACGGTGGGCGACACGCTCATCGCCGGGCGCAAGCTCTCGCAGCAGAGCGTCATGAAGCGCATGCGCGGCAAACGCGGCACCACCGTCGAACTCGGACTGCAGCGCCAGGGAGTGGACAGCCTGCTGACCGTGACCGTCACCCGCGACGCCATACCCATCAAGAGCCTCGACGCCGCCTTCATGATTGAACCCGGCGTGGCGTTCGTCAAACTCTCGGCATTCTCCAAAAATTCGCACAAGGAGCTCACGTCGGCCCTCGCCGCCCTGCGCCGGCAGGGAATGCGGGGCGTGGTGCTCGACCTGAGAGGCAATACGGGCGGATTCCTCGACCAGGCCATTCTCATCGCCCAGGAGTTCCTGCCCCAGGGACGGCTCATCGTCTACACCGAGGACAAGTTCCGCCGGCAGATGCGCGAATACAGCGACGGCAGCGGCCTGCTGCAGGACGTGGCCGTGGCGGTGCTCATCAACGAAGAGAGCGCCTCGTCGAGCGAGATTCTCGCCGGAGCCATCCAGGACAACGACCGCGGCACCATCATCGGACGCCGCTCGTTCGGCAAGGGTCTGGTGCAGAACCAGCTCCCCTACAACGACGGCTCGGCCCTGCGGCTCACCGTGGCCCGCTACTACACCCCGGCCGGACGCTGCATCCAGAAACCCTACGACCAGGGAACGGACAAATACTACGAAGACATCTTCGACCGCTACACGCACAACGAATTCTTCTCGGCCGACAGCATCCGCTTCGCCGACAGCCTGCGCTACACCACCCTCGGAGGCCGTCTGGTCTACGGCGGCGGAGGCATCATGCCCGACATCTTCATGCCCATGGACACGGCCGACGTCACCCGCTACTATCTGGATGTGACCAACCGCAACATCCTCTACCGCTACACCATCGAATACGCCGACCGGCACCGCAAGGCGCTCGATGCCGTGAAGACCACCGACGACCTCAAAAAGCTGCTCGACAGCGACACCCGCCTGCTGGAGGATTTCACGGCCTATGCCGCCCGCAAAGGGGTGGCGCCCGACCGCCGGCAGATAGAGCGCTCGCGCGAACTGCTCACCGCCCAGCTCAGGGCCTACATCGGCCGCAACACGGTGCTCGAAGATGCGGGATTCTACGCCAACATCTACGTCATCGACAACACCGTCAAGAAAGCCATCGAGACCGTCCGCACGGAGGCCGGGGCGTCGCGCGCCGAATCCGCGCTCCCCGGGCGGCCCTAAAGCGAGCCCCCGGTTCGCTCCCCCACCGGAAAACCGTCCCGGCGAGACATTCGCCCGACAAGATACGACAGCAGGGCGCCCCGTAAAGGGCGCCCTGCTATTTCTGCGGCTTCTGCGGCTTCTGCGGCTCGTCCGGCAGCCGGAGATGCAGGATGGGGAACGGCTTGCCCGCGGCATCCGTCGCATCGCGTCCCGCCGCACGGAATCCCCGGCCGAGATAAAACCGCAGGGCCCGCGGGTTCTGCTCGTTCACATCGACCCGGCGGCATCCCCTCTCCCGCACCGCGAAATCGACCAGCCGGGTGCCGTATCCCCGCCCCTGCCAGGCCGGGTGCACGAAGAGCATCTCTATCATCTCCCCGTCCAGACCGAGAAAAGCCACCGAACGCCCCTGCCCCTCCTTCAGCACGTAGAGCTCCACGGCCGGAAGGTAGCTGTCCCGGACCAGCGGCCGGAAAAAACCGATGTCCTCCTCCCGCAAAAAGCGGTGCGAACTGCGTACCGAAGCCTCCCACAGGCACACCAGCTCCTCGCGCTCCGCCCCGGTCGGCGAAACCACCCGCAATATGACTCCATCTTCCTTTCCCATAAGCCGCAAGTCTGTTTTTTCCTCGCCGCAAAGATAGCGATTCCGGCACGAACCCGGCCGCGAAGAGCGCTTTTTTCCGACTCTTCGTTTGGAAGAGTCGCCGCAAATTCCTATCTTCGCGGCAGATTTGGTTCTTCACCTCCCCACCGGGAGGCAAGATTAAAAGGGAACCGGGTGAAAATCCCGGACAGTCCCGCTACTGTGAAACTTCGCGATATTCCGAATTTCTACGCCACTGACCCGCAGTTCGCGGTCGGGAAGGCTTCGGAACAGAAGTCAGTCAGGAGACCTGCCAGGTCGATTCGACGTCGGATGCGCTCGTGGGATTAGGCACTCGATATCGGCAAATTACAATGGTTTAACATTCCGGCCTGCGACTGCTGTCGGGGGAATCGTGCCGCGAATCTCCGCGGCAGGTCTGCCGCATGTTGCGCATATCGGCACAAAACAAGAGTATTCGTCATGGATTTACTCGAAACGCTCCTGTGGGGTTCCCCGTCGCTGTGGGGCGGCGGAGTCGCCCATTCGGTCCTGATTCTGGCATTGACCATCACCCTGGGCATCGCACTGGGAAAAGTCAGAATAGCCGGCATCTCGCTGGGTGTCACCGGCATTCTGTTCGTGGGCATCCTTTTCGGCCACCTCGGCCTCGAGGTGAACAAACACCTGCTCCAGTTCCTCAGGGAGCTGGGACTCATTCTCTTCGTCTACTCCATCGGATTGCAGGTCGGACCGGGCCTTTTCGCCTCGTTCCGCGAAGGCGGCGTCACGCTCAACAAACTGGCCGCACTGGTCATCCTGCTCGGCGTGGCGACCACCGTGGCGCTCTACCACATCACCGGACTGCCCATCACCACCATGACGGGCATCATGTCGGGCGCCGTCACCAACACCCCCGGACTGGGCGCGGCGCAGCAGGCCTACGGCGACCTGCATGCCGGAGCCAACGCCCCGGACATCGCCAGCGGCTATGCCGTCGCCTATCCGCTGGGAGTCATCGGCGCCATACTGACCTTCATCGCCCTGCGTCTTCTGCTGCGCATCGACAGCCGCCGGGAGGAGGAGAGCGCCAGCTCGGGAAGCGAGTCTCAGAAAGAGCCGACCACCCGCGCCCTCTCCATCGAAGTGGCCAACGAGGCCATTGAGGGAAAAACCGTCGCCGACCTGCGGCACCTGCTGCTGCGCGACTTCGTGGTCTCCCGCATCCGCCGCCCCGGCGGAGAGCCGGAACTGGCCGACGCCTCCACCGCGCTCCACTGCGGCGACCGCATGCTGGTGGTCACCGCCCCCAAAGACGCGGAGGCCGTGGCGACCCTCATCGGCCACGAGGTGCAGACCGACTGGCAGGCGGCGGCGTCCAAGATGATTTCGCGCCGCATCCTCATCACCCGCCCCGAACTCAACGGCAAACGGCTGGCCGAACTGCGCGTCCGCTCCCTCTGCGGAGTGACCATCACCCGGGTGAACCGGGCCGGAATCGACCTGGTGGCCGCCGCCGACCTGCAGCTCCAGCTGGGCGACAAGGTGACGGTCGTGGGACACGAACTCTCGGTCGCCCATGCCGAACGGCTCTTCGGCAACTCGCTCAAAAGACTCGACCACCCCAACCTCATCCCCCTGTTTCTGGGCATCGCGCTGGGCGTGGTGCTCGGCAGCCTCAGCTTCCGGATTCCGGGAATTCCCCAGCCCGTCAAGCTGGGTCTGGCCGGCGGCCCGCTCATCGTGGCCATCCTCATCGGCCGTTTCGGACCCCACTGCAAACTCGTCACCTACACCACCATGAGCGCCAACCTCATGCTGCGGGAAATAGGAATCTCGTTCTTCCTGGCCGGCGTGGGCCTGGGGGCCGGAGCCGATTTCGTTCCCACCCTGCTCTCGGGAGGCTACGTGTGGATTGCCTACGGAGCCCTGATAACCGTCATTCCGCTCTTCGCGGCCGGCCTGGTCGGCAGGTTCCGCTACAAAATCGGCTACCACACCCTGACCGGCGTACTGGCCGGCGCATCGACCAACCCGCCCGCACTGGCTTTCGCCTCGGAACAGACCGCCTCCGACGCACCCTCGGTGGGCTACGCCACGGTCTACCCGCTGGCTATGTTCCTGCGCGTGGTGGCCGCACAACTGCTCATCATTCTATTCGCATAATAATACCCGAAAGGCGCGGCACTCGAAGGACACGTTACTGCCATAACAAGTCGAACGGATTGGTTACACGCCGCGCCTTTTTCTTTTTAAACAGACACAACATGAACATCGTAATGTACGGATTCGGGATGAACGACGTCCGGCCGCTGGCCGAACGCTACGGATTCTCGCTGTGCGATTCGTTCGAATCGCTGGAAAACGGTCACCGGATTCTGCTCCAGGAGGAGCTGGCGACCCGCGAAAAGCAACTGACATTCTTCGAAAACATGGCCGACTACGACCGCCTCATCGACGCGGTCATCTGCGTACCCAACTGCGCCAGCGCCAGCACCGTATACTATTGCTCCCGACCGGACAAGTTCTTCACGGTCGATGCCGGCGGCGAAGACCCCGACTACACGACCCACGAACTGGTGCGCATCATCGAAACGCAGCTGGGGCTGCTCTGCGCCCACGAATGCGTGTGACCCGCGCCGACAGCCGCGGGCAGACCGCCCGCTCCCGGCCTCCGCGGCCGGGGAGACCCCGCCGCACCGGCTTCACTCGCCGCGCTTGTCCATCGCCTCGTAGAGCGAACGCATGAGCCTGCCGTCGGTGCCGGTGACGGAAAACCGGCCGCTCTCCACCCGCATGTGCACGAACGGACGGCACACGACCTTCCCGCCGTAGACGAAACCCAGGCTGCGTCCGATGCTGCGCTCCGTAATCCCGGCCCAGGCCGCCGTCTTGCGGGCAGCGACCCGGCATACGATTTCGTAGACCGTCACGGTATCCACCCGCATGGAGTCGATGGAGAGCGCACGGCAGTCGCGCATGCGCAAGACCCTGCGCCCCGGCGTCGTCTCCTCCATCTTTCCGCTCATCTCATGCCATCCGTCCCCGCCGCGGGCCGCAGCCGGCACCGGCGGGCAACACAGCGCCGCCACCGCGACGCACACCGCTGCCGTCCTCTTCAATCGTTTCATCTCCGTACTCCTTTCCCGATAGAAAATATCGAACAGGGACAAAAATAGGCATTATTTCCGACAACCTCATCCGCAATGACCCGAAAACGGATATATTTGCACCGAATAAAAACCCGAACCGCCATGCGACCCATCCTGAAATGTCTCGTCCTGCTGCCGCTCCTTCAGCTGCTCGGCTGCGGCACCTCCCGCCGGGAACCGACCCGCATTCTGATGCAGACCACCCGGGGCGACATCACCCTGGAACTCTCCGACCTGACCCCGCGCCATCGCGACAACTTCGTCCGGCTGACCCGACAGGGCCACTTCGACGGAGTGCTGTTCCACCGCGTCATCGCCGACTTCATGATTCAGGGCGGCGACCCCGACTCGCGCGATGCGGCTCCCGGAGCCCTGCTCGGCAACGGCGACCTCGGCTACACCGTGGCAGCCGAATTCCGCTATCCCGAGCTCCTGCACCGCCGCGGCGCACTGGCCGCCGCACGCACCTCGGACAAGGTCAATCCCCGGCGCGCCTCCTCCTCTTCGCAATTCTACATCGTCTGGGGACGCACGTTCACTGACCCGGAGCTCGATGCCGTGCAGCAGCGCCTCGACCGGGCCACCGGAGGCCGAATCGTCCTCAGCCCCTCCGTCCACGAAATTTACCGGACCGAAGGCGGCACGCCCCATCTCGACGGACAATATACGGTATTCGGCCGCGTGGTCGAAGGACTCGACACGGTGGAAGTCATCCTGAACGAACAGACCGACGACAACGACCGGCCGCTGAACGACGTCCGCATCGTGAAGGCCTCCGTGCTCGAATAACGCCACCGCCGCCGCGCTCCGTTCGGGCCGCACGCGGCCCCCGCTCCGGCCGGTGCAAAAACGGCTGAATTCCGGCCGGTACGGACCGCACGTACTACGAAACGGCCCCGGAAAAGTAAAAAATCAAGGGGTTCGACTATTTTCTACGTTTATTTCTTGCTCCGGGACGAAAAAAATACTACTTTGGTCGGGTAAAATCTCATTTCACCTCACCCAGCCCATGAAGAGACTGAAAAACATGCTTACGGCAGGGGCGGCAGTGCTTTCGTTCGGAATACTCTGCGCCCAGGAGCCTGCGACCGTCTACACCCTCTCCCTTCAGGATGTGATACACATCGCCCAGACGCAATCCATCGACGCCATGGTGGCCAAGAACGTCTTCCTGTCGAGCTACTGGCAATACCGCTCGTTCAAGGCCGACCGGCTGCCCTCGCTCAACCTCTCGGGCGAAGTGGCCGACTTCGACCGCTCGCTGCGCCTGCTGCAGAACTCCACCACCGGCGACATGAACTACGTCGAAAACTACAGCCTGCAGAACTCGCTGCGGCTCTTCGTCCAGCAGAAGGTTTCGCTCACCGGCGGTACCCTCTCGCTCTATTCGAGCCTCAGCCGGCTCGACCAGTTCGGAGCCAACAAGTCCCAAACCTACTACTCGCAACCGGTCTCCATCTCCTATATCCAGCCCCTGTTCGCCTACAACAGCTTCAAATGGGACAAAAAAATCGAACCCCACAAGTTCGACCGGGCCAAACGCATCTACATCGAATCGATGGAGGAGGTAACCATCAAGGCCGTCACCCGCTTCTTCAACTTTGTACTCCAGAAAAACAACTACGACATCGCGGTCCAGAACTACAAGAACACCAAGACCATGTACGCCATCGCATCGGAGAGGCTGAAGGTGGGCAGCGTCAAAAAGGACGAACTCCTCCAGCTGGAGCTCCGCATGCTCAACGACAGCCTGGCCATAAACCAGTGCGACATGAACCTCAAGTCGCAGCAGATGCTGCTCAACTCGTTCCTGGGCTACAACGAGAGCGTGAGCATCGTGCCCGTCATCGAAGACGACCTGCCCGATTTGGTGCTCGACTACCGCTTCGTGCTGGACAAGGCCCTGGCCAACTCCTCCTTCATGACCGACAACCTCATCACCCAGCTCGAAGCCGAAGCCTCCATCGCACAGGCCAAGGCCAACCGCGGCGCCACGGCCTCCATCACCTCGCGCTTCGGTCTGTCGAGCAACGGCAACAACTTCAAGACCGCCTACCGCGACCTGCTCGACCAGGAGGTGGTGGGCCTCTCGTTCTCGATTCCGATTCTCGACTGGGGCATGGGACGAGGCCGGGTGAAGGTGGCCGAAGCACAGGCCGAAACGGTGAAAAACCGGCTGGCGCAGGCCGAAATAGACTACAAGCACGACATCTACGTCTCGGTAGTGCAGTTCAACAACCAGCGCAACCAGTGCACCGTCTCGCGCAAGGCCAACGAAATCGCCGAACAGCGCTACCGCATGACCATGGAGAACTTCGCCGGAGGCACCATCTCCGTCACCGAACTCAACACCGCCCAGACGGAAAAGGACCAGGCCAACAGCACCTACATCCAGGAGCTCTACAACTACTGGCTCTACTACTACGGCATCCGCAAATCGTCGCTCTACGACTACCGGACGGGAACCGACATCTCGGCCGAATTCGACAAACTCGCAAACTAAACGACCATGAGAAAAATAGCATTCATCATCGCGGCCTGCTCCGCAATGTTCGCAGGCTGCCGCTCCGCGAACCAACAGACCGAACAGGGAGAACTCGGCAAACTGCAGCACTCGGCCGACCGCAACGAGGTGGAGGTCATCGAACTCAAACGCACCACCTTCACCAAAGAGCTCATCAGCAACGGACGCCTGACCGCCCGGCAGAAGAGCGTGCTGGCCTTCAAGTCGTCGGGCACCATCGCCGAGGTGCATGCGGCCAACGGACAGAGCGTCGCCGCCGGAACCGCGCTCGCCGCGCTCGACAAGACCGCGGCCCAGGCCACCCTCTCCCAGGCGGAGATGAATCTCTCGAAAGCCACGCTCGACCTGCAGGACGTGCTGATAGGTCTGGGCTACAAGGCCGCCGACACGCTCTCCGTTCCGGCGGACGTGATGAAGATAGCCCGAATCCGCTCGGGTTACGCCGCGGCCGTCGCGGAGGTGGAGCGGGCCCGGCGCGAGCTGGCCGCCTGCACCGTCACCGCCCCCTTCGCCGGAAAGGTGGCCGGCGTGAAACAACGCCGCCACGAACAGGCCGGCGGAGAATTCTGCACCCTGATAGACGACAAATCCTTCGTGGTGAACTTCAATATCCTGGAGACCGAATACGGATTCATCAAACCGGGACAGACCGTCAAGATTTCCACCTTCAACGAACCCAACGTGCAGGTTTCGGGACGCGTCACCAACATCAACCCCACCATCGACGACAAGGGCCAGGTGGCCGTGCAGGCCGAGGTGGCCAACAACGGCCGGATGATTGACGGCATGAACGTGAAGGTCATCGTCGAGGAGAACGTCCCGGGACAGTTGGTGGTGCCCAAAAGCGCCGTGGTCATCCGCGACAACCTCGAAGTGCTCTTCCGCTACAACGACAACGGCTCGGCCATGTGGACCTATGTCCACACGCTGCTCGCCAACACCGATTCGTTCGTGGTCGAGGCCAACATCTCGCGCGGAGCCGAACTCAACGAGGGCGACCGGGTCATCGTCTCGGGCAACCTGAACCTGGCCGACGGTTCGAAAGTCGTGCTCAAAAACGCGGAGTAGCTCCGCAACACCCACTCCCAAAAACCGACGCACCCCATGCTCAACAAACTCCTTGACAGACCCATCGCGGTCTCCATGTCGCTGATAGTGGTGATAATACTGGGTATCGCCTCGGCACGCCTGCTGCCCATCTCGCTGGTACCCGACATCGACGCGCCCTATGTGACGGTGCAGATTTCGGGTTCGGGCATCTCGGCCCGCGAACTCGACGAATCGGTCGTGCAGCGGCTGCGCCCCCAGCTGGTGCAGGTGGCTCACCTGACCGACTTCCGCTCCGAAACCAAAGAGGGAAGCGCCGTCATACGGCTCTCTTTCGAGCAGGGCTCCAACATCGACTACATATTCATCGAGGTCAATGAGAAGATAGACCGGGCCATGTCCGGACTCCCCTCCACCATCGACCGCCCCAAAGTCATCAAGGCGAGCGCAACGGACATCCCCGCCTTCTACATCGACCTGTCGGTCAAGGACAGCGAGCGCTTCGTGCAGACCGACCCCCTGTTCCCCGTCTCCGAACGGTTCGCCGAACTGAGCGGATTCGCCGGACAGGTCATCTCCAAACGCATCGAACAGCTCCCCCAGGTGGCGATGGTCGATATCAGCGGCACCGTGGACATGGAGCTGCTGGTAATCCCCGACGACATCAAAATACGCCAGATGGGCATCGACTACTCCACCCTGGAGCAGGCCATCCACAACGCCAACATCCGCCTGGGAAACCTCACCATACGCGACGGCGAATACCAGTACAACGTCCGCTTCCAATCTTTCGCCAGCAGCAAAAGCGACATCGAGAACATCTATCTCAACATCGAAGGACGAGTCTACCAGCTGCGGGACCTGGCCCGCGTGGTGGAGCATCCCCGCAAGCGCAACGGCCTGATACACTCCAACGGCCGGGACGCCGTCACGCTGGCCGTCATCAAGCAGGCCGACGCCAAAATGTCGGCGCTCAAAGCCGGACTCGACGAACTCATGGAGAGCTTCCACAAGGACTATCCCAATATCGAGTTCACCCTCACCCGCGACCAGACCGAACTGCTGGACTACTCCATCAACAACCTGATTCAGAATATCATCGTGGGCGGAATCCTGGCCTGCGTGATAATCTTCTTCTTCATGCAGGACTTCAAGTCGCCCGTCCTGGTGGTGATAACCATCCCCAGCGCCCTGATACTCTCGGTGCTGCTGTTCCACATCATCGGCCTGTCCATCAACATCATCTCGCTTTCGGGTCTGGTGCTGGGAATCGGCATGATGGTCGATAACTCGATTATCGTCATCGACAACATCACCTTCCGCTGGAAACACGGCGACACGCTGCGCAACGCCGTGGTGCAGGGCACCCGGGAGGTCTTCACGCCGATGCTCAGTTCGATACTGACCACCTGCTCGGTGTTCATCCCGCTCATCTTCCTGAGCGGCATTTCGGGAGCCCTCTTCTACGACCAGGCGATGGCCGTCACCATCACCCTCTTCTCGTCGTTCGTCGTCACGGTGACCCTCATTCCCGTCTACTACTGGCTGTGGTACAGGAAGGCCGGACGCATCGTCCCCAGCAAACTGCTCGAAAAAATCTCGTTCGACCGCATGATGAACGGCTACGAACGCATCCTCACCTGGTTCTTCCGCCACCGCGGCGTCATGTGGGGCATCTTCACGGTCTCGCTGCTGGGCATCGGCGTGATGTTCTCGGTCATCGCCAAAGAGAAACTCCCGGCCATGACCTACACCGACATGCTCGTCGATATCGACTGGAACGACCGCATCACCGCCGAAGAGAACGCCCGCCGCACGGAGGCCATGCTCGCCGCCGTCGGCGGCCGGGTGGAACACAGCACGGTGATGGCCGGCGTGCAGAAATTCCTGCTCGCCCACACCGACGAAAACAGCATCGCCGAGACCGTGGCATACATCAAGGTCCGGGAGGGCGAAACGGTGGAGCGCGTACAGGAATCGATAAGCAACTACCTGAGCAGCCACTACGACGACATCGTCTGGAGCTTCGAACCCTCGGGCAACATCTTCGACATGATATTCGCCGACAAGGACGCCAAACTGGTGGCGCGCCTGCGCCCCACCAACGGCGAAGCCCCCGACCCCTCGTCGCTGAACCGCATTCTGGAGACCATCAACACCCGCATGCCGGACGTGGAGATACAGCCCGTGGTCTGGCAGGAGCACGTGCTCTACGTCGCCAAACCCGAGATGATGGCCCTCTACGGCATCTCCTACAACCAGCTGGTGAGCCTGCTGAAGAACGCCCTGAACGAAAACGTTCTCTTCTCGATAGTCCAGGGACAGAACTCCCTGCCGGTCATCGTGGGCAGCAATGCCAGCGGCATCGAACAGATTCTCAAAGATACGTTCGTCAAAACGGGCGAGGCCGAAATTCCGGTCAGCGACTTCATGATACAGACCCGCGACCGCGACCTGAAGAGCATCGTCTCGGGCGTGGAGGGCAACTACTATCCGCTCAACCTCGATTTGCAGGACCGGGACATTCCGCAGGCGATACGCCTCATCAAGCAGGCCGCCTCGGAAAACGACGACTTCGAGGTGAGCTTCAGCGGCACCTACTTCTCGAACCGCGAAATGATAAAGGAGCTGGTCATCGTGCTCGTCATCTCGGTGCTGCTGCTCTACTTCATCCTCGCCTCGCAGTTCGAGTCGCTCGTCCAGCCGATGATTATCCTCTCCGAAATCATCACCGACCTGTTCGGCGCACTGCTGGTGCTGTGGGTGTTCGGCGTCAGCCTCAACCTGATGTCGCTCATCGGCATCGTGGTCATGTGCGGTATCGTAATCAACGACTCGATTCTCAAAATCGACACCATCAACGTGCTGCGCCGGCAGGGACGCTCGCTCATCCACGCCATCGTGGAGGCGGGCCAGAAGCGTCTCAAGCCCATCATCATGACCTCGCTGACCACCATCCTGGCCATCGCCCCCTTCCTGGTGCGCGGCGATATGGGCTCCGACCTCCAGTACCCCCTGTCGATGGCCATCATCGGCGGCATGATAATCGGCACGCTGGTGAGCGTGTTCTTCATCCCGCTGGCCTACTACGAGATATATAAACCCAGAAGGCGCAGAGGATAATGGAAAAAAACAAGATATACAGCACCTTCCGACTCTCGTCATTCTCCGTACTGCTCATCATGGCGGTACTGATAGTCATCGGACTGGCTACGGTTCCGCTGCTCAACGTGCAGTATACGCCCACCAAAAGCCAAACCAACATCTCGGTGAGCTTCTCCTGGCCCGAGGCTTCGGCCCGCATCATCGAACAGGAGGTCACCTCCAAAATCGAAGGCGCCCTCGCCTCGATAACCGGCGTGAACTCCATCTCGTCCACCACCACCAAAGGCAGCGGAAGCATCAGCATCGAATTCAAGCCCCGGACCGAGATGGACGTGGCCCGCTTCGAGATAGCCTCGCAGATTCGCAACATCTATCCCAAGCTGCCCGACGGAGTGAGCTACCCCTCCCTGTCGCTCTCCACGTCGGGCGAGACGGAAAGCTCCGTGCTGAACTACACCATCAATTCGAGCCTGCCCGCCGACCGCATCGAAAACTACATCAACACCCACATAATCACCCACCTGGCCCAAATCAACGGAGTCGATAAGGTGACCCTGTCGGGTGCCACGCCCTACGAATGGGTCCTCACGTTCGACGCCGACAAGGCCCGCATCGCCGGCATCGACGCCAAACAGATAGCCTCGGCCTTCACCACCCACTTCTCAGGCACGACCATCGGCATGAGCGTCGAGGAGCACGAGGACGGCACCCAGGAGCGGATTCTGCTCAAAATACGCAACAGCTACTCCCCCGTATTCGACGATATCGTCATCACCGGCAAGAACGGCAAGATATTCTACATGCGCGACCTGGTCACCGCCCGCTACCAGGAGGCCAAGCCCACCCGCTATTTCCGCCTCAACGGACTGAACACCATCACCCTCGACGTCTATGCCGAGAAGCACACCAACCTGCTGACCGTGACCAACGCCGTAAAGAGCGAAATGGAGCGGCTGAGACAGGCCTTCCCCGACGAAATCTCGGCCCAGCTCTCCTACGACGCCTCCACCTACGTGCGCGAAGAGCTCAACAAGATATTCTTCCGCACCGCCCTCTGCTTCGTCATCCTGCTGGCCTTCGTGCTGGCGGTCAGCCGCAGCTTCAGATACCTGCTCATCATCGCCACCACGCTGATGGTGAACATTCTGGTGGGCATTCTCTTCTACAACATCTTCAATCTCGACATACACCTCTACTCGCTGGCCGGCATCACCGTGTCGCTGGGACTCATCATCGACACCTCCATCATCATGGTGGACCACTACAGCTACTATCGCGACAAGCGCGTCTTCACCTCCATTCTCGGCGCCCTGCTCACCACCATCGGCGCACTCGCCATCATCTTCCTGCTGCCCGACACCCTGAAGCAGAACCTCACCGACTTCGCACTGGTCATCATCATCAACCTGGCCGTTTCGCTGGCCATCGCCCGGATGTTCATCCCGGCGCTGCTCGACAAGCTGCCCCTGCGACGCGGCATCGCGGTCCACAAGATGCGCAGCAAGCGGCGCATCGTCCGCTCCAACCGCATCTACATGCGCTACCTGCAATGGAGCCGCCGCCACCGATGGATTTACGTCACACTGGCCGTGCTGGGATTCGGCATTCCCCTTTTCCTGCTGCCCTCCAAAATCTCCGTGCCCAAAGGTCAGGAGGAGACCCGGTGGAGCAAAATCTACAACAAGACCTTCGGCAGCAACCTCTATCAGGACAACAAATCGTGGATAGAGAAGGCGCTGGGCGGCTCGTTCCGTCTCTTCTCCAAGTCCATCAACTCGTCGAACTACTACCGCGAACCGCAGAAAGCCCGGCTCTCCATCTCGGCCGCCATGCCCGAAGGCTGCACCATCCACCAGCTCAACGACGTGATACGCAGCATGGAGAACTACATCAGCCAGTTCGACGAAATAGAGATGTTCCAGACCCGCATCACCTCCTACGACAACGCGACCATCACCGTCACCTTCAAACCCGAGTACGAAAACACGGCCTTCCCCGTGATGCTCAAACAGAACATCATCGCCAGCGCCACCAACTTCGGCGGCGCGACCTGGCGCGTCTACGGCATCGACCAGAACTATTTCAACAACAACGTCTACGGAGGCTACAAGTCCAACCGCATCTCGCTCTCGGGATACAACTACGACGCATTGCTCCGCTACGCCGAACAGCTCGCCGACTCGCTCGCCACCAACAAGCGCGTCTCCGCCCCCGAAATCGTCAGCAACGATTACGGCACGCGCCACAACGAATACTTCATCGACTACAACCGCGAAAAAATCGCCTCCGTGGGACTCCACGTGTCGGACTACTTCGACTTCCTCCAGCACCAGCTCTACTCCTCCTCGCTGGGAACCCTCTTCCTGAACGGACGCACCGAACGCATACGCCTGGAGTCGTCGTCCAAGGACGCTTTCGACCTGTGGCACATCCTCAACAGCCAGGTGGCCATCGACTCGGTGAACACCAAGCTCTCGGACGTGGGCAGCATCTCCAAAAGCCGGTCGGGAATCACCATCAAGAAACAGAACCAGTCCTATTCGCTGAGCGTGGGATACGACTTCGTCGGCTCCTACGAACTCTCCAGCAAACTCTCCAAAAAATACATCGACATATTCAACAACGAGATTCTGCCCATAGGCTACAAGGCCGGACACGAATCCTATGAGTGGACCGAAAAGGAGAAGATACAGCAGGTGCTCATGCTGCTGGTCGTCATCGCCGTCATCTACGTCATCTGCGCCATCATTTTCGAATCGCTGGTCAAGCCGCTGGTCATCATCTTCATGATACCGATTTCCTTCATCGGGGAGTTTCTTATCTTCGGACTGTTCAAATTCCAGTTCGACCAGGGAGGATTCGCCGCGTTCGTCATGCTGTGCGGCATCGTCGTAAATGCGGGCATCTACATCATCAACGAGATGAACTCGCTCGCCTCCGACTGTTCCCGCTCCGGACTCTCGCTCTACCTGCGGGCCTTCAACCACAAGATAATCCCCATTCTGCTGACGGTCGTTTCCACCGTACTGGGACTCATCCCCTTCCTCTACGACGGGCCGAAAGAGGTCTTTTGGTTCGCTTTCGCGATAGGAGCCATCGGCGGCACGTTGTTCTCGCTCATCGCGCTGGTCGTCTACCTGCCGATTTTCCTGCCCGCCGGACGACGATAGCTCCCGCTCTCCCCGGCGGTGGTGGCAGTGCCGCCGGATAAGTTCCGCCCGGACAACCGCCCCCGGACAACCGCCCCCGAACACCGACCCCGAACACCGACCCCGAACACCGACCCCGAACACCGACCCGGCGGTCGAGGCCGGCACTCGTCGCCGGCCTCGGCCGCAGATTCCGACTTTCTACGGCAGACAACGGTGCGGCAGGGATTTTGCAGTTGTGACGACCCGGAACATTAAACCACCACGACTATGAAAACATTATTCCTGCTCCTCTCTTTTTTCCTGCTCAACGACGCCCCCATCTGGGCGGCGACGGGCGAACGGCGAATCGACTTTTCCGATATGCCCCAAAGCGCGCAGACCTTCATCACCCAGTATTTTCCGAACGACCGCATCGCCGAAATCCGCTACGACAGCGACACCTTCGACAAGACCTACGAGGTGAAGTTCTCCAACGGAACCACCATCGATTTCAACCTCAAGGGCGACTGGACCGACATCGAATGCACCCGGGCCACGGTCCCCTCGGAAATCATTCCCGTCAAGATACGCAGCGACATCGAACAGCGTTACCCGAAACAGGTAATCCGGGGTATCGAACGCTCCCAAAAAGGCTATGAAATCGAACTCTCGAACGGCCACGAAGTCAAATACGACTCCCGGATGACCCCTATCAGATAGCCTTCCGACAGCCGGAACCTCCCCTCGGGTCACCGGCCATCGAAACGCAAGGCGCTGTCTACCGCGGTAGACAGCGCCTTGCATTTTCCGTCCGGAAGAGCAACTCCGGACCTCCGCTCGCAGCTCCTATCCTACTCTGCGAGCCACTTTCCGATGGTCTCCACCACCTCGCTGCGCATCGGCTCCGGCAGGGTCGAGATGCGCGTGCGGTGCGAACCGCCCGGCTGCACATAGGCTTTCATGTTGCGCTTTTCGGGGGTCGCGGCCCACCAGGCGCCCGAAGCCGTCCAGGGGTCCACCTCGCCGTAAATCATTATCATCCGCGGGTCGCTCTTTTTCAGATATTTGTACATCTTCCGGCAGAGCGTCCTGTCGAAACGCATGTATCGCATCTGTTCGGGCAGGAACAGACGACGGTGGTAGTCCTTGCTCGACTTGATGGCCAGATAGTCCTTGAAAGGTTTGATATCGTAGCCGTAATAGCCCAGCTCGCGGGCCGCCTGAATGTAGAAGGACTGCGAGGGACTGCCCACGGCGAAATAGTCGGGGCCGACCGCCTTGACGAAATGGTCGAAAATCTCGGCATCGGAGGCCGTCAGCGCCGGAATCGACGACACGGGGCTGCCCCACTGCCAGAACGAGAAGGAGTACTCCAGCACGCAGTAGTCGTAAATCTCCTCTATCGGAGCCCGGAACTCGTAACCGGCCTTTTCGCAGAACTCCCTGAACAGAGGCATCAGTCTCTCCCGGCGTTTGAGCACCTCCAGCTGGAAATCCTCCACCGCCTTGCGCTGTTCGGGGGTACCCACCCCGCGCAGGAACTTCTCGTGGCGTCCGTCCTCCAGCGCCCGGTTCACAGGACCCACATAGGGAACGTAGATATCCACGTCGTCGGGGAAGAAGGTGGCGTAGAGCATGGTGGTGGTTCCGCCCTTGCTGATGCCCGTGGCGATGTACTTGCCGGGATAAATCTTGCGGAACTCCGTCACGATATCGTGCAGGTCGCAGGCCGAGTTCTCCGCCGTCAGATAGGCATAGTCGCACGGCTGGGGCATCGAAGCGAGGAAATAGCGGTGCTCGACGAATATCATGTTGGCATCGAACAGCCGGGAGAGCTCCTCGCGGTAGGCCGGATTGGCCGCATAACGGGCCCCGTACCCCTCGGTTATCACCACGGTGGGGCGGTCGAAGCCGACGTGCGACACGAACACCCGGTGACGGAAAGTCCCCTTTTCGGGCCGTTGCCAGTCGAGCGGCTGTTCGATGAAGAGTTCGTATTTCTCCTTGAACTCCTCCGAAGGGAGTGCGGTAACCCCCTCTACGCGGTCGATGGCCGCAATCCTGTCGGCCAGAGGCGTCTGTGCTTCCACGGGCCGAATCCCCAGCAAAAGGGCCGCCGCCAGCACCAGTAAGAATGACATGGTTCGTTTCATATCGTAAGATTAAAAGTTTCGGACAAACCGCACCGGCCGATGCCGCTTCGCAAGCCGGCCGATGCAGTCACAAAAATAGGAAAAATAGTCTTTCCCCGCAACCCCCGCCCCCAACGGATTGCCAATGCGTCGCAAAACAGAGGGCCGACAGCCCGCACGGCAAAGGAGGTCACTGCGCAGAACCGACGGAGACAAAGGGTACAGGGAGCGCAACCGGCCCCGACAGAGCGACAAGGGCAGAAAGGAACACGAAGGGCGGGCGGAATCGCCCAAGCCGCCGGAACAATCGAAACGGTCGGAAGTCGAAGCTATCAGAGAAAACCGGAAGTCACCGGAACGGTCAAAGCGGCCGGGCCCCTGCGGGATTACCAGAGCGGGCCTGCCACTCCTCGCGCACGAGCACATAGCAAAGTTCGTCGAGACACCGCCCGTCGTAGGTGATGCCGGCGGCACGGAGCATCCCCTCGCGCATGAAGCCCCTGCGTTCGAGCAGCCGCTGCGAGCGCAGGTTGAACGGATAGCAATAGGCCGAGACGAGCGCCAGCGAAAGCGACGAGAAGCCGTGGCGGAGCACCGCATCCACCGCCTCGCCCATCAGCCCCCTGCCCCACATGGGTTCGGCGAGCCAATAGCCGAGCATCCGGGCCCCGGGGTTATCGCGCTTCGGGTCGCAGACCAGGCCCACCGTCCCAATCAGCCCGCCGCCGCTGCGCAACTCCACGGCCCACACGTTCTCCTGCCACAGAAACACCGTGCGGAGCACCTCCAGCGACTCTTCCGGCGAGGCATGCGGCTTCCATCCGGCATTGTCGCCCAGAGCCGGATTGCGGCACCAGCGATACATATCCGCCGCGTCGCTCTCGCGCAAACGCCTCAGCGACAGCCTGTCGGTTACGATATCCATGACCGGTTACTCCAGAAAGTCGAGACGGCACGGAGCGAACGTATCCACCAACACCCCGCTCTCGAGACACACCACCCCGTGCTCCTGGCCGGGTGCGGCATAGAAGCCGTCGCCGGGACCGAGCCGGCGTTTCTCCCCGCCGATGCAGACCTCGAAACGGCCGCTGGCCACATAGGAGGACTGGCTGTGGGGATGTTCGTGCACCGCCCCCACGGAACCGGTCTCGAAAGAGACCTTCACCGCCATGAGTTTTTCGTCGTACCCCAGAATCTGGCGTCTTACTCCGCCGCCGAGCTCCTTCCACTCCGTGAGGGAGTCCGCTATGAAATGTTCCGAATTCATATTCTTCATCTTATCGTCGTTTATCGGTTATTCGCTTTCGGGCAGCCGCTCCTCCGGCCCGGCCTCCTCCGTCAATCGGGGAGCCAGCGACTTGGAGGCCTTGAGTCCCAGCGCCCGCATCTTTTCGGCACGGGCCACCAGGTTACCCCGGCCGGAGGAGAGCTGCTTCATCGCATTCTCGTAGTCCGTCCGGGCCCCCTCCAGGCTGCGGCCCAGGTGCTGGAGGGTCTCGGTGAAGCCCACGAACTTGTCGTAGAGCCGGGCTCCCTCGTCGGCGATGGCGATGGCGTTGCGGCTCTGCTTGTCGCGCTTCCAGAGGTCGTCCACGATTTTGAGCAGGGCGAACAGGTTGGTGGGACTGCTCACAATCACCTTCTTGTCGTAGGCCCACCCCCATATCGAATTGTCGTTCTGCAGGGCGGTGAGGAAGGCCGGCTCGTTGGGGACGAACATGATGACGAAATCGGGCGAATCGAGCCCCTCCAGGTCGCAATAGCGCTTGGCCGCCAGCTCCTCCACATGGGCCCGCACCGAACGGATGTGCTCGCGCAGGGCCCGCGACCGCGCCGCATCGTCGGACGCCTCGGTGTAGGCCACGAACGAAGTGAGCGACACCTTGGAGTCGATGACCACCTGCTTGCCCTCGGGCAGATTCAGTATCACGTCGGGACGCAGGTTGTTCCCCTGGGCGTCCTTCATGTTCACCTGGGTGAAATACTGCACGCCCTTCTCCAGGTTCGAGCTCTGGAGAATGGTCTCGAGAATCATCTCGCCCCAGTCGCCCTGCACCTTGCTGTTGCCCTTGAGGGCGGCCGTCAGGTTGTTGGTCTCCTGGGTGATGCGTGCATTGAGCTCGAGCAGCTGCCTGAGCTCGCTCTTGAGCATGCCCCGCTGCTGGTTCTCGTCGGAGTAGATTCGCTCCACCCGCTCGCGGAACTCCGCGATGTTGTCGCGGAAAGGCTTGAGAAGTATCTCCATCGACTCGCGGTTGGTCTGCTTGAAAGCCTTGGACTTCTCCTCCAGAATGTCGTTGGCCAGGTTGCGGAACTCCGCCCGGAACGACGCCTGCAGACGCTCCAGCTCGCGGCGGTCGCTTTCAGCCTTCTCCTTCAGGGCGGCGACGGTCGTTTCGGCCTGCGTGGCCCGTTCGATGAGCGAACGGATGCGCTCCTCGCCCTCCCGCACCCGCGCCTGACACTGCGCGGCATCGCTGCGCAGAGAGGCCATCGTGCGCCGCTGGCCCGCCGCCACAGCGGCCAACACCCCCGCGACGACCAGCAAAACCACGGACAGGACAACCAAAATCAGATTCATGCTCTCCAAAATAAAAATCGATTTTCGTAGGACAACGATACAAAAGTAAGGATTATCTTCGGAAATATTGGCAGGCAAGCGCCTTTTTCGTACCTTTGTCCCCACACTTAAAACGACCGGACCATGACCAGAATCATATCGCCCTCCATCCTCTCAGCCGATTTCGGGCACCTCTACGACACCGTACAGACTCTCAACGCCAGCCGGGCCGAATGGATTCACTTCGATGTGATGGACGGCGTGTTCGTCCCCAACATCTCGTTCGGATTCCCCGTGCTGAAGGCCGTGCGCAAGGCCACCGACAAGCTGCTGGACGTACACCTGATGATAGTGGAGCCCCACCGCTACGTCTCGCGGTTCGCCGAAGCGGGCGCCGACCTGATTACCGTGCACGCCGAAGCCGAAAAGGAGCTGGCCGCCACCCTGCGCCTGATTCGCAGCTGCGGAGTGCGGGCCGGCGTGTCGATAAGCCCCGCCACCCCGGTCGAAACCATCGAGCAGGTGCTGCCGCTGGCCGACCTGGTGCTGGTCATGAGCGTGGAGCCGGGCTTCGGAGGCCAGAGCTTCATTCCGGGCAGCCTCGACAAAATCCGCCGGCTCCGCCGACAGATAGACTCGCTCGGCCTGAAGTGCCTCATCGAGACCGACGGCGGAATCTCGGCCGCCAACATCCGGGAGGTTTTCGACGCCGGATGCGACGTGGCGGTGGCCGGCAGCGCCGTCTTCTCGGCCGACCCCATTTCTGAAATCGAAAAATTGCTAAACGCTTGACCAACAAATGATATCTGTCGATAACCTGACCGTCAGCTTCGGAGGCTGGGACCTGTTCAACGACATCTCCTTCATGATAAATCCCAAAGACCGCATCGGTCTGGTGGGCAAGAACGGCGCAGGCAAAAGCACCCTGCTCAAAGTCATCACGGGCGAGCAGGCCCCCTCGCAGGGCGCCGTCACCCGAAACGGCGAATGCACCATCGGCTACCTGCCCCAGCAGATGAAGGTGGCCGACACCACCACCCTGCTCGAGGAGACCGCCTCGGCATTCCGCGAGGTGCTCGAACTGGAGGAGGAGATAAACCGCATCACCGAGCAACTCTCCGCACGCGAGGACTACCAGAGCGAGGAGTACGAACGGCTGCTGCACCGGCTCAACGACGCCACCGACCGGCACCACATCCTGGGCGGCGAAAGCCGCGACGCCGACATCGAAAAGACCCTGCTCGGCCTGGGATTCAAACGCAGCGACTTCCAGCGTCCCACCAGCCAGTTCAGCGGCGGATGGAGAATGCGCATCGAGCTGGCCAAACTGCTGTTGCGCCGCCCCTCGATTTTCCTGCTCGACGAGCCTACCAACCACCTCGACATCGAAAGCATCCAGTGGCTGGAGGGATACCTCCGGGAGTACAGCGGCGCCGTGCTGCTCATCTCCCACGACCGGGCCTTTCTGGACAACGTCACCAACCGCACCATCGAACTCTCGCTGGGCAAGGTCTACGACTACAAGGTGCCGTACAGCAAATACGTGGAGCTCCGGCGCGAACGGCGCCAGCAGCAGCTCTCGGCCTACGCCAACCAGCAGCGAATGATTGAAAAAACCGAGGAGTTCATCGAGAAATTCCGCTACAAGCCCACCAAATCGAACCAGGTGCAGTCGCGCATCAAGCAGCTCGACAAGCTCGAGCGCATCGAGGTGGACGAAGAGGATTTGTCGGCGCTCAACATCAAGTTCCCGCCCGCACCCCGCTCGGGCCAGATTGTGGCCGAGGTGAAGGGCGTGGGCAAAAGTTTCGGCGAGAAGCACGTCTTCAGCGGCGCCGAATTCACCATCGAACGCGGCGAGAAAATCGCTCTGGTGGGCCGCAACGGCGAGGGAAAGACCACCTTCGCCCGCATGCTCATCGGAGAGTTGGCCCCCAGCGAGGGAACCCTCCGCGTGGGACACAACGTCCGCATCGGCTACTTCGCCCAGAATCAGGACGACTTGATGAACGGCGAATTCACGGTCTACGACACCCTCGACAAGATTGCCGTGGGCGACATCCGCACCCGCCTGCGCGACATTCTGGCGGCGTTCCTCTTCCGCGGCGAAGACATCGACAAGAAGGTCAAGGTGCTCTCGGGCGGCGAACGCTCGCGGCTGGCCATGGCCCGCCTCATGCTCGAGCCATACAACCTGCTGGTGCTCGACGAGCCGACCAACCACATGGACATGCGGTCGAAAGACATTCTCAAAAGCGCCCTCTGCCAGTACGACGGCACGGTGGTGGTGGTCTCCCACGACCGCGAGTTCCTCGACGGCATGGTGGACAAGGTCTACGAATTCCGCGACGGAGGGGTCAAGGAGTATCTCGGGGGCATCTACTACTTCCTCGAAAAGCGAAAGATAGACGACCTGAGACAGGTGGAGCAGAAGGAGAAGGGCCCGGCGCCCGCTTCGGCCGCAAGCGGCGACGGAAAGGTCGATTACCGCCTCAGGAAGGAGAACGAACGGGCCGTGCGCAAGCTCCGCAACGAAATCGAAAAGACCGAACGCACCGTCTCCGAACTGGAAGAGCAGATAGCCGCATGGGACGTCCGGCTGGCCGACCCCCAGGCGCACGGAATCGACCTGGGCGACAGCCGGGTCTTCGAAGAGTACAACGCCCTCAAGGAGCGGCTCGCCCACTTCATGCACGAGTGGGAGAAGCTCAACTACGAACTGGAAATAACGGAAAACCGATAATCGTTTTTAGAAACCGGACGGAACATGGACAACATCATTTTCGGCATACGCCCCGTGGCGGAAGCCATCGAATCGGGCAAGCAAATCGAAAAACTCTACATCCGCAAAGGGGCCGAAGGACAGCTTATGACCGAACTCAAGGACATCTGCTACCGCTACCGGGTCCGCTACCAGGAGGTCCCGGCGGAGAAGCTCAACCGGCTGGTCAAAGGCAACCACCAGGGCGTGGTGGCCCGGATGGCAGCCATCGGCTACGTCGAGCTGAACGACATCCTGGAGCGCGTGCCCGACGACGAGACCCCCTTCATCGTGGTTTTCGACGGGGTGACCGACGTGCGCAACTTCGGAGCCATCGCCCGCAGCGCCGAATGCGCCGGTGCGCACGGACTGATAGTGCCGCTCAAGAACGCCGCCCCGGTGAACGCCGAGGCGCTGAAAAGTTCGGCCGGGGCCCTGAACCGGATTCCCGTCTGCCGGGTGGGCAGCATACGCAACACGCTCAAGACCCTGCAGATGGAGGGCATGCAGATTGCGGCCGCCACGGAAAAGAGCCGCAAGCTGCTCTTCGACGCCGACTTCTGCCGGCCGACCGTCATCGTCATGGGCAGCGAGGAGAGCGGCATCTCCAAAGAGGTGCTCAAACTCTGCGACGAACAGCTGGCCATCCCCATGGTGGGCAGCGTCGAGTCGCTCAACGTGAGCGCGGCCGCCGCGGTGATGCTCTTCGAGGTGGTAAGACAGCGAATCGGTCAATAAAAACATCAGGAACGGTGGAGATGCAGGCATTATACGAAGATGCGGTCGCGCTGCTGCGCGAACTCATCGCTTCGCCCTCGATGAGCGGCGGGGAACAGGAGGCGGCCGACAAGGTGGAGCGCTTCCTGATGAAACACGACGTGCGCAACGTCAATCGGCTCTACAACAACGTGTGGGCGATGAACGGCGACTACGACCGCCGCAAACCGACCATTCTGCTCAATTCACATCTCGACACGGTGAAGCCCAACCCGGGATACACGCGCAACCCGTTCGAGCCCGCCGTGGAGGGCGACCGGCTCTACGGACTGGGAAGCAACGACGCCGGGGCGAGCGGGGTGTCGCTGGCCGCCGCATTCCTTCACTTCTACCGGCGCCGGGAGATGAAATACAACCTCTGCCTGGCCCTCACGGCCGAAGAGGAGAACAGCGGCCGCAAAGGACTCGAGGCGGTGCTGCCCCAGCTCGGCCCCCTCGAGGTGGCCATCGTGGGCGAACCCACCCGGATGCAGATGGCCGTCGCCGAACGCGGACTGGTGGTGCTCGACTGCGTGGCCCGGGGCAAGGCGGGACATGCCGCCCGCGAAGAGGGCGACAACGCCATCTACCGTGCCATGCGCGACATCGAGTGGTTCCGCACCTACCGGTTCCCGCGCGAAAGCGACCTGTTCGGCAAGGTGAAGATGAGCGTCACGGTCATCTCCGCCGGCAGCCAGCACAATGTCATACCGGCCGAGTGCCGGTTCACGGTCGATGTGCGGGTCACCGACCGCTACACCAACCAGGAGGTGGTGGAGGAAATCCGCCGCCACGTGACCAGCGAGGTGACCCCCCGCTCGCTGCGGCTCAAGCCGTCGAGCATCTCGCCCGACCATCCGCTGGTGGCGGCCGGCACCCGGCTGGGACGCATGTGCTACGGCTCGCCGACCACCTCCGACCAGACCCTGCTCGACATTCCCTCGCTGAAGATGGGCGTGGGCGACAGCGCCCGCAGCCACAGCGCCGACGAATATGTGCTGCTGTCGGAAATCCGGGAGGGCATCGAACTCTACGTAAAGATGTTGAACGAAATAGTGTAACCGCAATGAAACTTTGGCAAAAGAACATAGACGATAACAAGGAGGTGGACCGCTTCACCGTGGGACAGGACCGCCGCATGGACCTGCTGCTGGCCGAGGCCGACGTGCTCGGCTCGCTGGCGCACACCCGCATGCTGGAAAGCATCGGCCTGCTCGGCAAAGAGGAGCTCGAGGCCGTGCAGCGCGAACTCAAGGCGATATACCGCCGCATCCGGGCCGGAGAGTTCACCATCGACGAAGGGGTGGAGGACGTCCACTCACAGGTGGAGTTCATGCTCACCGAGCGCATCGGCGACGCCGGCAAGCGCATCCACAGCGGCCGTTCGCGCAACGACCAGGTGCTGGTGGACCTGCGCATCTTCCTGCGCAAGGAGCTCATGGACATCACTTCGCTGGTGACCGGGCTCTTCGAACAGCTGCAGACCCTCTCCCAGACCCACAAGGATGTGCTGATGCCCGGATACACCCACCTGCAGGTGGCCATGCCCTCCTCGTTCGGCCTGTGGTTCGGCGCCTATGCCGAAAGTCTGGCCGACGACATGCAGATGATGCTGGCCGCCTACCGCATCTGCAACCGCAATCCGCTCGGCTCGGCCGCGGGATACGGCTCGTCGTTCCCCCTCGACCGCGAGATGACCACCCGCCTGCTGGGATTCGACAGCATGGCCTACAACGTGGTCTACGCCCAGATGGGACGCGGCAAGACCGAACGGGTGGTGGCCCAGGCCCTCTCGGCCCTCGCAGCCACCGTGGGCCGGCTGGCGATGGACAACACCCTGTTCCTGAGCCAGAACTTCGCATTCATCTCCTACCCGCCCGAACTGACCACCGGCAGCAGCATCATGCCCCACAAGAAGAACCCCGACGTGTGGGAAATCATGCGCGGCAAATGCAATCTGCTGCAGGCGCTTCCCAACCAGATTACCATGCTCGCCGCCAACCTGCCCCTGGGCTACAACCGCGACCTGCAGCTGCTCAAGGAGGTGCTCTTCCCGGCCCTCGCCGACATGAAGGAGATTCTGCGCATGGCCGCCTACATGCTGGCCCACGTCAGCGTCAATGAACACATCCTCGACGACAGCCGCTACGACTACCTGTTCAGCGTCGAAGAGGTGAACCGGCTGGCACAGAGCGGAGTCCCCTTCCGCGAAGCCTACAAGCAGGTGGGACTGGCCATCGAACGGGGCGAGTTCGCCCCCGACAAGACCGTGCGGCACACCCATCCCGGCAGCATCGGCAACCTGTGCAACGACCGCATCGCCGCCCTGATGGACCACACCCTCTCGCAATTCGAGTTCGACCGCGTGCTCGAAGCCGAAAAGGCGCTCACCGAATAGCCCGAAACCCCGCCCCCGGGCTTTCGCTGCCGGACTCGCGCCCCTCGGCGGCCTCTCCCTGTGACAAAGAGACGACATTTCCATGAAGACCACCCTCACACACCCGCGCCTGGGAGAGATAACCCTCTCCCGCACGCGGCGTGCGCGCCGCATCACCCTCTGCGTGAAACCCGACGGCGAAGTGCGGCTCTCGATACCCTACACCGCCACCCGCGAGGCGGGATTCCGCTTTCTGGAGAGCAAAATCGAATGGGTGGAGGGGTGCCGGCGCAAAATGGCCGAACGGTTTCCCGAGCGTCCCCTCCTGCCGCCCTACGCCACCCGCCGCCACACCCTGCAGCTCGAGGCGGCCGACACCGACCGCATCCGCGTCCGGCTCACGGCGGAGCGCATCGAGGTGCGCCACCCCGCCGCCCTGCCGCCCGACGACGAGGCGGTGCAGCAGGCCATCCGGCAGGGAATCCGCGAAGCGCTGAGGGCCGAGGCCAAAGAGCTGCTCCCGGAGCGTCTGGCCGTTCTGGCCGCCCGGCACGGATTCCGCGCGGGAAAGGTGACCATACGGGCCACGGTGAGCAAATGGGGCAGCTGCTCGGCCCGCAACGACTTCTCGCTGAGTCTCTACCTGCTGTTGCTGCCCGACCGGCTCATCGACTATGTGCTGCTGCACGAGCTCTGCCACACCGTCCACAAGAACCACGGCCCCCGGTTCCACGCCCTGCTCGACTCGCTCTGCGGGGGAGAGAGCGCCCGCCTGAACCGCGAACTGAAAAACTTCCGGCCGCAGATATAGGCTCCGGTAACCTCACTACACCTCACTACACCTCACTACACCTCACTACACCTCACTACACCTCACTACACCTCACTACGCTACGCCCCCCGGACCGCAGGTTCGCGACGCCCTGTGCGGGCGGCAATCCGTCCCGGAAGAGAGGAGACAATCCGTCAAAGTTCGAGGCATGTGATGGCATCGAACAGGGCGTTCGCAATCGATGCCATGCCTTCATCGTTAGGATGCGTGAGGATGAACTCCTTGGTAACGACATACCGCTCACCGGCCGTATCGTAAATCGCATCGCCCCGCCGGGGATAGGCGTCGCGCATCCTCCCTATCCAGTAAAGCGGTATGAACTTCAACTTGTTATCCAAGGCCGCATTTACGAGCACTTTCTCCACACGCCCGTTCAGCCAGAAGCAGCCCGAGACAAGCACGTGCGGCGTACACGCTTTGCACCTGTCTATGAGCCGCTGAATGTTGTCCCCGAACGACTGGTCGTCCTGTACGTTTTCACCCAGCCTTATCACGATGATATCTGCGCCCCGGCAGACATCGCCGAGCAACGAATCGATATCGCACGCCGGATTCCTTTCGAAGCAGGCGATATTGAGAGGCGTCACGCTGGATTCGCCGTTATACTGCCTCAGCCGGCCTTGCAGCAGATGGCAGTAATCGTTCTCTTCCCGAGAGGCCGCCATGCCCCAGTCGGAATACCATTCGACAGCGGGCAGGTAGCCATGCCTGGTTATCGAATTCCCCAGGCAAACCACCTTCAACGGCCTGCGCACGTCGAACGGCCTTCGCTGCCCGGCCAGCAACGACTGCGAAGAGTTTATCATCGTTTCGTAACCCGACAGAATTTTCTCACATTTCCGGAATAACCTGTATCCGGCATACATGCAGAACGACAGTGCGACGAGCGACAAGAGAATGAGTAGCGGTTTCATATTGGCGATTTTTAACGACCCCTCCGCGACAGCCCTCCGGAGAGATTCAACAATGTTCATCGTAAAAGAAAGCGGGCTGCCCTCCATGCATACTCGTTAGGTATCGCCAAACACCCGTATATACGCACAGTAGGGCAACCCACGAACATGAGCTGTCCTCTGTGCCTCGTACATACCTCTTGGTAATTTGGCGATTTCAACGAGTATAAGGCACTTCCTTATATTTCATTCGTCCCGAAAGACCGTACAAAGATACGGATAAGCGAGGGCAAAAGCAAACTCGTTTGCATTTTGCCGGGCGGGAGTATCCATGGCGAAGCCAAAGAGGACGGATAAGCGAGGGCAAAAGCAAACCCGTTTGCATTTTGCCGGGCGGGAGTATCTAAGGCGAAGCCAAAGAGGACGGATAAGCGAGGGCAAAAGCAAGCCCGCTTGCATTTTGCCGGGCGGGAGTATCCATGGCGAAGCCAAAGAGAACGGATAAGCGGGAGTCTCCGAGGCGAAGCCCGAGACAAGCGGAAACGAACGATTTCGCAGGCCGGAGATTGAGTCGGGACGAAAAACGCCCCCGGAAACCGTGGTTTCCGGGGGCGTAGGACGATGCGGCCGGCGGTCCGGCCTCGGGAGGGACTATCAGAGTCTGTCGATTTGCTCGCACAGACGGCCGAAGATTTCGTCGATGGTGCCCACGCCGTCAATCTTCACGTACTTGCCCTGGGCGCGATAGTAGTCGGCCACCACCGCGGTCTGCTCGTGGTAGACCTTGATGCGGTTGCGGATGACGCCTTCGTCGGCATCGTCGGCACGGCCGCTGTCCTTGCCGCGGAGCAGGATGCGCTGCACGAGCTCCTCCTCCGGAACGACCAGTTCGAGCATGATGTCCACGCTCATGGCACTCTTGTCGAGAATCTTGTCGAATGCCTCGGCCTGAGGCGTGGTGCGCGGGAACCCGTCGAAAATATTGCCGTTGCTCTCGCGATGCGACTGCACGTAATCGGCGATGATGTCGATAACCAGCGAGTCGGGAGCCAGTTCGCCGCGGGCGATGTAGTCTTTCATGCTCAGGCCCAGCTCGGTCTGACGATTAATCTCCCCGCGGATGACATCTCCGGTAGATACGTGGTTGAGATTGTATTTCTCAACGAGTTTGTGCGCCTGGGTTCCCTTTCCGCAACCCGGAGCGCCGAACAAAACGATATTTATCATCTCCTCAATCTTTTTGTGATACAAAAGAAACCCTCAAAATTACCACTTTATTTTTGTTTGACAATAAAGAATCGCTATTTTTGTAAAAAGTTCAATAAATCAATCCATGTCAGAAAACACGCGTACCGAAATAGCCACACTGGGCCAGTTCGGGCTCATCGAACACCTTACGAAAGATTTCCGCAACGCCTCGCCCCGCACCGTCGCCGGCGTGGGGGACGACGCCGCAGTCATCGGCGGCGCAGACCAGGAGCAATACCTGCTGCTGAGCACCGACCTGCTGCTGGAGGGCATCCACTTCGACCTCACCTACTTCCCGCTCAAACATCTGGGCTACAAAGCGGTGGTGATAGGATGCAGCGACATACTGGCCATGAACGGCCTGCCCGAACAGATAACCCTGTCGATAGGCGTGTCGGCCAAGCTCTCGGTCGAGCACCTGACCGAACTCTACGACGGCGCACGGGCCGCCTGCGAAGAGCTGGGCATCGACCTGGTGGGCGGCGACACCTCGGCCTCGGTGACCGGACTGGTCATCAGCGTCACCGCACTGGGGCGCGTCCCCCGCACCGCCGTGGCCTACCGCAGCGGAGCCCGGGAGAACGACCTCATCTGCATCACGGGCGACCTCGGTGCGGCCTACATGGGTCTCCACCTGCTGGAGCGGGAGAAACGCGCCTACAAGGACCATCCCGACCCCCGGCCCAAGTTCGAGGGTTACGAATACATCCTCCGCCGCCAGCTCAAGCCCCAGGCCCGCAAAGACGTGGTGGAGGCGCTGGCCGCCGAGGGCATCGTTCCCACCTCCATGATTGACATTTCGGACGGTCTGGCTTCGGACCTGTTGCAGATTTGCCACAGCTCGAAGTGCGGCGCCCGCATCTACCTCGACCGGCTGCCCATCGCCAAACAGACCTACGACATGGCCGAGGAGTTGCACGCCGACCCCGTGGTCGCGGCCCTCAACGGCGGCGAAGACCACGAGCTGCTCTTCACCGTGCCGCTGGCCATGCAGGAGAAGGTGGCGCGTCTGGGCGGCATCGACATCATCGGGCACATCACGCCCCGCTCCACCGGAGCGATGCTCGTGACGCCCGACGGCAGCGACATTCCGCTCCAGGCCCAGGGAATCGGACAGGCCTAAAACGAGCGGCCCCCGGCATCCGTCGGCGACGTCCGGCGCAGCGGCGGCACAATAAAAATAAAAAAAACGAAGACAAGATAAGGAGCCGGCCCGGCAAAAAGCGGCACCGGCTCCGAAAGTCGTTACGGAGTACAGGGTACGGAGTACGGAGTCGAAAGCCCCCCGCGACAACCAAAATCTCAAGCCGGCGGCGGCCGCACGACCCAAAGTGCCGCACTATTCCCCGGTCATCGCCCGGCGCCACTCGTCGGGAACGGGAATCGAGACTTGGCGGTCGAAATCGAAGGCGACCATCACCGAGGTGCTCTCGCTCTTGATTTCCGGCTGGTCGGCACCGGGGGCATAGCCCACGATGCGCTGTTTCATGGTCAGGCTTTTGGTCCCCACCCGCTCGACCCGGGTATGCACCACCACCCGCTCCGAATAGCGGGTCTGGGCGAGGTAGTCGGTGCGGGTCGAAGCGGTGATGATGCCCCGCTCATGCCACACGCCGGAGCCCAGCCCCAGCACCCGGCAGAAATAATCGCTCTTTCCCAGGTCGTAATAGTGCTGGAGATTGACGTTATTGACGTGTCCCAGCATATCGACATCGGCGAAACGCTTCTGTATTTCGGTTTCGGTAACTTTCATACGCACACTCTCCTATTCTCTGATTATCTCCACCTGGCCGCCCGCGCCGAGCCGGATGATGGAGGAGGCCCGGCGGGTGGGACGCCCCTCGAAACGGGGATTCACCACCATATCGACGCCCCGCTTAATCTCCTCGGAAATCGCGGCGAACTCCGTCGGAGTAGCCTCGCCCGACAGGTTGGCCGACGTGGAGACGACGGGACGCGGAAAACGGTGCAGCAGCCGCGAGCAGAACTCGTGGTCGGGCACACGTATCCCGACGGTTCCCTCCTCCGGCACCAGATTGGAGGCCAGGCCGGCCGCCCCGGGAAGAATGAGCGTCAGGGGCTTGTCGCTCATCTCCATCAGGTCCCAGGCCACGGCGGGCGCCCCGGTGGCATAGCGGGCCGCCTCGTCCGCCGAACGGACCAGCACCAACATACTGTGTTTGTTTTGCGAACGTTTCAACGCATAGACCTTATCGACGGCTTCGGCATTGGTGGCGTCGCAACCGATGCCCCACACGGTATCGGTGGGATAAAGTATCAGTCCGCCCGCCTTGAGCACCTCGACGGCCTTGAGAATCTCCTCTTCCATAATCAAGACAACGATATTTTCGACAAAAATAGGGCAAAGATTCCACATTTCAAACCGCCTGTTTCCCGCCTCCGCACAGAATCCGGCGGCCTGTTTCCGTAAAATAACGCACCCCGGGCGGCCCCGGACAATTCCGCCGGGCGTATCGCGGCCCGTTAAAAATGCAAAAATATTTTGAAAATCAAATATTTTTGATTATGTTTGTTTCAATCGAACCGCCCGGTGAGCGCCCCGGCCGAACGCAGGCCCGTCGGCAGCGGTCCGACGGGGAGACCCGCTGCGGCACCGGTTCCCACGATTCGTGCCCGGCCCCGAAACAGAGAGCTCGCGTCCGGCGACAGGCCGCCGCAGATATGGAGATTGCAAATGAAAGAACCGAACAAAATCCGAAAAGCCGTGCTCCGGACGGCGGTGCTGCTGCTCGTCGCGGGCTGCGCATTCGCCTCCCGGCGCTATGCCGTACTCCGCAAGAGGCTCTACGAACCGCCCCCGACGCTCTGCAGCACGATACGTACGGGCGACCTGCTCTTCAGCGAGGGGCGTTCGCTGAAAAGCGACCTGGTGCGCATCGCGTCGGCCCGCTACCGCAGCGAATTTTCGCACGTCGGGTTCCTGCGCCCCCGCGACGGAGAGGTGCGGGTGGTGCACATGTCCATCGACGACGGATACATCGTGGAGGAGCCGCTGGCCGATTTCATCCGGCGCAACCGGGTGCCCGACATCGGCATACGACGCCTTCGCGACGCCCCCGACAGCGGGCGCCTGTGCCGGGTGCTCGATTCGCTGCTCTCGATGCGCAAGCCTTTCGACTACGACTTCTCCCTGGAGGACGAGCAGGCCTACTACTGCACGGAACTCATCGTCAAGGCGCTCGAGGCGGCCGGAAGCGCCGGACAGGCGGAGTGGAGCGCCGAAGGCGGCATACTCTACCCCGCCCGGCTGGACGACCGGCGCCTGCTCACCGAAATTGAACCCTGAAAACTTAAATAAAAATTCGCGTATGGAAACCAAAAACCTACTCAAACTGCTGCACGCACTGTTCGCCGCGGTGGCGCTCGTCGTCTTTCTGGCAGCCCCCTTCGCCTCGTTCGGAGGTAAATTTTCCGTCTCCGGAGCCCGGATGCTGGAAAATCTGGACGAAGAGAACCTCTGGATGGTGCTCTTCGTAATCATGCCCGTGCTGGCGGCCTGCTCCAATTTCTCGGACAGCAAAACGCTCCGGGGCATCGCCTCCGGCGCCATGCTGCTGCCCGTGCTCATTCTCTTCGCCCAGGAAAACAGCAGCCGCCTCGACCTGGAGGCGGGCGGCATCGTCTACTGCGTGGCCTCCGTGGCCCTGATTATCCTGGCGCTCATTCCCGCTCCGGCGGAAGAGTCCGAATCCCCCTCGATTCGTCCGGCCGCGGCCGGGCCGGACACCCCCGCACCCGCTGCGGACACGGCCGGGGCCGAGGCGAGAAGCTATGACGCAGAGCGTTTGCAGACAATCGTCGCCAATCCGGCGCTCTACCGGAGCGAACTGGTCGAATCCTGCCGCGAAGAGCTGCGCATCCGCGAAGCGGCCGCAGGGCTGATGCCCCAGACCGAGCAGATGCCCGACGAAAAACTCAGAGAGATTTGCAACGCGCCGCAGACCTACAGCCCCGAGCTGCTCTATTGCGCACAAAAGACACTCGAAGCGCGCGCCGCGGCCGTCCGCGAACGTCAGGCCCGCGAAGAGGCCGAACACCGGGCCCAACTGCAGAAGGAGGCCGAGGAGCGGCAGGCCCGGCTGCGGCAGGAAGCCGAACAGGCCCGGCTGCGCCGGCAGGCGGCCTGGAAGAAATGGCGTCCTTTCGCCGGACTCGCCCTGCTGCTGGCGCTCGCAGCGTCCGTCGCCGCCTTCCTCACCTCGGACGGGCACCGCTACGCACGCGCAGTGAAACTCGCCGGAAACCAGGAGCAGGCCCTCAAGGCGGTCAGACTGCTCGAAAAAATCGAAGACCCGGAGTTCGAACACTACGCTGCGGCCAAAGGGCTTCTCTGCGACTGCTATCTGTCGCTGCAGGACTCGGCCGCGGCCGCCCGCGCACTGACCGATGCGGTTTCGCAGCAGGACTGGTCCGCACCGGAGACTTACGACCGTTACGTCTATTTCCGCCGCACCGGAGAGCTGGCGCCCCACCTTCCCAAAAGCGTCCGCCTGGCCGCCGAGTGTCTCGCCCTGGCTCCCGACACCGAGCGGAAACTCGAAGCGGGCATCCTCTTCTTCGACTCCGGAATCTACGGCTCGGCCGGAGAGGCTTTCGAGTCGGTGGAGTTCGTGCCGAAGGCCAAAGGATACCTCGGCATCCTGCATCTCTACGGACTGGGCATGGAACAGGACTTCGAAACCGCCTACGACTATCTGCAACAGGCTCCGCGCGAAATGCCGTTCGTGGTCCATCTGGGCGACCTGACCCTCTATCTGCGCAAGGGGAAAGGCTACGGTGTCATGTCGCACATCGAAGCGGCCGACGAGCTCTACGCCGAAGCCGCCCGGCTGGCTCCCGACGACAAGGCCTGCACCGACCGTTACACCGTGACCCGGAACGTGCTCGACGCACAGAAAAAACATGCCCAAATCAGCTACTGGGACCGCGGCTCGGTCTACTGGAACTCCTACACGTTCGACAAAGGCTCCTACACGGGCGAATACACCGAGTGGAACGGCAGCGGCGGAGCCCACGGCTGGGGCTGCTTCACATGGAAGCAGTCGAAGGAAATCCGCCTGGCCAGATACGCACACCTCGTAAGCGCCGGGCTGGGCATAAACATCGCCGACAACTACCGCATAACGGTCGGCACGCTCAGCGGAAACTACGGACAGCTCGTCTCCGGCACCCTCATCACGCCGCAGGGCGTGACGAAAACCGGGGTTTTCAGGGACAGCGAACTGGTCGAGGGCTCGGAGTACAACCCCAACGGGACGCTGCTGAGCAGAGTCAAATAGCCGCCGGAGACCGGAGGCTACAAAAAATTTCCGATTCCTACGGCTTAATTCCTAATTTTATGTACCTTTGCGCTCAGAACGAAAAACAGCATCAGATATGGGAAGAGCTTTTGAATATAGAAAGGCAAGAAAATTAAAACGTTGGGGCAACATGGCCCGCACATTCACCAAAATCGGCAAGGAGATTGAAATCGCCGTGAAGGCCGGCGGTCCCGACCCCAGCGCCAACACCCGGCTGCGCGTGCTCATCCAGAACGCCAAGTCGGAGAACATGCCCAAGGAGAACGTGGAACGCGCCATCAAGCGTGCCATTTCGAAAGATACGGCCGACTACAAGGAGATGGTATACGAGGGATACGGCCCCTTCGGTATCGCCTTCCTCGTGGAGACCGCCACCGACAACACCACCCGCACCGTGGCCAACGTCCGCAGCTACTTCAACAAGTGCGGCGGCGCACTCGGCACCAGCGGCAGCGTGTCGTTCATGTTCGACCACCAGTGTACCTTCAAATTCAAGGTGGCCGAGGGAACCGACCCCGAGGAGCTGGAGCTCGAAATGATTGACGCCGTGGATGCCGGCATCGACGAGTTCTACCTCGAGGAGCAGACCGTCACCGTCTACGCTCCGTTCGACGCCTACGGTCAGGTGCAGAAGTTCATCGAGGACAAGGGCATGGAGATTATCAGCGGCGAGTTCGTGCGCATCCCCACCGACACCAAGGAGGTGACTCCCGAGCAGCGCGAGTCGATAGACAAACTCGTCGAGAAGCTCGAGGAGGACGACGACGTGACCAACGTATACACCAACATGAAGGAGGAGGAGGGCGACGAGGAGTAGTCTCCCCGACGTCTGCCGAAAACTTCTCGGAATATCGGAAACGGAAGCGACCGTCCCTTTATGGGTGCGGTCGCTTCTATCGTTCCGCAGGGGGAAGGCACGGAAAGGGCCGACAAATCCCGGATGCGACAAAATACTCCGGAAAGCCCCTCCTTTTCTGCTTTTATGGTTACAGTTGTCTCGGACGAATCGCCTTGCGAACGCAATCCGGCCTGCAGCCGACCGTGTTTTCGTTCTTCATCGAATATTTTCGATATATTTGTCTCGAACGAATCGCCTCGCGAACGCAAGCCGGCCTACGGCCGACCGTACATAAATCGGATACCATGGAATTTCCGCCTATTCGCCTACTGCCGTATCCGTCCCCTTCGGAATAAAGGGGAGGCGCACGAACCGACGCCCGGGACTCCGCCCCCCTCTCGTCGCCGACGGCGGCGAACGGATATGCGGCGACAATGCCGGATTTCGCGAACGGCCCCGTCCCGTATGCGGCCAACCACCCGACAAGATGAAAACGGCACCGGTCGGGACGGATTCTCAGGCGGCGAATCCCACGGTCCGAAAAGCCACTAATAACAAAGATTATGAATAGATTACACATTTTCAGCCTGCTGCTCCTCTTCGCCGGATGCTCCGGCAGCGAACAGGAGTATGCCCTGCCCGAATTCAAGGAGACCCGGACCGCGCAATTCGTTCCGCTCTCCGAAGAAGACCTCCCCATAAAAGGAATCTCGGGCATGGACGTTTACGAAGACAACCTAATCGTATACGGAGTGTTTCAGGACCACTTCATCCACATCTACGACAAACACACCGGCCTGCTGAAAACCCGGTGTCTGAAACCCGGACGGGGCCCCGGCGAGGCGATAGCCCCGAGAGACCTGCACCTCGACAAGACATCCGGACAGGTTGTATTCCTCGATTCGGGCACAAAGACAGTCAATACGTTCGCCATCGATGACGTGCTTCGCGGCGAATTTCCGAAAGTGGAGAGTTCGGAAATGTCATCGAAGTGGTCCGTGTCGGACATCGAACTTCCCGGAGGTCGGAAATTCGCCTACAACCAGGTCAGCTTTCTGTCCAAAGACGGGGCGACACCCCGCATGACCCTGTGGGAGAACGGAACGGAGACCGACCGCTACACCGAATTTCCGTTCGACATCGGCGACACGACCGCCAACGGACAGTTCACCCTCTACCAGCAGTGTCACATCAAAGCCTCGCCCGATTTCCGGAAACTGGCCGTGGGAGTGCTCTCCAAAGGGCTCCTGCTGGAGACATTCGACCTCTCCGGCAAACGAATCGAGGCCATCGGAACCGGCCGTTTCGTCGAACCCGCATTCCTGAATCCCGGAACGGGACGCATCTACGGGTTTTCCGCCCTGTGCGTTACCGACCGATACATCTTCGGAGCCATGAGCAAGGATATCCATACGCCGGATTACGAACGCATCGCCCTCTTCGACTGGAAATGCCGCCCGCTGAAAGCGTTCGATACCGACCGGTCGGTCTATGCCCTCGCAGCCGACGACACCGACGGGAGCATCTATGCGGTGGTTAAAGACGACAATGGCATGTGCTGGCTCGCCAGACTCGACCGGACATTCAAATAGGAGAATAGGAGCCCCCGCGCGGACACTCCCTCGGCCGCGGACACGCCAGCCTCTCGCGGACACTCCCCCCGGCCACGGACACGCCAGCCTCTCGCAGGCACCTCCCTCGGCCGCAGATACGCCAGCCTCTCGCGGACACTCCCACGAACACGAAACGAACTCGGACACGCCAGCCATCGGCAAAAAGGGAAGCAGCTTTCGCAAAAGCCGCTTCCCTTTTCTGTCGCCTCCCCCTTTCGGGAGAGGTGTCTTTCCGACCGCCCTTATATCTTGTCGCGGCCGTGAATCAGTTTCTGCCAGTAGTATCTGAACGGATTGGTCTTCTTCAACAGCTTGTGCGGACGGCTGCCGTGCGGCGAATGGTAGACCGGCAGGTCGGTACACAGCAGATTGTCGAGTCCCAGCTTCAACGACTTGTGCGAAATGAACACGTCGAACCACGACTTGGTGGGGTCGAGCTGGCGGAAGTCGAACCCTTGCAGCAGCGCCGGGGAGAGGGCCGAACAGCAGAAGCTCAGATGTTTGCGAACGGAGAAGGTACCCTTCTGCATACCCGCGGCAAACAGATAGGGGTAGTTTATCGCCCCGTGCTCATCGACCGTCACCGCCGCCAGAATGCCCGCCTTCGGAGCGGTGCGCACCCGTTCGGCCATCCGGGCAATCGTGTCGGGAGCCACAATCACGTCGCTCTCCACAATCACCAGCACGGCTCCTGCCTCCAGGGCCGCCTGCTGGGCCATTTGCAGCACCAGCCTGTAATTGGGCGAGGGATGAGTGGTCACCTCGCTCATATTGACCAGCGCGAAACCCTGCTCGGCGGATGCCTGCTCCAACAGACGCGTGTTCTCCTCCGTACTGAAATCGTTGTAGACCGTATAGGTGTGGGGTTCGTCGATTCCCGACCGGCAGACGGCCTCCACGGTCTTGAGCGTCCGCTCGATGGAATCCTTGACCGGTGTGATGATATGTATCATAGCAATCCCTTGATTCGCTCAGACATGGTTTATTTCTTCTCGAGTCCCATCTTCGTCAGCAGGGCCTCCACATCGGGCTTGTGTCCGCGGAACTCGACATAGAGTTTCATGGGGTGTTCGCTGCCGCCCTTGCTGAGCAGCTTGCGGAATCCCGCAGCCACCTCGGGGTTGAAGATACCCTTTTCGCGGAAGAGCGAGAAGGCATCGGCCTCCAGCACCTCGGCCCACTTGTAGCTGTAATAGCCCGCGGCATATCCTCCGGCGAAGATGTGCGAGAAACTGGTCGAGAAGCAGGTTCCGTCGATGGCGGGAAGCACCTGCGCGGATGCGGTCGCACGCTTCTCGAAACTCTCCACGTCGCCCGTATAGGGCTCGGCGAGCGAGTGCCATGCCATGTCGTCGATGCCGAACGAGAGCTGGCGCACGTTGGAATAGGCCGCCAGATAGTTCTTGGCGGCGATAATCTTGTCGATGAGCTCCTGGGGCATCTTCTCGCCGGTCTGGTAGTGCACGGCCCACAGGTCGAGGAATTCGCGCTCGGTGGCGAAGTTCTCCATTATCTGGGAGGGCAGCTCCACGAAATCGCGATAGACGTTGGTTCCCGTCACCGAAGCGTATTTGCCCTCGGCCAGTATGCCGTGCAGGCAGTGGCCGAACTCGTGCAGGAAGGTCTCGAACTCGTCGAAGGTGAGCAGCGAGGGCGTGGTGGCGGTGGGCTTGGTGAAGTTGGTGGTCAGCGACACCAGCGGACGTATCTCGCGGCCGTCGGCATCGGTGCTCATCTCGCGGAAGTTGGTCATCCACGCTCCGCCGCGCTTGCTCTCGCGCGGGAAGAAGTCGAGGTAGAGAATCGCCATCAGGCGGTCGCCGTCGTAGACCTCGTAGGTCTCCACCTCCCGGTTGAAGACGGGAATCTCCTTGTTCTCCTTGAAAGTCAGACCGTAGAGCTTCTCCGCCAGCAGAAAGACACCCTTCTTGACATTCTCCAGCCGGAGATAGGGCTTTATCTGCTCCTCGTTGAGGCTGTACTTCTCGTTCTTGTACTTCTCGTTGAAGTAGGCCCAGTCCCAGGGCATGAACTCGAAATCCGGGCCGTAGAGTCCGCTGCGGACGGCGTAGTCGCGAATGGTCCGGTAGTCGTCCAGGGCATACTCCCGGGTCGAACGCAGCAGGCCCTCGAGGAACTCGTTCACCGCCGTGCTGCTCTCGGCCATGCGCTCCTCCAGCACATAATCGGCATAGGTGTCGTAGCCCAGCAGATTGGCCACGCCGAGCCGCAGCTCCGCAATGCGGCGCACGATATCGGAGTTGTCGAATTCGCCGCCGAAAGCACGGGTGTTGTAGGCCCGCCACAACTGCTCCTTGAGCGTGCGGTCGGTCGAATAGGTCATAAAGGGAACCATGCTCGGAGCCTGAAGCGTCACCGTCCAGCCCTGCTCGCCGCGGGCGACAGCCTCCTCGGCCATCGACTCGCGCACGAATTCGGGCAGTTCGGCCACCCGGGCCGAATCCTCCGGCGCGATGTGAACGGTGAAGGCGTTGGTGGCCGAGAGCACGTTCTGGCCGAAGCGGATGGTCAGCTGCGAGAGCTCGCCGGACAGGGCGCGGTACTTTTCCTTGTCCTCCTCGCTGAGGTTGGCGCCGTTGCGGGCGAAACTCTTGTAGGTCTTCTCCAGCAGCATCTGCTGCTCGGCATCCAGCGGCAGGTCGGCCCGGCTGTCGTAGACGGCCTTGACGCGGGCGAAGAGCGCAGGATTGAGGCTCATGTCGTTGGCGAACTCGGTGAGCAGGGGCTGCACCTGCAGGGCTATCTCCTGCATGCGGTCCGAGGTCTCGGCCTCGAGCAGGTTGAAGAAGATGCCCTCGATGGCGGTCAGCCGGCTGCCGCTGCGCTCCAGCGCCACGATGGTGTTCTCGAAAGTGGGAGCCGCCGGGTCGGCCACGATGGCGTCCATCTCGGCACGGGCCTCGCGAATCGCCGCCTCGAAGGCCGGCTGATAGTGCTCCAGCTCGATTCTGTCGAAAGGCGGAGTGTCGAACGGCGTATTGAAGTCGCTCAACAACGGATTTTCGTCACTGCCGCCGCAGGACGACATAACTGTTGCAAATGCCATAAGTGCGAATATTCTCTTTTTCATAGTTGAACGTAAAGTTAGGTTTCTTCCATTTATGCAGCGGGCAGCGACCCGCGGGCCGCGCCCCCGTTAGTAGTCGTAGAGGCTGTCGTAGTGGCTGTTGCTCTTGTCGTATTTCAAATCCTGCAACAGCGACGACTTGGCCGAGATGCTGAAACTCCAGCTCTTGCGATAGCCCACCGGCACCCAGCTCAGGTTCATCTGCCAGCAGTGGAGGTCGCGCGAGAAGGTCACCACGCCCGGCGTAATCTTCTTGGCCGAGAAATCGTAACCGCCGCTGAAGGTGACGCCCCACTTGGGTGTCGGCGAGAAGCTGCCGTTGAAGCCCAGCGTCTGCGAAACCCGCTTGCGGATGCCGTTGTTGGTGTAGGACATGGAGTAGTTGAAACCCAGGTTCCACGGCAGCGAGAAGTCGTAGTAGCTGGCCGTCATGAGCTGACGCCGCGTGAGGGGGTCCATCTCGTGGTTGGGGTCGTAGAACGGATTGGTATATTCGGGCAGGTCGGGAGCGTAGCTGTTGATGTCGTTCACCGCCGCCTGGCTGCGGTTGTTGCGGCTGTTGAAGGTGTAGCCGAACGCCCAGCTGGTGCTGGCGATGCGGCCCAGCTTGCCCTTGCGCAGATAGAGCTTGTTGATGCGGGCGCCCGTGGTCTTGTCCACCTCGTAGGGGTCCACCGTGGCCGAGATGTTGAAACCGAAGTTGCCGCGGATGGTGGTCCGGAAGTTCACCGCCAGCAGCGAGAGGTTCAGCGAGTCGGCCAGGAAGTTGTAGCTGCCGCTGATGGAGAGGTTCTCGATGAGTTTCAGCTTCCGCACCCCCGACGTGTCGCGGTCGGAGCGCACCTTGGCCTCCAGGGTGCTGGCCAGGCTGAAGGTCAGTGCGGCGGAGCGGCCCGCACCCGGCACGCCGTACACCGCATCGGCATAGGGCGAATAGTAGCCGATGCGGCCCGTCCGGTCGCTCTGCACGGCCCGGTAGTAGCCGTACTTGGGGTGGCTGAAATCGGGCGTATAGGAGAATCCGAAGTTAGGGGCGAGCGTGAAGCGCACCGCCTTGAGCCAGCCGTTCTGGTTCTTCATGTCGAAGCGGGCGTAAATCTTGGTATCGGTCGAGACGCTGAAGTTGTAGTCGAAGACCCGGTAGAAACCGTAGGTCGTGTCGGTGGGCACCACCGCGCCCGCCTCCGGGTCCCAGCTGCGCATCACCTTCTTGAAATACCAGCGCTCGTTGTAGTTGAACGAGGGGGTGAGGTTGATGTAGTTGAGCACGGTGAACGAGGCATTGACCGGAATCGAATGGGTCACACCGCTGCGCATGTTCTTCAGCGAGCTGCTCTTGAACAGCTCCTTTTCGTTGGCTTTCAGGGTATTGGTAAGAGCGCCCGAATAGCTGAGCGAGATTTTCTCGTACCAGCGCTGCTTGCCGCTGCCGCTCTTGCGCCGGAAGGGGAAGATTTTCGACATGTTGAACACCGCATTCGGGAAGGTGATGGCGATGGTCGTGTCGCGCGAGTTCTGCGAATGCTGGAAGTTGGTCGAAAACGAGAACGGAGTGCCCGCCCACTTCTTGGAATAGGAAATCGACGAGTTGGTCTGCGTATTCAGGTAGTCGTTCAGGGTCGTGGAGCCGTACTTGGCATATCCGCTGGTCGAGAAGTTCACGCTGGCCGCGAAGGTCGAATTGGGGCGGGCCTTGGCGTCCTGCGAATGGGTCCACGTGACCTTGAAGTTACTCATGTTCACATAGTCGGCCGCCCCTTTCTCGCCGATGATGTCCTTCGAGTAGCGGGCCGAGAAGCTGCCGCGGTACTTGTAGCGCTTCATGTAGTTGGACTCCAGCGAAGTCTCCCACGAACCGAGCGTGTAGATACCGCCCAGCACCCGCAGGTCGATGTAGTCGTTGATGGCGAAATAGTAGCCTCCGTCCCGGATGAAGAAACCCTTTATCGACTCCTCGCCGTAGGAGGGCATGATGAAGCCCGAGCGGGGGCCGGTGTTCATCGGGAAGAAACCCTCCGGCACGAATATCGGCAGCGGCACATCCTCCAGCACCATGTAGGCCGGACCGGTGACCACCTTCTTGCCGGGAATCACCTTCGCCTTGGAGAGCTGAAGATAGAAATGGGGGTGTTCCACGATGTCGCACGTGGTATAGCGGCCGCGGGCGATGTTGATGGTGTTGTCGGGCATGCGCTTCACCGACTGTCCTGTCAGATACCCCTCCCCCTCCTGGGTGGTGATGCCCTTGATTTTGGCCTTCTCGGTCTCGATGTTGTAGGTGATGGTATCCATCTGGAAAGCCTGTTCCTTCTGGGTGAATTCGGGACGGGTGACGGTCGGCACGCCGTCCACCGTGTCGCGCTTTCCGTTGGCGAAAATCTCTTTGGTCTCCATGTCGATGCGCATGAAGTCGGCCTTCATGTTCATATCCTGATAGGTGACGTCGCCCTCGTTGTAGAGGTAGATGATGTTGGCCTCCACGTCGTAGACCATCGAGTCGGTGTTGGTTCCGCTGATGACATCCTCCAGAAAGCTCTTGGCCAGCGGCAGCTCGGCCGTGTCGGAGAGCAGCGAGTCGCGTGCGGGCACATCGCCCGCCGAGAGCGAATCGGCCGGAAGCGACGCCCGGGCCGACGAGTCGGGAAGCACCGCCGGGAGCGGCGCAACCTCCGGCACGCCCTCCCGGCGGGCCTCCCGTCCGCGGAGGGTGTCCCCGCCCCCGAAGCCCGCCACGTAGAGCGAACGCCCCGCGGCGCCCCGCGGCGAAAGCCCGAACACCATCTGCACGAAGCAGAGGGCGAGCAGGGGAACTCCGATATATTTTAACACTTTTCCGTTCAAAATTCCACAAAAATTAGTACCTTTGCCGGCAAGCCGGCAAAACGACGGAGACAAAGGGCTAACATCCCGCAAAATCCCGTTTTTACGTGCGCAAATGTAATTAAAAAATCGCAGATACTTCAAATCGGCACTATGAAAGTTACCGCAAAATACGCCCTGATTCCGGTTATAGTAACGTACATGACCTGCACGTTGTTGTGCGGCAACGCATTCTCCGAGAACAAACGCGCCGCGGTGAACACCGTGGTGCTCGACGCCGGACACGGAGGCAAGGACCCCGGATGCACCTACGGAAAGTATCTCGAAAAGAACATCACGCTCAGCGTGGCCCTGAAACTGGGGAAACTCATCCGGGAGAACTATCCCGAAGTGAAGGTCGTCTACACCCGTTCGACCGACGTCTACGTGGACCTCTACAAACGGGGCGACATCGCCAACAAGGCGGGAGCCGACCTCTTCCTGTCGATACACGTCGATGCCGTGGCCGGCAAGAGCGCACACGGCAACTCGTCGTTCGTGATGGGTATGGACAAGACCGAAAAGAACCTGGCCGAAGCCATGCGCGAGAACGACGTGGTGCAGTACGAGGAGGACTACTCCACCAAATACGAAGGCTACGTCCCCGGCTCGCCCGAAAGCTACATCATGTTCTCGCTGATGCAGTACGCCTACCAGGACAACAGCATGCTCTTCGCCGAGATGATACAGCGCCACTACAGGACCAACACCGGACTGGCCGACCGCGGCGCACGGCAGGCCCCCTATCTGGTGCTGTGGAAGACCGCCATGCCGAGCGTGCTGACCGAAATCGGCTTCATCAGCAACGATTCCGACCGGCAGTTCCTGGTTTCGGAGGCCGGACAGCAGCGCATCGTGCGGTCGCTGTTCAACGCCTTCAGCGAGTACAAGAGCAAGATGGAGGGACGCAACCACGTCATCACCCTCTCCGACACCGTCCCCGAGTCCCCGTCGCAGAGCGCGGCACAGGAGCAGACCTCCGCCCCCCGCAGCCAGAGCGCCGCCGAGACCGGCACCCCGGTGCGGCAGAGCGATGCGGGCAAAAAATCGAAGGTCGAGTACCGCATCCAGGTATGCAGCTCCACGGAGCGCATCCCCATCAACAGCAAACGGTTCGGCGCCTACAAGGGCAAAGTGACGGAAAAACGGATAGGCAGCCGTTATAAATACTACGTGGGCAGCTTCAACGACCTGGACAAGGCCAAAGCCAAGCTGCGCGAAGTGAAGAAACACGTTCCGGACGCCTTCGTCGCGGCATTCGTGGACGGCAAGTCCGCCACGCTGGCCCAGGCCGCAGCGGCAGCCGGAAAGTAGAGAGGGCCGCCGGAAGAGGTTCCGCGACCGGCCGATTTTTGATTGAAAGAAGAGAAAAACGAACGTTATGAAAAGAGAAGTGAAGATAGGCGGATTCGCCCTGCTGATGGTCGTCTGCCTCTATTGGGGTGTCAATTTCCTGAAAGGCCGGGACCTCCTGAGCCGCAACAACACCTATTACGCCACCTATGCCCAGGTGAACGGCATGCAGAGCTCCTCGCCCGTATTCATCAAGGGATTCAAGGTGGGAACCGTCAGCGACATCCGCTTCGACCCGCAAACCGACTCCCGGGTGGTGGTGGCCATGACGCTGAACAAGAAGTACAGGCTGCCCTCGGACTCGCAGGCCAAGATTTTCAGCAACGGCATCATGGGCGGCAAGGCCATCGAAATCGAACTCGGAAGCGCCGAAACCCTCCTCTCGAACCGCGACACGCTCCGCTCGAAGATGGACAAGGACATCATGGAGGTGGCCGGTTCGGAGCTGGAGTTCTTCAAACAGAAAATCGGCGGCACGCTCGCTGAGATGGACGCCACCCTGGCCGGACTCAACGCCCTTATCGAGGAGAACCGGCAGCACATCACCGGAACCCTCGGGAACGTCGAGGCCCTGAGCGGCGAGCTGAGCGGCATCGTCCGCAAGGAATCGACCGACATCCGCGAAATGATAGCCGGCCTCGCGGCCGTCTCCGGCACGCTGCGCCGGCGCGCCGAGAGCATCGACCGCATCATCGGCAACATCGAAACCGTCACCGACTCGCTCTCCTCGGCCGACATCGCCGGAACCGTCGCCCACCTCTCCTCGACCCTCGCTTCGGTCAATGAGACCATCGACGCCATCAACCGCGGCGAAGGCAGCCTCGGCAAACTGATGAACGACGAAGCCCTCTACGACTCGCTGGTGTCGGCGAGCGGCAATCTGGCCGCCCTGCTCGAAGACCTGAAGGCGCATCCCGGCCGCTACGTCCACTTCTCGGTATTCGGAGGCAAGAACAAGAACAAAGACAAATAGACCCACCCGGAGCCCCCCGTCCGGACCGCGCCTCCGGGACCGGAGCAGGCGGCGCTCCCCATTGCACAAGCAGAAAAACAAAACGATGATATATCCCCCATCATTCGAGAGCAAGGTCGGATTCGACCGCATCAGAGAACAGGTCGGCGGGTTATGCACCACCGAGGCGGCACGCCGCAAACTCGGCGGGCAGACCTTTTGCGACCGGGCCGAAGAGGTGGAGCTCCGGCAGGCACGGTGCGACGAGATGCGCACCATCGTCATGCTCGAAAGCGACTTCCCCGCCGAGGAGTTCACCGATACCGACCAGCTGCTGAAGAAAATCGAAATAGAGGGCGCCTTCCTCGACGTGGAGGAGATGATAGCCCTGCGCCGCGCCCTGTCGTCCGTCAATGACGTGGTGTCGTTCTTCAACGAGCGCCGCGAAAGCAACCGCTACCCCGCCCTGTGCGAACTGAGCCGCGAGGTGGAGAGCTTTCCGGCCATCGTGAACCACATCGACTCGATTATCGACCGCTGGGGCAAGGTCAAGGACAACGCCTCGCCGGAGCTCTACTCCATCCGCCGCACCATGCGCGACCGCGAAGGCCAGGTCTCCAAGCGGTTGCAGCAAATCCTCTCGCAGGCTCGCAGCGCCGGCATCGTCGATGCCGACGCCAACATCTCGATACGCGACGGACGCACGGTCATCCCCGTCTCGGCCGCCAACAAACGCAAACTCCACGGATTCATCCACGACGAATCGGCCACCGGAAAGACCGTCTACATCGAACCGGTGGAGATTGTGGAAATCAACAACGAACTCAAAGAGCTGGAGTATGCCGAACGCCGGGAAATCGTGGCCATACTCACCGCCTTCACCCAGACCATACGGCCCGACCTGGAGGCGCTCGTCCGTTCGGGCGACTACCTCTCGACCATCGACCTCATCCGGGCCAAAGCCCGCTGGGCGCTGGCCAACGGCTGCGGACGCCCCATCCTCTCGACCGACGACCGCCTCGTGCTGCGCGACGCCCGCCATCCGCTGCTCGCACAGGCGCTCAAACGCGAGAACAAGCAGGTGGTGCCGCTCGACATCTCGCTCGACCGGGACAAGCGGATTGTGGTGATTTCGGGCCCCAACGCAGGCGGCAAATCGGTCTGCCTGAAGACCCTCGGACTGCTCCAGTACATGTTCCAGTGCGGCTTCCCCGTTCCGGCCTCCGAGGTTTCGGAACTGCCCCTGTTCCGCGACCTGTTCATCGACATCGGCGACGAACAGTCCATCGACAACGACCTGAGCACATACAGCTCCCACCTGCTCAACATGAAGCGCATGCTCGCCGGCACCGGCCCCCGCTCGCTGGTGCTCATCGACGAGTTCGGTTCGGGCACGGAGCCCGTCATGGGCGGCGCCATCGCCGAAGCCATTCTCGAAAAACTGGTCGAAAAGGGGACCTACGGAGTCATCAACACCCACTACTCCAACATCAAGTACTTCGCCTCGAACACCCCCGGAGTCGAAAACGGCGCCATGATGTTCGACGTGCAGAACATCCGTCCGCTCTTCCGGCTGGAGCTCGGCAAGCCGGGCAGCTCGTTCGCCGTGGAAATCGCACGCAAAATCGGACTTCCCGAGGAGATTATCCGCTCGGCCACCGAAAAGGCCGGCAGCGACCACGTGAACATCGAGAAACAGCTGCGCGAAATCGCCCGCGACCGCCGCTACTGGGAGCAGAAGCGCGACCGCATCCGCATCACCGACCGCAAGGTGGAGGAGCTGGAGCAGAGCTACGCCGAGCAGCTCGCCCGCATCAAGGAGGAACGCAACCAGATAGTCAAGCAGGCCAAAGAGGAGGCCCGGCAGCTGATTGCCGAGGCCAACCGCCAGATAGAAAACACCATACGCACCATACGCGAATCGCAGGCCGAGAAGGAGCTCACCCTGCTGGCCCGGCGCGAACTGGACGGCTTCCGCCAGCAGGTGGAGCAAGAGCCGGACGACCCCGAACGCAGCGCACGCATCGACCGCGAAATGGACAAGCTCCAGCGGCGTCAGCAGCGGCGCAACGAACGCCGCCAGCAGACGGCGCACGCCGCGCCGGAGGGAGCCCCAAGCCCCGAACCCGAAAAGCGCGAAGCCGCAGTGGGCAGCAAGGTGCGCATCGAGGGGCAGGACACGCTGGGCGAGATACAGAGCATCAAAGGAAAGAAGGCCGTGGTGGCCTTCGGGCACATCCTCACCACGGTGGACCTCTCGCGGCTCACGGTCATCTCCAACGCGGAGTACAAACGGCAGACCCGTCCCCGGGTATCGACCGTGGTGAGCGTCGATATCTCGCAACGCAAGCTCAACTTCAAGAACCACATCGACATCCGCGGCATGCGGGCCGCCGAGGCGCTGGAGACCGTGCAGAACTTCATCGACGACGCCCTGATGGTGGGCGTGGCCGACGCGACCATCCTCCACGGCAAGGGCACCGGCGCGCTCAAGGAGGAGATACGGCGCTATCTGCGCACCGTGGACGAGGTGGAGAGCGCCCGCGACGAACAGGAGCAGCTGGGCGGTGCGGGTATCACGGTAGTGAAATTCAAACAATAAGGAGAAACCTCCGCAAGGAGGAGGAAAAGAGGTAAAGATGAGATATTTTTCCAAAGAGATAGCTTCGATATGCGGAGCCCGATTCACGGGAACCGACCGTCCCGTGAGCGAAACGATTACCGACAGCCGCGGCTGCTCGTTCGGCGAAGAGGCCATGTTCGTCGCCATCCGGGGGGCCCGGCACGACGGCCACGCGTACGTGAACTCGCTCTACGAACGCGGCGTGCGCACCTTTCTGGTCGAAACGGCGCCCGACACGGCGGCCTGCCCCGAAGCGGGATTCATCGTGGCGGACGACACGGTGGCCGCCCTGCAACGGCTGGCCGCCCATCACCGGAGCCAGTTCCGCGGCACGGTAGCGGCCGTCACCGGCAGCAACGGCAAGACGATGGTCAAGGAGTGGATAGCCCAGCTGGCCCCGGCCGAGTGCAAGGTTTTCCGCTCTCCGCGCAGCTACAACTCCCAGATAGGCGTTCCGCTCTCCGTGCTGATGATGGAGGGGGACGAGACGCTGGCCGTCATCGAGGCGGGCATCTCGCAGCCGGGAGAGATGAGCCGGCTGCAGCGAATCATCCGCCCCGACATCGGCATCTTCACCAACCTGGGCGACGCCCACCGCGAGAATTTCGCCTCGGCGCAGGCGCTGCTCGACGAAAAGCTGAACCTCTTCGAGGGGTGCGGACGCATCCTGCTCAACAGCGACTGCCCGCAGGCGGCCCGCAGATGCCGGGAGCGCTTCCCCGACACGCCGCAGACCGACGCCGCCGCGCTGCGCGACGTCTACGACCGCTTCACCGACCCCGCCTCGGCCTGCAACGCCTCGCTGGCCGTCGCCCTGTGGGACACGATGGGGGCCGCGCACGAAGCCACGGTCGCCCGCCTCGCCGACCTCAAACCCGTGGCCATGCGGCTCGAGGTCAAGGAGGGAATCGGCGACTCGCTGCTGGTCAATGACTCCTACAACCTCGACATCAACTCGCTGGCCATCGCCCTCGACTACCTGCGCAACATCGCCGGCCGGCGCCCCCTGACGCTCATCCTCTCCGATATCCTGCAGAGCGGATTCTCCGACGAGGAGCTCTACGGCCAGGTGGCGCAGATGGTGGCCAACGCCGGAGTGGAGACGGTCATCGGCATCGGCGACCGCATCCGCAGCCACCTTCCGCTTTTCGGCTGCCGCACGGAGTGCTACCCCTCGGCCGACGCATTCCTGCGGGCCGTCACCCGCAGCACCACGGCCGGTCGGGCCATCCTGGTCAAAGGCAACCGCCACGCGCAATTCGAACGGCTGTGCCATGCCCTCGAACTGCGCAGCCACACCACCGTGCTGGAGGTGAACCTCGACGCCATGATACACAACCTCAACCTCCACCGTTCGCTGCTCACCCCCGGCACCCGCCTGATGGCCATGGTCAAGGCTTCGGGATACGGAAGCGGCACCTACGAGGTGGCCAACATCCTCCAGAGCCAGGGCGTGGACTACCTCGACGTGGCCTTCGCCGACGAAGGGGTCACCCTGCGCCAGAAGGGAATCACCATGCCCATCGTGGTGCTCAATGCCGACGAGGGCAGCTTCGACATCATGATAGCCAACCGGCTCGAACCGGAGATATACAACTTCAACTCGCTGCAGTCGTTCACCGACGCCGTCCGGCGCCACGGCGAGCACCTCTACCCCATCCACCTCAAAATCGACAGCGGCATGCACCGCCTGGGATTCGAGGAGCGGGACACGGAGGCGCTGTGCCGCTACCTGAACGACCACCGCGACGCACTGCGCGTGAGCTCCGTGTTCTCGCACCTGTGCGTGGCCGACGAACCCGCGCAGGACGACTTCACCCGCAGCCAGATTGCCTTGTTCAGGCGCATGAGCGACGCCGTGGCCGCCCGCATAGGCTACCGTCCGCTGCGCCACATCGCCAACAGCGCCGGCATCGTCCGCTTCCCCGAGGCCCATTTCGACATGTGCCGCCTGGGAGTGGGCCTCTACGGCTTCGGAACTCCGGGCCTGCGCCCCGTCAGCACCCTGCGCACCCGCATCGTGCAGATAAAGGAGCTCGCCCCCGACCAGACCGTAGGCTACGGCCGGGCCGGCGTGCTCACCCGCCCCACCCGCACCGCCACCATCCCCGTGGGCTATGCCGACGGCCTCGACCGGCACCTCGGCTGCGGCCGCTGGTCGATGCTCGTAGCCGGCCGGCCGGCTCCCATCGTGGGACGCATCTGCATGGACAGCTGCATGATAGACATTACCGATATCGAAGGAGTCCGCGAGGGCGACCCGGTGCTGGTCTTCTCCGACCGCCCGGGCAACACCGCCGAAGATATGGCCGCCGTGCTCGGCACCATCTGCTACGAGGTGCTGACCTCGGTTTCGACACGAGTCAAACGAATCTACACCAAAGAGTAATGGAAAAAGGAGTGCTCTACATGATACCCTGCCCGATTGGCGAAAGCCGCGGCGTCTACGAGGTGACCCCCGCCGCCAACGGCGAGATAATCCGCTCGCTCGACTACTTCGTGGTCGAGAACCTGCGCTCGGCCCGCCGGTTCCTCTCCAAAGCCGGAATCGGGAAGCCCATCGACACCCTGCAATTCGCCGAACTCAACGAGCACACCCGCCCCGAAGAGGTGGAACGCCTCGTGGCTCCGCTGCTGGAGGGAAGAAGCGCCGGAATGATTTCCGAAGCCGGCCTGCCGGGCATAGCCGACCCGGGGGCCGACCTGGCCGCCGCATGCCACCGCCACGGAATACGGGTGGTGCCGCTGGTGGGCCCCTCCTCCATCCTCCTCTCGCTGATGGCCTCGGGCCTCAACGGCCAGTCGTTCGCCTTCAACGGCTACCTGCCCGTCAAACCGCCGCAGCGCACCGCCGCCATCCGCCGGTTCGAACACCGAGCCCGCACCGAGGGCCAGTCGCAGCTCTTCATCGAGGCCCCCTACCGCAATGTCAAGCTCTTCGAACAGCTCGTCGAGGTGTGCCAGCCGGAAACCCGCCTGACCGTAGCCGCCGACATCCTCGAACCCGACGAACTGATACGCACCCTCTCCGTGGGCCAGTGGCGCAAAAGCGCGGTGCCCGACATCCACAAACGCCCGACCATCTTCATCCTGGGATAACCCGTCCCGGCCCCTCGTCCCCCGGGGCATTCGCCGCCCCCCGAAACAGTTAGGAACGGATTTTGCAACGGAACGGATAACCCCCGCCGGAACCGCTACGCTTCGTGTGCCGGTAACGACAGAGGAGGATTATTCCGTATTAACCACTTATAAAAAATTCGTTTATGTATTACTTATGGTTTCTTCTCATCGGTCTGGTAGCCGGATGGCTGGCCAGTCTGCTCGTCAAAGGACACGGTTCGGGCTTGCTGCTCAATCTGGTAGTCGGAGTCATCGGCAGTTTCATCGGAGGATGGATACTCTCGCTCTTCGGTCTGTTCGTGGTGGGAACGGCCGGCAGTCTGATTGCCGCCATCATCGGTGCAATCGTGCTGCTGTGGATAGCATCCGCCATCTCCAACTCCAGTGCAAAAAACAGACGACAGAAATAACGTTCCGACCATGACAAAAGTCAATTCCGAAACCATGAAAAAGGGCATCGAAACAGCTGCCCGTCAGGCTGAGAACGCCATAGACCGCACAGCCGACAAGATGCACCGCACCGAAGCGCGGGTCGAAGAGAAAAAAGAGAGCTTCGCCCATTCCGCCAAAGAAAAAGCGGCCGACATGGCCGACAAGGTAGCGGACAGCGTATCGCATGCCGCCGAAAAAGTGACGGAAAAAGTCACCGCGGCAGCCGGCAAAATCAAAGAGAAGGTCGGCGAAAAGCGCTGAGAAACCGCGTCGCGGCGGACATCACAAGGCGCGGCGCAGGGCAAGGGCCATCTGGTCGGGGCACGAGGTGCCCTTTCCCCTGCAATCGATGCCTTCGAGCCGCGCAACGGCCTCCTCCACCCGCATGCCGCGCAGCAGCGCGCCCAGGCCCTGGAGGTTGCCGTGGCAGCCGCCCGTGACCTGAACACTCCGAATTACACCGTTTTCAACCTCAATCTGCATGAGACGCGAGCAAACCCCCTGCGGCTCATAGGTAATGGTCATCGTTTTTCCCTGTTCCATAACTCGAACCTCTATCTTCTGAAAGTGCAAAGATACGGATAAGCGAGGGCAAAAACAAACCCGTTTGTATTTTGCCGAGCGGGAGTTCCGAGACGAAGCCGAAGAGTAGCAAAAAACAGGGAAACGTTTTGTTCGAACCGAAATTTTATCGTACCTTTGCGCTCGCTTCGAAGCAATTCGGATTGAGCTATGGTGTAATGGTAACACAGCAGATTTTGGTTCTGTCGTTCCTGGTTCGAGTCCAGGTAGCTCAACTTCTTCTGCAAGAAAGTCCGCTGACGGTTCAGCGGACTTTTTCATTCTCCCCCTTCCGGGGAACCCTTCCCCGCTCTCTGGGGGGCACAAAAAACGGCCGCCCCGTCGGGACAGCCGCTCTTTTTCGTCTCCGTTCTTCCGGCTACCGGACGGCAACCGAAACCACTGCCAGGCCCACTTTCTCCGGAGCGATGCTCTTGGGGGACTTGACCCGAACCGCCCGGTTGAGCATGTCGGCGACCTTGTAGGCGTCGAACGGCTTCTTGCCGGCCACCAGAATGAAACGGTCCACTCCGCGCGGCTCGCCGAACTTGAAAACGTAATCGGTCAGCGTCATCACGGTCATCGCCGCCATCTTCAGCTCGCCGGGCAGACACACGGCCGTCGCTCCGTCCGAAGCCACCTTCAGCACGTTGAAATAGAGCTCCTCGGCACTGCCGTTCCCCACCACGAACATGAACTCGTCCTCCGCCGCAGCCAATCCGTCGGTAAAGCGCTGTCCCTTGAACGGGTCCACCAGTTCGAGCGTCAGCGGGAAGTCCGAATGCTCGCCGCCCACCAGCTCGATGAGGTCAATCTTCCGGTCGGCCTTCTCCAGCAACGACACGTACATGGCCGCTTCCGTTCCGCCGTTCTCTTTGGGACGGCTCTGGGCTCCGGCCGGCAAAACGGCCCACAGCACGCTAATCAACAGTAAAATACGTTTCATAAAAATTACCTTTAAATTCTTGACTACTCTCCGGAGCCACTCCGGATTCGGAGCAAAGATACGGATAAGCGAGAGCAAAAGCAAACTTGTTTGCATTTTGCCGAGCGGAAGTATCTAAGGCGAAGCCAAAGAGGACGGATAAGCGAGAGCAAAAGCAAACTTGTTTGCATTTTGCCGAGCGGGAGCCGTTGCCCGGCGGTGCTCGGGCCGCGTCCGCACAACCCGGGTTTCAGCGAAACGGTCGAAGCATCCGCGCAGCCCGGACTTCAGCGAAGCGGAAGCCGCCTGCGGGCGAAGTGCGCAGCCGCAGGGATTGTCTTCCGTGCGGCGGAGGCCGGCGGGCCGAACGGATTGCACGGATTGCACCCGCGCCGGAACTCAGTCGAAGCGGTAGAAGCGTTCGCGCAGCAGGGGCTCCTCCGCAAGCAGCGACCGGGTGTCGGAAAGGAAACGCCGGCAGGCCGCCCGCGCCGCCGGAGACATCGCAGCCGTATCGCCCGCCCCGGCCGGCAGAATCCGGTAACCGGGAAGCGACACCCACACCGGCGTGTAGGAGACCTCCACCGAAACGGGCTCGCCGGCCGTGCGCTCCAGCTCCAGAGTCGCCACCACCCCGCCGTCGCAGAAACGGCTCCGCTGGTTGGAGACCAGATTGCCGAGCGAATAGAAAGTGGCGCCCGTCGCCCGGCCGCGCAGCGTATCGAACCGGATTTCGATGGGCTGCACCACATGGGGATGGCTGCCCACAATCAGCTCCACGCCCCGCCGGCGGCAAAAGTCGGCCAGCCGGCGCTGCTCCGCATTCGGCCGGCGGGCATACTCGTCGCCCCAATGCAGAAAGAGCATCACGCAATCGGTCTGCGAACGGTCGATACGCCGCAGGTCGCGGTCGATGGCCGCCGTGTCGATGAGATTGACCGTGCAGCCGGCAGGAACCGGCATGCCGTTGGTCCCGTAAGTGTAATTGAGCAGCGCGACCGACAGCTCGCCCGCCCGGAGCATCAGCGGCGTGCGCGACCGGTAATCGGCGCTGTCGGCAAAGGCGCCCGTGTAGGCCACGCCCGCCTCGGAGAGCACCCCGACGGTGGTCGCGATGCCGTAGGCGCCGTTGTCGCAGATGTGGTTGTTGGCCAGCACTGCCACGTCCACGCCGATGTGCCGCAGGGCCGCTCCCAACTCGGCCGGCGAACGGAACAGCGGATAGCCCGTATGGCGTCCGCGACGGGTGAGGGTCGTCTCCAGATTGAGGAGTACCAAATCGGCGCTGTCGAAAATCGGTTTCAGGTAGCGGAAACACTCCGTGTAGTCGAATCCCGAATCGCGCCGGGCGGCCTGCACCTGCGGCAGGTGCTGCATCAGGTCGCCGGCCACCACGATACGGGCCCGGCGAACCGGCAGGGCCCTGTCCTCCCCGACCTCCTGCGCGGAAACGTCCCGCACGACGGCACGGCGCACCCCGGCAATCCGCACGCAGCAGAGCACCGCCGAAGCGACCATCGCTCCGAGCACCGCACCGAGTCGTATCGTCTTTCCGCTCACCGCCCTACTTCAACAGATTGCCCAGCAGACTGCGCGTCAGCTGGGTGGTGGCGGTCCGCGCCGCCGAACCGATGGCCTTGCCGGCCGCCCCCTTGACTCCGCCCGTCGAACCTCTCCGCTTGCTTCCCGTCACGCTCCGGGCCACTTCGTTGCCCAGGCTGCGGCCGAGGCTGGCCACCGCCGCGCCGATGATGGCGCCGAAAAGGCTCTTCCGCGCGCCGCCTCCGCCCGTCCGGCTTTTCCGGGCCTGCTGCTCCTCCTCTTCGCGCTCCTGCCGGCGGGCCTGCTCCTCGCTCTCGGCCAGCAGCACCTCGAACGCACTCTCGCGGTCGATGACCTTGTCGTAACGGCCGTAGAGACGCGACTGCCGGATGATGAGGTCGCGCTGCGAAGGGGTGACGGCCCCAATCCGGCTCAGCGGGAAGAGCATCTTGGCCCGCTCCACCACCGAAGGGGCCCCTTTCTCGTCGAGGAACGACACCAACGCCTCGCCCGTTCCGAGCTCCATGATGGCATCCGCGGTCCGGAACGAAGGGTTGGCCCGGAAGGTCTCCGCAGCCGCCCTCACCGCCTTCTGGTCCTTGGGGGTGAAGGCCCGCAGGGCATGCTGCACGCGGTTGCCGAGCTGGCCCAGGATGTTGTCCGGAATGTCGGTCGGACTCTGGGTCACGAAATAGACGCCCACGCCCTTGCTCCGGACAAGCCGCACCACCTGCTCGATTTTATCGACCAGCGCCTTGCTCGTCCCCTCGAAAAGCATGTGCGCCTCGTCGAAGAAGAAGACCAGCTTGGGCAGCTCCATGTCGCCCACCTCCGGCAGCTGCGCATAGAGCTCGGAGAGCAGCCACAGCAGAAAGGTGGAGTAGAGTTTGGGACTGAGCATCAGCTTGTCGGCCGCCAGCACGCTCATCACTCCGCGGCCGCCCTCACTCTGAATCAGGTCGAAAATATCGAAGTCGGGCTCGGCGAAGAACCGGTCTCCCCCCTGGTTCTCGAGCGTGAGCAGGGCACGCTGGATGGCCCCCACGCTCTGTGCGGCGATGTTGCCGTAGGTGGAGGTGAACTCGCGGGCGTGCTTGGAGACGTAGTCGAGCATCGACCGCAAATCCTTGATATCTATCAACAGCAGCCCCCGCTCGTCGGCGATGCGGAAGACGATGTTGAGAATCCCCGTCTGGGTTTCGTTGAGCTCCAGCAGCCGCGCCAGCAACTGGGGCCCCATGCGCGAAACGGTGGTGCGCATGGGGTGTCCCTGCTCGCCGAACACGTCGTAGAACCGCACCGGGCACCCCTCGAAACGGGGTGCGGCGATGCCGAATTCGGCGCAGCGCCTGTCGATGAATCCGGTCCGTTCGCCCGGCTGGCTGATTCCCGACAGGTCGCCCTTCATGTCGGCCATGAAACAGGGCACGCCCGCCTGCGAAAAACTCTCGGCTATCACCTGCAGCGAGACGGTCTTGCCCGTGCCGGTCGCTCCGGCTATCAGGCCGTGGCGATTCGCCATGCGGCCCGTAATGCTAATCGCCCCGTGGGGGCCGTGGGCCACGTAGAGCCCTTTCTCTTTGTCGAACATCTGTCTATGCGGTACGTATTTGGATTTTCACTCGCGCAAAGTTAGCAAATAAAGCCCGAAAGTCCCATATTCTTCCGCCCCGCAGGCGGCTATTCCGGGAAAAATCATTAAATTTGCGCCCTATTCGGTGATTATTAACCACAGATAAAGAGCCAAACCATGCATATCGAACAGTTCGTATCCAACGCCGTGACCCGCTCCGTCGAGGCACTCTACGGCCCGCTCGCGGGCGAAAGCATCCAGATTCAGAAGACCCGACCCGAATTCACGGGAGACTACACCCTGGTCGTGTTCCCCCTGCTGAAGCGGAGCCGCAAATCGCCCGAAGCCACCGCCACCGAAATCGGTCAGCGCATCGTGGCCGACACCCCCGAAGTGGAGGCGTTCAATGTCATCAAGGGATTCCTGAACCTCTCGCTGCGCAGCGGCTTCTGGGGCGAACGATTCGCCGAGATAGCCGCCGACGAGCACTTCGGACAGGCCCCCGCCACGGGCCGCACGGTGATGGTCGAATATTCGTCGCCCAACACCAACAAGCCCCTGCACCTGGGACACATCCGCAACAACCTGCTCGGATACTCCGTCGCACGCATACTGGAGGCCAACGGCCACCGCGTAATCAAGGTCAATCTGGTGAACGACCGGGGCATCCACATCTGCAAGAGCATGCTGGCCTGGCAGCTCTACGGCAACGGCGAGACCCCCGCTTCGAGCGGCATGAAGGGCGACCACCTGGTGGGCAAATACTACGTGGAGTTCGACAAGCACTACAAGGCCCAGATTAAGGAGCTCACCGCCTCGGGCATGAGCGAGGAGGAGGCCAAGAAGAAGGCCCCCGTCATGCAGCAGGCTCAGGAGATGCTGCGCCGCTGGGAGGCCAAAGACCCCGAAGTATACTCGCTGTGGGAGACCATGAACGGCTGGGTGTACGACGGGTTCGACGTCACCTACAAGGCGCTGGGCGTGGAGTTCGACAAGGTGTACTACGAATCGCAGACCTATCTGCTCGGCAAGAACCTGGTGGACGAGGGACTGAGCAAGGGCATCTTCTTCCGCAAGGAGGACAACTCAGTGTGGATTGACCTCACCGCCGACGGCCTCGACCAGAAACTGCTGCTGCGCGGCGACGGCACCTCGGTCTACATGACCCAGGACCTGGGAACCGCATTCCGCCGCTTCGAGGACAACCGCCTCGACGACATGATTTACGTGGTGGGCAACGAACAGAACTACCACTTCCAGGTGCTCAAGCTGGTGCTCAAGAAACTCGGCTACCAGTGGAGTGACAACATCTTCCACCTCTCCTACGGCATGGTGGAGCTGCCCGAAGGCAAGATGAAGTCGCGCGAGGGCACCGTGGTCGATGCCGACGACCTGATTGCCGACATGGTGGAGACCGCCCGCGAGATGTCGCAGACGCTCGGCAAACTCGACGGCTGCTCCGCCCAGGAGGCCGACGCCATCAGCCGCATGGTGGGTCTGGGAGCCCTGAAGTATTTCATCCTCAAGGTAGACCCCAAGAAGACCATGCTCTTCGACCCCCGCGAGTCGATAGACTTCAACGGCAACACCGGCCCCTTCATCCAGTATACCCACGCACGTATCAAGTCCATCCTGCGCAAGGCGGCCGAAGCCGGCATCGACACCGGCCTCGCGGGCGAGGTGAGCTACGTGCCGGAGGAAATCGGACTCATCAAAACCCTCTGCGACTATCCGCAGACCGTGCGTGCCGCAGCCGAGAACTTCTCCCCCTCGCTCATCGGAGCCTATGTCTACGAACTGGCCAAGTCGTTCAACGGCTACTACCACGACCACTCGATTCTGCGCGAGGAGAACCCCGCCGTGCGTGCCATGCGTCTGAGGCTGTGCGCCCAAGTGGCCAGGGTCATCTCGCTGGGCATGAAACTGCTCGGCATCGAAGTTCCGGAAAGAATGTAGCGACATGAAAATCGGAGAGATAGAGCTTGGCCCGCAACCGCTGTTCCTGGCCCCCATGGAGGATGTCACCGACCCTTCGTTCCGCTGGGTGTGCAAACAGTTCGGCGCCGATGTGGTCTACACCGAATTCATCTCGAGCGACGGCCTGATACGCGACGCAGCCAAGTCGCGGGCCAAACTCGACATCTACGACTACGAACGCCCCGTGGGCATTCAGATATACGGACACCTCATCGAACCGATGGTGGAGGCCGCCCGGCTGGCCGAAAGCGCCGACCCCGATATCATCGATATCAACTTCGGCTGTCCGGTCAAAAAAATCGCGGGGCGCGGAGCCGGCAGCGGCATGATGCGCGACGTGCCGCTCATGGTGGAGATGACGCGCCGCATCGTGGAGGCCGTCCGCAAACCCGTGACGGTCAAAACCCGCCTGGGATGGGACGAGACCAGCAAGAACATCGAGGAGATAGCCCTCCGCCTGCAGGATGCGGGCATAGCCGCCCTCACCATCCACGGCCGCACCCGCAACCAGATGTACAAGGGCGAGGCCGACTGGACGCTCATCGGGCGGGTGAAGAACAATCCGGCCATCCGTATTCCCATCATCGGCAACGGCGACATCGACTCGGCCGTCAAGGCCCGCGAAGCCTTCGACCGCTACGGAGTGGACGGCGTGATGATAGGACGCGCCACCTACGGCCGCCCATGGATTTTCCGCGAAGTGAAACACTACCTGGCCACCGGCCGGCTGCTCCCCCAGCCCTCGGTGCCCGAACGGGTGGAACTGGCCAAGCGTCACCTGCTCAAATCGGTGGAAATCAAAGGCGAGCGGGTCGGCGTGCTCGAAATGCGGCGCCACCTGAGCAACTACTTCAAGGGGCTGCCCAACTTCCGCGACACGCGCCTGCAGCTGGTCACCCTCAGCGACATTCCGCAGCTGCTCTCCACGCTCGACTCCATCGCCGACCGCTGGGGCGACTTCGACACCTCCGCCACCGTCCCCGCCCCGCTCTCGCACGAGGTGTAAGATGTCGCAGCGAAAGCAGAGGACGGACTACGAATGAACCGACAGCACATCATCCGACAAACGAAATGGAGCGACTTCCGATAAAGAATCCCCGCATAGAGGCAGTGGATGCCCTGCGCGGATTCGCCGTAATGGCCATCATCCTGGTTCACAACCTGGAGCACTTTATCTTTCCGGTCTATCCGGCCTCCTCGCCCGAATGGCTGAACGTACTGGACCAGGGAGTGTTCAACGGAATCTTCACTCTTTTCGCCGGAAAGGCCTATGCGATTTTCGCCCTGCTGTTCGGTTTCACGTTCTACATACAGAGCGACAATCAAAACAAACAGTGCAAAGACTTCGGATACCGGTTTCTGTGGCGTCTGGTCCTGCTGACGGGATTCGCGACGCTGAACGCCGCCTTCTTCCCGGCCGGCGACGTACTTCTGCTGTTCGCCGTCGTCGGCCCCGTGTTGTTCCTCACCCGCAACTGGAGCGACAAGGCGATAGGGATAGCCGCCGTGATACTCCTTCTGCAGCCCGTCGAATGGTATCACTGCATTGCCGGCCTGACAGACCCCGCGCATCGCCTCCCCGACCTGAAAGTCGATGAAATGTACGCGGAAGTGGCGGAGTACACGAAAGCCGGAAACTTCCGGGACTTCGTACTCGGCAACATCACGCTGGGACAAAAAGCCAGCCTGCTGTGGGCCGTCAATGCCGGACGATTCTTCCAGACGGCCGGACTGTTTCTGCTGGGCTTCTACATCGGCAGAAAACGGCTGTTCGTCTCGTCCGAAAAGAATCTGCGCCTGTGGACCAGGGTACTGATTGTCTCGGCAATATCCTTCGCCCCTCTCTACACCCTGAAAGAACTCGTCATGCAGAGCGATGCAATCGTACGGCAAAGCGCAGGAACCGCACTCGACATGTGGCAGAAGCTGGCGTTCGCGTCGGTGCTGGTCTCCTCCTTCGTGATTCTTTACCGGAACGAGACGTTCAGCAGGCGGGTAAGCAGTCTGCGCCTCTACGGCAGGATGAGTCTTACCAACTACATCTCCCAGTCCGTCATCGGAGCCGCAATCTATTTTCCCTTCGGATTGTATCTCGCCCCCTACTGCGGCTATACAGTCAGTCTGCTTATCGGTCTGCTCACATTTTTCCTGCAGGTCCGCTTCTGCAAACGGTGGCTGAGCAAACACAAGCAGGGACCTTTGGAATACGTCTGGCACAAATGGACCTGGATGGGAACCGGCAAATGACACGCCGCGACTCGCGCCTGCGCCTCCTGCCGGACAGCACCCGAAACCGACGCAAGAAGCCCTGAAACGATACGACACCGCAGAACGGCCTCCCCCTTCCCTCTCTTTCTCTCTTTTTGTCCTCCTCCCTCTTTTCCCCTCCTCTTCCTACACCTCTTCTCTCCTCTTTCCTCTCTTTATCCCCTTTTCCTCCCCCTCTTTTCCTCTTCTCTCTCCTCTTTTTCTTTCCTTTTCTCCGGCACCCGGGAACAGAGGGCCTCTCAGACACGAACCGGTCCCCGCGGAATGAAATCCGCGGGGACCGGTCGCATCTCAAGAAGCCGGAGAGGCCTATTTGTCCTTATACCACTGCTGCAACACGCGGAAAGCCTCCTTGCGTTCGCCGCGCTCGGAGACGAGCCCCTTGCGGTTGTAGCCCTCCTGATAGACGGGCATCACCCGGCGCGTCGAACGGAAATCCTTCAATATCCAGGGCGTGATACCCGCCAGCTTCGGCATCCGTTCGTCAATCATCTTCAGTGTCTTGCGGTAGAATTCGGCCTGATACTCCTCGCTCCATATCTTCATCTCCTCGCTGTGATAGCCGGCCAGCGCCTCAGCACCCACCTCGCTCATCACTATCGGTTTGTCATAGTCTATCTCCCAGCTCACCCGGTCGATGACGTCGATATGTTCGCCGTACCAACCCGTGTACTGGTTCACGCTGATGACATCCACATACTCGTTCATGTTGTCCTTGACCGAGAAGACGGTCGGCGACTTGGGCGACTTCTCCATGGCCATGCTCACCAGACGGCTGGCGTCCTTGCTCTTGGCGTAGCGGGCCAGCGAGGAGAGGAAAGCATCGCGCTCGCTGCTGTGAGGCGTCTCGTTGGCCACCGACCAGATGATGACATTGGCCCGGTTCATATCCCGCTCCATCATCTCGTCGAGCTGGTTGCGGGCATTGGCCAGGCTCTCGTCGCTGCTGAAGTCGATGGTCCAGTAGACCGGAATTTCGTCCCACACCAGCAGGCCCATCCGCTCGGCCTCGCGCACCATCAGCTCGTTGTGGGGATAGTGGGCCAGACGCACGAAATTGCAGCCCAGCTCCTTGGCCCATCCGAGCAGCGTGCGGCACTCCTCGGCCGAATAGATGCGGCCGTCGCGGAATGCGGCTTCGTCGTGGATGCAGATACCCTTGAGGAAAATCTCCTTGCCGTTGAGCAGGATGTCGCGGCCGCGGGTCTCCACGGTGCGGAATCCGATGCGGTCGCTCACCCGGTCGGCTCCGGCGGCGACGGTCACCTCGTAGAGCCGCGGATTCTCAGGCGACCACAGCTCCGGCGAAGCCTTCACTTCGAAAGCCGCCACGCCGTCGGCATCGGTCACCGCGCTGCGATTGACCTTGAGTTCGGGAATCCCGACCGTCACCTCCTGCCCGGCCAGCGCCTTGTCGAGTTTCACCTCGACCCGGATGCGGTCGCGGGTTCCGCGCTGCAACTCGAACTTATAGGTGCGGATAAAGTCCTGGGGCACGGTCACCAGCATCACATCGCGCAGGATGCCGCCGTAGTTGCACCAGTCGTAATTGTCCACCGGCACGGTCCGGGGCGAAAGCTGGCTGTCGGCCATCACCATCACCGTGTTCTCGCCCGGCCGCATGAGCTCCGTCACATCGAAGTTGAAGGGCGTGAATCCGCCCTCGTGCTCTCCGGCGAAACGGCCGTTCACGAAGACCTTCGCGTCGTAGTTCACCGCCCCGAAATAGAGGAAGGTGCGCTCGCCCTGCTGCGGACGGTAAACGAACTTGCGGCGGAACCACATCGCTCCGTCGTAGAGCGAGAGACGCTCGTCGAAGGTGTTCCAGTCGCCCGGAACGGGCATCACCGGCGAGGTGTCGAAGTCGTACTCTTTCCAGGTGCGGACGTTGTCCACCTGCGGCTCGACGAAGAAGCCGTTCTCCACAGGCTGGTGGCGATAGTCGTAATAGCCCACCTCGATGCGGTCCACTACATATCTCCAATATCCGTTCAAGCTCTGCGTATTGCGGGCATACACATTCTGCAAAAGCGGGTCCAGCCCGGCGGTAGTCTGCGCCGCGGCACCCCATGCAATCAAGGCCGCCACGGCGGCTGTCAGCAGTTTTTTCATATCAAAAAGTCAATTATCGGGTTTTCGTTCCAATTTCAGCCAAGATAATCATTTTTTCCGACATACGCAAGTCCCGCGGAGCTTCGCCCGCGTGCGCCCCGAAAACACGGAACCACAAGAGCACGAAAGACAACCGCGCACCGACGCCCCACGCGCCCGCCCGACACGACACGAAAGAACGTCACCGCCGCATAACCCTGAAACGGCTGCCGGCACTGCCCCACGGCGCCCCGAAAACACGGAACCACGAAAGCACGAAAGACAACCGCGCACCGACCCACGGCGCCCCGAAAACACGAAAGACGGCCGCCGCAATCATGCGGCAGCCGTCTTTCATCTGTCAAACGATTCTCTTCGGAGAGAACTATTTAACGGTATTCATGTGCTGAATCAGCTCGATAACCTTGTTCGAGTAACCCCACTCGTTGTCATACCACGAAACGAGTTTCACGAAGTTGCCGTTCAGAGCGATACCGGCCTTGGCATCGAACACGGAGGTGCGAGCGTCGCCCAGGAAGTCCGAAGAAACCACGTCGTCCTCGGTGTAGCCCAGGATGCCCTTCAGTTCGTTCTCGGAAGCCTTCTTCATGGCAGCCTTAATCTCGTCGTAGGTAGCCGATTTCTCGAGACGGCAGGTCAGGTCCACTACCGATACGTCCAGAGTCGGGACACGCATCGACATACCGGTCAGCTTACCGTTCAGCGAAGGAATCACCTTGCCTACGGCCTTGGCGGCGCCGGTCGAAGAGGGAATGATGTTGCCCGAAGCGGCACGTCCGCCTCTCCAGTCCTTCATCGAGGGACCGTCTACGGTCTTCTGGGTAGCGGTGGTGGAGTGTACGGTGGTCATAAGACCCTCTAACAGACCGAAGTTATCGTTGATAACCTTGGCAAGGGGAGCCAAGCAGTT
>JAGBHC010000039.1 GCA_017935625.1 Rikenellaceae bacterium | reverse complement strand
GCCCCGCCGGGGGCGGCACACTTCTCTTTTTTCTCCGGAAAGCCGCAAACGGGAGCCCGGGAAAAGAGATTTTATCGACTTTTTCGGCAAAAGAGCCCCGCATATCTCTTGTAGGAACGAACAAAAATAGTTATCTTTGCGAAGATACTGTGCCGAATCGGACGGTGTCGCACCCAACCGGAATCGTTAAACTACTGAATAACTATGGAACAAAAACACTTTGTAGCGATTGACCTCGGAGCGACCAGCGGTCGTACCATCCTGGGTACCATCGCAAACGAAAAAATCCAGCTGGAGGAAATCAACCGCTTCCCCAACCGGATTATCGAGTGCAACGGACATTTCTACTGGGACATATACGCCCTCTACGAATGTATAATCGACGGCCTGAAGAAAGTAGCCGACAAGAAGGTGCCCATCGCCTCCATCGGCATCGACACCTGGGGCGTCGATTTCGTTTTCATCGGCAAGGACGGCGAGCTGCTGCGCCAGCCCTACTCCTACCGCGACCCCCACACCGTGGGCGCCCCCGAGGAGTTCTTCAAGCGCATGCCCTGCGACAAGCTCTACTCGCTGACCGGCATCCAGATTATGAACTTCAACTCCGTCTTCCAGCTCGACACCATCCGGCGCAACAACTCGTCGGTGCTGCCCGTGACGGACAAGATACTCTTCTTCCCCGACGCCCTCTCCTACATGCTGACGGGCGAAAAGGTCACCGAATACACCATCGCCTCCACCTCGCAGATGATAAACCCCGAAACCAAAAAGTGGGACCCCGAAATACTCAATCTTCTGGAGCTTAGCGAGGAGCACTTCGGCCGCTTCGTCATGCCGGGTGAAACCGTCGGCACGCTCAACGCCTCGGTGCGCCGCATCACCGGTCTGGGCGAGGTGCCCGTCGTAGCCGTAGCCGGCCACGACACCGCCAGCGCCGTGGCCGCCGTACCCGCCGAGGGCAAGCATTTCGCCTACCTGAGCAGCGGCACCTGGTCGCTGATGGGCATCGAGGTGGACCAGCCCATCATCTCGGAGGAGAGCTACAACATGAACTACACCAACGAGGGCGGCATCGAGGGCACCATCCGCTTCCTGAAGAACATCTGCGGCATGTGGCTGCTCGAGTCGTGCCGCAAGGAGAACAGCGAGATGGCCGCCATGTCCTATCCCGAGCTCATCGAGCTGGCCAAAATCGCCCCGGCGTTCACCTGCCTCATCAACCCCGATTCGCCCTGCTTCGCCAATCCCCCCTCGATGATAGAGGCCATCAAGAACTACTGCGAGAAGACCGGACAGCACGTTCCCGAGAGCTACGGCGAAATCGTCCGCTGCATCTTCGAAAGCCTCGCCCTGCGCTACCGCCAGGTGCTGGAGGCCCTCAAGGAGATGTCGCCGTTCCCCATCGAACGCCTCTACGTCATCGGCGGCGGTTCGCGCAACGACCTGCTCAACTCGTTTACGGCCAACGCCATCGGCATTCCCGTGGTGAGCGGCCCGGCCGAGGCGACCGCCATCGGCAACATCATGATTCAGGCCAAGAGCGCAGGCTGCGTGAGCGGCATCGACGGCATGAGAAAGATGATTCGCGAGTCGGAAAACCTGAAGGTCTTCACCCCCGAATACGTAAAACACTGGCAGAGCGGCTACGACAGATACCTGTGCGTGTTCCGTTCCGACCTGTAACAATAAACCATGAAATTCAATAACCGATAAAAATTACTGACAACATGAAAGAAGAATTGGTAAAAAAAGCTTACGAAGTAGCTAAAGAGCGTTACGCCGCAGTGGGCGTAGATACCGAAAAGGTATTGGAGCAGATGCAGAACTTCCACCTGTCGATGCACTGCTGGCAGGCCGACGACGTAGCCGGCTTCGAGAACCAGGGCGGCGAGCTGACCGGCGGCATCCAGGTGAACGGCAACTACCCCGGCAAGGCCCGCAACATCGACGAACTGCGTGCCGACATCCTCTACGCCAAGAGCCTCATCCCCGGCTCGCACCGTCTGAACCTGCACGAGATTTACGGCGACTTCGGCGGCAAGTTCGTGGACCGCGACCAGGTGGAGGTAGAGCACTTCCAGAGCTGGATTGACTGGGCGAAGGCGAACGACACCCTGCTCGACTTCAACTCCACCTCCTTCTCGCACCCCAAGAGCGGCGACCTCTCGCTGTCGAACCCCGACAAGGGCATCCGCGACTTCTGGATTGAGCACTCGAAGCGCTGCCGCGCCATCTCCGAGGCCATCGGCAAGGCGCAGGGCGACCCCTGTATCATGAACACCTGGGTGCACGACGGAAGCAAGGACCTCACCGTGAACCGTCTCAAATACCGCGAGCTGCTGAAGGATTCGCTGGACCAGATTTTCGCCACCAAGTACGCCAACATGAAAGACTGCGTCGAGAGCAAGGTATTCGGCATCGGTCTGGAGAGCTACACCGTGGGCTCCAACGACTTCTACACCGCCTACGCAGCCAAGAACGACATGATGATTACCCTCGACACCGGCCACTTCCACCCGACCGAGAGCGTAGCCGACAAGGTATCGGCGATGCTGCTCTTCGTTCCGGAACTGATGCTGCACGTGTCGCGCCCCGTCCGCTGGGACTCCGACCACGTGACCATCATGGACGACCCCACCCTCGACCTGTTCAGCGAAATCGTCCGCGCCGGCGCTCTGGAGCGCGTGCACTACGGTCTGGACTACTTCGACGGCACCCTCAACCGCATCGGCGCCTACGTCATCGGTTCGCGTGCCGCACAGAAGTGCATGGTCCGCGCACTGCTCGAGCCCATCGCCCAGCTCCGCCAGTACGAGGCCGAGGACAAGAAGTTCGAGCGTCTGGCTCTGCTCGAAGAGGCGAAGGCACTGCCCTGGAACGCCGTCTACGACGAGTTCTGCTCGCGCAACAACGTGCCCGTAGGCGAATCGTTCATCGCCGAAGTGCAGAAGTACGAGGCCGAAGTAACCTCTAAGCGCTAACGGTCATGGAGAGCGTATTCCTGGGCCTGTTGATAATTGCCGTCGGCAGCTTCTGCCAGAGCAGTTGCTATGTGCCCATCAACAAGATAAAGAAGTGGTCGTGGGAGAGCTATTGGCTCGTACAGGGCATCTTCGCGTGGCTGGTGTTCCCCTTCCTGGGTGCGATGCTGGCCGTGAACGAAGGCGGCAGCCTCTGCCAGATTTTCGCCGCCGAAGGCGTGTGGAAGACCGTCATCTACGGCGTGCTCTGGGGCGTGGGAGGTCTCACCTTCGGACTGAGCATGCGCTACCTGGGCGTGGCCCTGGGCCAGTCCATCGCACTGGGCACCTGCTCGGGCCTGGGCACCCTGCTGCCCGCGATTCTGGCCGGCGACGACCTGTTCCACGGCGAGGGACTCATCCTGCTCATCGGCGTGTGCATCACCCTGGCGGGCATCGCCGTGCTGGGCTACGCGGGCAGTCTGCGCGCGCAGAACATGACCGAAGAGGAGCGCAAGGCCGCCGTGAAGGACTTCGCCCTGACCAAAGGTCTGCTGGTGGCCCTGCTGGCCGGCGTGATGAGCGCCTGCTTCGCACTGGGCCTCGATGCGGGCCAGGCCGTCACCGCCAACGCCAAGGCGCTGGGTGCGAACGACATGTTCGCCAGCCTGCCCGCCACGCTGCTGGTGACCCTGGGCGGTTTTCTGACCAATGCCGTCTACTGTCTGTTCCAGAACAAGAAAAACGGCACTTTCAGCGACTACAAGAACGTCAGCGGCGGCGAGGCTGTGAACAACATCCTCTTCTGTGCGCTGGCCGGCGTACTGTGGTACTGTCAGTTCTTCGGACTGGCCATGGGCAAGAGCTTCTTCGCCGAGGGTTCGGTGATGCTGGCCTTCTCGTGGTGCATCCTCATGTCGCTGAACGTGATATTCTCCAACGTGTGGGGCATCCTGCTCAAGGAGTGGAAAGGCGTAAGCAGCAAGACCGTCTTCGTGCTTCTGCTCGGCCTGGCCATTCTCATCTTCTCGCTGGTATTCCCCACGTTGATGCAAAACTAAACGGCACGACATTTTCCGGCTCCCCGCGGGGAGCCGGAAAATGTCGGATACCGAAACGCATGTCAGACTGTAAGTGCCTCCCCGCGGGGCGCTTACAGTTCGGCATATATAAACGGGTAGCGTGCGAAGACGGTGCGGCCGAGGGCCGGAACCGCGCTTCCGCCACCGGACGGACCGGACGAATCGGCGTCGGTCCTGCCCAAAAACCAAATGTAACACAACAAATTACGGTCCGATTTCCGATTGGTCGGACGCCACGACTCAAATGAAGAAAATTCTACTCATCGCAGCGCTCGCATGCACCACGGCGCTCCACGCACAGCAAGGGCCGGCCCGCAGCGGCGCTCCCCGTCCCAAAACCACGCAGCAGCAGGCCGAAGAGGCAGTGAAGAAGATTGCCGAACGCATTCTGCGCAACACCACCTACACCTTCAAGGACACCGAAACCGGCCAGGTCTACACCAACCTGAAAGGCGTGCCCCTGAAGCGCACCATGACCGTCGAAAGCCACTACAACAACTGGCACTACACCAACGGCGTGACCAACATCGCCATGCTCGAGATGGCCGACCGTTTCGGCGACAAGCGCTACGAGGACTTCGTACTGCGGAGCATGAACTTCGTGTTCAACGAAGGGAACCTCGACTACTTCCGCCGCCTCTACGACCAGGCATTCGCCGAAGGGGGCTGGAGAGCCGTTCCCCGTCTGAGCTGGCACATGATTTTCCGCAACAAGCGGCTGGACGACAACGGCCCCATGGGCGCCAGCCTCATCGAGCTGCAGCAGCGTCACCCCAGCCCGGCGTTCCTCGACTACATCAACACCACCGCCGAGCACCTCAACTACGCCGAGCCGCGTCTGGCCGACGGAACCATCGCCCGCATCTGGCCCCACGAGAACACCATCTGGGCCGACGACGCCTTCATGGCCGTATCGTTCCTCTGCCGCATGGGCAAATTCACCGGCGACGACAAATACTTCGACGACGCCGCCAACCAGATTCTCAAGTACACCCAGTATCTGTGGTGCCCCGAAAAGCAGATTTACTACCACTGCTACCACACCGACGTCAAGGAGCACGGCGTGGCGCACTGGAGCCGCGCCAACGGCTGGATATTCATGGCCACCGCCGACCTGCTGACCTACATGCCCGAGAACCATCCCAAGCGCCAGGCCGTCATCGACAACTTCCGGATGCAGGCACAGGGCGTGGCCCGCTATCAGGCCCAGAGCGGCCTGTGGCACCAGCTGCTCGACAAGAGCGACAGCTACGAGGAGATTTCCGGCACCGCCATGTTCGTCTTCGGCATGGCCCGCGGCGTGAAGAAAGGGTGGCTGCACCCCGACTACATCTACGTGGCGGAGCAGGGCACCAAGGGCATCCTCTCGATGATGACCGAAGAGGGCGACGTGACCAACATCTGCGTGGGCACGGGCATCATGCCGTCGCTCACCTTCTACTACACCCGCCCCACCGAGGTGAACGCCCCCATGGGCGAAGGCCCCGTCATCCGGGCTCTGATGGAGATGTCTGATGCGCCGCGCTACACCGAAATCAACGCCAACGACCAGTATGACAAGATTGTCGTAAAGAAATAAGAGCCATGAAACACGTTTTATACGCCCTCTCCGCCCTGCTGCTTCTGTCGGGCTGCGGCGGACACAAGGGCATAGACCGCTATGCGCTGGTCAATCGCAACAACCCGTCGGTGACGGAATTCGACTCGCTGAGCTCCTTCTCGGTGGGCAACGGCGAGTTCGCCTTCACGGTCGATGCCACGGGTCTGCAGACCTTCCCCGACTTCTACAAACGCGGAGTGCCCCTGGGCACCCAGAGCCAGTGGGGCTGGCACAGTTTCGCCAATCCCGAGGGCTACACCCCCGCCGAGACGCTCAAGGAGTACGACTTCGGCCGCGGACGCAAGGAGCCCTACGCCGTGCAGTTCAAGGAGGAGGGCCGCAACAAGGCGGCCGCCGACTGGTACCGCGTCAATCCCCACCGCCTGCACCTGGGCATGGTGGGCTTCGAGCTGGGCGAAGCGGTTCCCATGAGCGCGGTGAGCGGAATCTCCCAGACCCTCGACATGTGGAACGGAACGATTAACAGCTCCTTCTCTTTCGAAGGCAAAAACTACGAGGTGCACACCGTGGTGAACCCCAGTAGCGACGTGATGGCCGCCAGCGTAGCGGCTCCGCTGCCCGTGAACCTGCGCTTCCCCTACCCGACCGGAGCCCATGCCGACGACGCCTGCGACTGGAGCCGCGACGAGCTCCACTCCACCGAACTGGTGGAGCAGAGCGCCGGACACGCCCTGCTGAAGCGGACACTGGATGAAACCGTCTACTACGTGGACGTGGAGTGGACGGGCGATGCCGCCCTCAGCCAAAAGCGGGCCAACTACTTCGTGCTGACCCCCGCGGGCGACGACTTCTCCTTCTCGGTAGGCTTCTATCCCGAGAAGCCGGAGGGTGAACAGGCCGGATTCGCCGAAGCAGCCGCAGCGGCCTCCGCCTACTGGCAGCGTTTCTGGAAAGAGGGCGCAGCCGTCGATTTCAGCGCCTGCACCGACCCGCGCGCCCCGGAACTGGAGCGCCGCGTGGTGCTCTCGCAATACCTGCTGGCCATCCAGTGCGCCGGCACGACGCCTCCCCAGGAGACGGGCCTCACCTACAACTCGTGGTTCGGCAAATACCACATGGAGATGATTTGGTGGCACCAGGCCCACTTCGCCCTGTGGGGCCGCGAGCAGCTGCTCGACCGCACGCTGGGCTGGTACCATACCGTGCAGCCCGTGGCCCGGGAGATTGCCCGCCGCCAGGGATTCGAAGGCGTGCGCTGGATGAAGATGACCGACCCGTCGGGCACCGAAGCGCCCAGCAGCGTGGGTTCGTTCCTCATCTGGCAGCAACCCCACCTCATCTACCTGGCCGAACTGGTCTACCGCGCCAATCCCTCGCAGCAGGTGCTGGACAAGTACTACGAGCTGGTGCAGCAGACCGCCGAATTCATGTTCTCGTTCGCCGAGTACGACATGATGGAGGGCCGCTACATCCTGCGTGGCGCCATTCCGGCCCAGGAGACCCTGCGGGCCGCCGAGACCGTCAATCCGCCTTTCGAGCTCTCCTACTGGCACTTCGCACTGAGCACCGCCCAGAAGTGGAGAGAGCGCATGGGCGAGAAGCGCAACCTGGAGTGGGACGAAATGATAGACAAACTCTCGCCCCTGGCGGCGCAGGCGGACGGACTCTACCTGGCTGCGGAGACCGCCACCGACACCTACGTGGACATCCGCTACACCTCCGACCACATGGCCGTGCTGGGCGCCCTGGGCATCCTGCCCAAGTCGCCGCTGGTACGCAACGACTACATGCAGAAGACCCTCGACTGGGTGTGGGACAACTGGAACTGGGGCAAGACCTGGGGCTGGGACTACCCGATGACCGCCATGAACGCCGCCCGGCTGGGCGACAAGCAGAAAGCCGTGGGGGCGCTGCTCATGGACCGTCGCACCAACACCTACCTCAACAACGGCCACAACTACCAGGACACCCGCCTCAGATGCTATCTGCCCGGCAACGGAGGCCTGCTCACCGCCGTGGCGATGATGTGCGCCGGATGGGACGGCTGCCTGGAGAAGAATCCCGGCTTCCCCGCCGACGGCACCTGGAACGTGCGCTGGGAGGGTCTCAAGCCCATGCCTTAAACCCGTCGCGCCCGTCCGTCCGGCTTTTCCGCACGGGGAAGCCGGACGGACGAGCGTAAACGTACAGATAAACGAGAGGAGATTTCTTATGACAAAACAACTGACCGCCGTACTGGCACTCCTGTGGGGTCTGGCACCCTGCACGGCGTCGGCCCAGAACGGCGTACGCAAGGCCGACGACCAGCCGGCCATCAACATCTATTCGACTTTCAACGACATCCGCGTCGATGCCCGGCGCGAGCTGCGCTACCGGCCCGACGGCAACGACTTCGTGGGGGTGAACGGCAAGCGCAAGTTCAACCGGGCGCTCTACGGTGCGCACACCGGCTTCAGACTGGAAACCAGCGACATGCCCGAATTCGGGCTCTTCCTGCCCAACATGGGCGGCAACCTGCTGCTGGGCATCGCACGCAACGGACGGCAGATGACGATGGGCGATGCCGAGCGGGTGGAGATGCGTTACCGCGCCGGGTCGGTCATCTACACCGTCACCGACCCCCTGCTGGAGAGCGGACGCATCGTCGTCACGGCGCTGGTGATGCGCGACCGGGACGGCGCCCTGTGGAAAATCGACACCGAGCAGCTGCCTGCCGGCGTGGAGCTCACCTGGCGGTTCGGCGGCGTGTCGGGCACCCGGTTCACCCGCAACGGCGACCTGGGCGTGGATGCCCCCGACTGCTTCGACCTCAAACCCGAATATTGCAGCGGCAATGTCATCGAGACGGAGAACGGCCGCATCCGGGTCACCTCCGCCTCCGGCAAACACACCGTCTGCGGCACCTTCCCCGAGCGGAGCGTCATGCACGCGGACTCGCTGCCCGCACTCCACGGCCGCTGCGCCCTTCCCGCCCGGGGCACGCTCTATGCGGCCCTCTATCCGGTTTCGACCGACTGCGACATGAGCTACGCACAGCTTCCGGTCCGGTTCGCCGAGGCCGAGAAGGCGCGGGCCGAACTCGCCTCGCAGGTGGAGATGACCTCGCCCGACCCCTACTTCAATCCCGTGGGCGGAGCGCTGGCCATGGCGGCCGACGGACTCTGGAGCGGCGAGGCCTGGCTGCACGGCTCCATCGGATGGCGCACCCCCTACAGCGGCTGGCGGGGCGCCTACGCGGGCGACGCGCTGGGCTGGCACGACCGGGCCCGCTCCCACTTCGATGTCTATGCCGACGTGCAGGTCCGCGACGTGGAGCCCGTCTATCCCCATCCCACGCAGGGCGCGGCGTTCAACCTCGCCCGCGCCGAGCAGAAGTGGGGCACCCAGATGTACAGCAACGGATACATCTGCCGCCGTCCCGGGCGCAACGACGAGATGAGCAACTACGACATGAACCTCTGCTACATCGACGAACTGCTGTGGCACTTCAACTGGACCGGCGACACGGAGTACGTGCGCCGCATGTGGCCCGTGCTCACCGCACACCTGGCCTGGGAGAAGCGCAACTACGACCCCGACGACGACGGTCTCTACGACGCCTACTGCTGCATCTGGGCCAGCGACGCCCTCTACTACAACAGCGGCGCCGTCACCCACTCGTCGGCCTATAACTACCGGGCCAACAAGATGGCCGCCGTCCTGGCCGCACTCATCGGCCAGGACGGCGAGCCCTACCGCCGGGAAGCGGAGAAGATTCTCGAAGCGATGAACCGGCGGCTGTGGATTCCCGGCAAGGGCCACTGGGCCGAGTTCCAGGACTTCATGGGACACCGCATGCTGCACGAGCACGCGGCCCTGTGGACCGTCTACCACGCCGTGGACAGCGACACCGCCGACCCCTTCCAGAGCTATCAGGCGACCCGCTACGTCGATACCGAGATTCCCCACATTCCCGTCGAGGCCGACGGGCTGGAGAAGGGCTACTACGTGGTATCGACCACCGACTGGAAACCCTATGCCTGGAGCATCAACAACGTGGCCCAGGCCGAAATCTGGCACACCGCGCTGGCCTACTGGCAGGCAGGCCGCAACGAGGAGGCCTTCCGCATGCTGAAGGGCTCCATGCTCGACTGCATGTACATGGGAGCCAGCCCCGGCAACTTCGCCCAAATCAGTTTCTACGACGCCGCCCGCGGCGAGTGCTACCGCGACTTCGGCGACCCGGTGGGCGTGATGTCGCGCACCCTGGTTCAGGGACTCTACGGCGTCATTCCCGATGCCCTGAACGGCCGGGTGGTGCTGCGTCCGGGATTCCCCGAGAGCTGGGACCACGCCTCGCTCCGCATTTCGGACATCGACTATTCGTTCGTCCGCGAGGGCCGCACCGACACCTATCGCGTCGCCCTCTCCTTCCCGCGCAAACTCGCGCTCGAGCTGCAGCTCCGGGCCCGCGGCACGGGAGCGAAAGTGGAGGTGAACGGCCGCAAGGCCGCCTGGCGCAACATCGTCTCGGTGACGGGCGTTCCGATGATTTCGGTCGAAATACCCGCCGGCGAGGAACCCCTCGACATCCGCGTGAGCTGGAGCGGCAAACCCATCGCCGACTGCACGCTGAGCGCCAGCGTGCGCAACGGCGGACGCCTCAGCATGAACGCCCGCTACCCGATTCGCGACCTCTACGACCCGCAGCAGGTGCTTTCGCAGGCGTGGACCCGGGGCGACAGCCTCAGCAGTCCGGTTTCGGGCATCGCGGGACACCGCACTTTCTTCCTCAAGCACAAGGCCGGGGAGATGGAGTGGTGGGCTCCGGTGCAGCTGGAGATTACCGAACGTCCCGCCAAACCCTACGTGCAGTTCGGCAAGGTCAATGCGCCCCGGTGCGAGACGGTGGACATGGACGCCGTGCTGAACGACGACGTGGACCGCATCTTCCGCAACGAATACCTCTCCCCGCGCTCGCCCTACACTACCCTCCAGATTCCCAAGCAGGGCATGGGCGAGTGGTGCCACCCGCTGGAGACCGCCGAAATCGAAGACGACGGATTCCGCTCCCTGGTCCGCGACAACCTCTTCACCACCTCCATCGGAGTGCCGTTCCGCAGCTTCGCCGAAGGACACAACGTGGCCTACACCAGCCTGTGGGACAACTATCCCGACCGGGTGGAGATTCCCCTCACGGGCCGTGCCTCGAACATCTACCTGCTGATGGCGGGCAGCACCAACCACATGCAGTACGGCGTGACCAACGCCACGCTCACCGTCCGCTACGCCGACGGTTCGACGAGCGTCACCCCGCTGGTCAATCCCGACAACTGGGCCCCCATCGAACAGGACTTCTACGTAGATGACTACGCCTTCAGCCGCAGCAGCGAACCGCCCTACCGGCTCCACCTCAAGAGCGGCATCGTCAGCCGCACCCTGGGCCGCGAACTGGGCATAAAGGGAGTCTACGGACGCCCCATCGAGTGCGGAGCCGCCACGCTGGTGGACATTCCCGCCGACCCCGACCGGCAGCTGCAGTCGATAACCCTCGAAACGGTGGCCAACGAAGTGGTGGTGGGCATCATGGCGGTGACCCTGCAACGATGACAACGAACCTTTTTCACGTATATTAACCTTTCAAACAATTCTATTTGCTATGAAGAACCGATTTTTATGGACTCTGCTCTGTTCGGCGGCTCTGGCGGCGACCGTCGGCTGCTCGCCGCAGCTCACCGAACAGGATGCCGAATGGTACGAAATACGTACCGACCACAAGCCCTACAACCGCTGGTGGTGGCTCGGCAGCGCAGTAGACAAGGAGAACATCACCTACCTGTTCGAGGAGTATGCCCGGGCCGGATTCGGCGGTTTCGAAATCACCCCCATCTACGGCGTGCAGAACAACGAAGCCAACGACATCGACTACCTCTCGCCCAAGTGGATGGAGATGTACGCCCACACCGTGGCCGAAGGCGACCGGCTGGGGCTGCAAATCGACATGTCGAACTGCACGGGCTGGCCTTTCGGCGGCCCGACCGTCTCGCTCGACGACGCCGCATCCCGCTTTCTGGTAAACAAATACGAACTCTCTGCCGGACAGCGGCTCGACCGTCCGGTACGCTACGCGGAGCCTGCTCCCGTGCAGCGTCCCCGTCCCGCCGCACTGCCCCAGCGCAAGCTGCCCAAGATGACCGAGGCCCAGCGCAAACAGCTGGAGCGCACCATGCAGCAGCAGCGGGCCGCTCAGGGACCGGCCGTCAGACAGTCCGACATCGCGGTGCTGGAGACCGTGGTGGCCGTCTCCGACAAAGGCCAGCGCGTGGAACTCACCGACAAGGTGGCCGAGGACGGCACCCTCGACTGGACGGCCGGCGAAGGCAACTGGACAGTGTACGCCCTCTTCTCGGGCAAAACCCTCCAGAAGGTGAAGCGTGCGGCTCCCGGCGGCGAAGGCTATGTCATGAACCACTACGACAAAGAGGTGCTGGCCCGCTATCTGAGCCGCTTCGACGAGGCTTTCGCCAGCAGCGGCGCCCCCTGGCCCAACACCTTCTTCAACGACTCGTTCGAGGTATTCGGCTCCGACTGGGACTCCAAGATGCTGGAGCGCTTCGAGCAGATGCACGGCTACAAGCTGCAGGACTACCTGCCCGAATTCCTGGGTGAGGGCGACGACCCCGACAAGAACGCCCGCATCGTGACCGACTACCGCGAAACGCTCTTCGACATGCTGCTCCACGAGTTCACCATTCCGTGGACCGAGTGGGCCCACAGCCACGGCAGCCGCATCCGCAACCAGGCGCACGGCTCGCCCGGCAACATCATCGACCTGTACAGCGTGGTGGACATTCCCGAATGCGAATCGTTCGGCCGGACCGAATTCGACATTCCCGGACTGCGCAAGGACCCCGATTTCATGCGCCCGAACGACGCGGATGCCACCATTCTCAAGTTCGCTTCGTCGGGCGCCCACGTGGCCGGCAAGAACCAGACCTCTTCGGAGACCATGACCTGGCTCACCGAGCACTTCCGCACCTCGCTCTCGCAAATCAAACCCGAACTCGACCTGATGTTCTGCTCGGGCGTGAACCACATCTACTTCCACGGCGCGCCCTACTCGCCCCGCGAGGCGGCCTGGCCGGGATGGCTCTTCTACGCCAGCATCAACATGACCCCCAACAACTCCTTCTGGCGCGACATACGCCCCATGTCGGACTACATCGCCCGCTGCCAGTCGTTCCTGACGGCCGGCACGCCCGATAACGACTTCCTGCTCTACATGCCCATCTACGACATCTGGCAGACCACCCAGGAGCAACAGTTCCTGAGATTCGACATCCACAGCGTCAGCAAGATAATCCCCGAATTCAAGACCGCCGTCGAGGATATCGTCGCCTGCGGCTACGACCTCGACTACATCTCCGACCGGCTGATTTCGTCGCTCACGGTCCGCAACGGCGAACTGGTGACCGAAGGCGGAACCGTCTACAAGGCGCTCATCGTGCCCGCCAGCAACCTCATGCCCCTGCCCACCCTGCGCAAGCTGACCCAGCTGGCCAAGGAGGGTGCCCGAATCATCTTCTCGGGCCAGTATCCCGCCGACGTGCCGGGATTCGAGAAGCTCGAGGAGCGCCGCGCCGAGTTCAAGAACGTGGCCGCCGAGCTGCCCGCCGCCGATTTCTCGACCGTACAGGCTCAGAAACTGGGCAAGGGAACCGTCGTGACAGGTCACGACTATCGCGCCATGCTGGCCACCTGCGGCCTGGGACACGAGGCCTTCAAGACCGACTACGACGGCCTCTATATCCGCCGCAACCACGACAAGGGCAAGATTTATTTCTTCTCCATGGCCAACGCCAACACGCTCGACGGCTGGCTGCCGCTGGGCTCGCACGCCGAGTCGGCCGTGCTGTTCGACCCCATGACCGGAGCGAAGGGCGCAGCCAAAGTGCGCCAGAACAACGGACAGACCGAGGTCTACATGCAGCTTAAGCCGGGCGAATCGCTCATTCTGAAGACCTTCGAAAAGGGTATCGTACCCGCCGAACCGTGGACCTACTACGATTCCGATGCCCGTCCCATCGTGCTCGACGGCGGCTGGAAGCTCGACTTCGTGGAGAGCTGGCCCGCCGTGGAGGGCACCTTCGAGATGGAGCGGCCGCAGGACTGGACCACGCTGGGCGACCCCGTGCTGACCAAGAACATGGGCACCGGACGCTACACCACCCGCTTCACCCTGCCCGAAGGGGTCGAAGCCGACGAGTGGGTGCTCGACCTGGGCGACGTGCGCGAGAGCGCCCGCGTCCTGGTGAACGGACAGCAGGCGGCTACCCTCATCGCCGTTCCGTTCCGCACGCCGGTGGGCAAATACCTCCGGCAGGGCGAGAACACGCTCGAGGTGGAGGTGACCAACCTGCCCGCCAACCGCATCGCCGAGTACGACCGTCAGGGCATCGTATGGCGCATCTTCAAGGATGCCAACGTGGCCAATCTGAGCTACGGCAGCAGCTTCTACAACGACTGGGCCGTGGTTCCCTCGGGCCTCAACAGCGAGGTGACCCTCACCCCCGTAAAGCGCGTCGAGGTCGAATAACCGACCCTGCGCATCGAACGAAAGGGGCTGTCTTGTGAAAGACAGCCCCTTTCGTTATTCGGGAAACATTCGGGAAACGCACGGCGGCAATGACCTTCGGGGCATCCGCCCCCTCGGAAACGTTCCGCCCCGCACCCGCCGAAGCCGGAGTCAGGGTCGGAATCAGGGCTCCAGCCGGTAGAGCTTGCAGGCATGGGGCGCCAGCTCCGCCGACACCGTGCCGCCGATTTCCCCGACCGGCTCGCCGCTCCACATCTCGCAGGCGCTCCAGCCCGCAGCCGCGCCACAGGCGTCCGCCCCGACCTGCACCGTTGCGGTCTCCTCGCCGAGGTTGAACAGTGCCACGTAGCGCACATCCCCCTCCCCTTCGGAGGCGATGACCGCATGCCGGTCGTCGTAAGCAACATACCGCACGTTGCGGCTCCCGCGGTGCATCGCCAGCACCTCGCGGTTGGTGAGCAGCCCGAGCGTGAACGCATCGCAACTGGGCAAATCGCCGCCGAACATGAGCGGCGAACGCAGGATGGTGAAAAGGGTCATCAGCGAATACTGCTCGTCGCGGGTCAGCCGCGTGTCGCGCTCCTCGCCCCGCTCGCCGCGGATGGAGATGCGTCCCAGCGGAATCATGTCGCAGTCGGGCCACGTTCCCTCTCCGATGTAGGGCGTCCACGCCCGGCTCACCTCCATCAGGTGGGTCACGTCGCGCCACAGGTCCCACACGTCGTTCACCATGCGCCACATGTTGGCGTTGGCATCCACGTGGGCGGCGCTCCCGACGGGAGTCTCGCCCGGCGAGGTGCTCAGCACGATGGGCCGGCCGCACCGGTCGATGGCCCGGCGTATCATATCTATCTCCCGCTCGCGGTAGACGGGGGCCGACAGGTCGTCGATTTTGATGAAGTCCACGCCCCACGAGGCGTAGAGCTCCATGAGCGAATTGTAGTACTCCTGCGCACCCGGACGGGAGGCATCGACCGTGTAGTTGTCCCGCAGCCACTGGCACCGCCCCTGCTCGGAGTAGATGTCCGCGGCGGTGATTCCCTCCGCGCCCTTCACCGGCAGCCGGAGCTCCACCGCCCGATGGGGCACTCCGCGCATGATGTGGATGCCGAACTTCAGCCCCAGGCCGTGCACGTAGTCGGCCAGCGGCCCGAAGCCCTTTCCGCCGGCAGCCGACGGGAAGCGGTTCTCGGCAGGCAGGTAGCGTCCCCACTCGTCGATGACGTAGCGCGGGTCGGTCTGGTTGTATCCGCCCGCCTTGTCGTTCTCCACGAACCAGCGGATATCCACCACCACATACTCCCATCCGTAGGGGAGCAGATGTTCGGCCATGTAATCGGCATTGGCCTTCACCTCCTGTTCGGTCACCGTGGGTCCGTAGCAGTCCCAGCTGTTCCAGCCCATGGGCGGGGTCGGAGCCCACTGTCGGAACTCGCCCTCGCGAAATTCGTTTTTGTCCGGCCGGGCCGAACAGGCCGCCAGCGACAGAAGCAGCGCCGGCAGCGCCATCAGGAAAAATCGTTTCATTCTATTTCGTATTTTCAGTTTCGGGTTCCTTCATCGGGGTTCCACGCGGGGCGGATAGAGAATGACATGGGTTTCGCCGTTGCCCGTGCACTCGCTCACGATGCGCAGGGCCCGCACCGGAGCCGACGGCCGCACGGTGATGCGCCCTTTCTCCAGCACGCCGGCCCGTTCGAAGCGCACCCCGTCGTAGCTCACCTCGACCCGGCCTCGGGTGACGATGCCGCGGGGCAGGAAATCGTAGCCCGTGATGAGCTCGATGCTGCGGCAATCGACCGGTGCGGCGAACGAGTAGAGGAACCAGTCGCCCGGACGGCACGAGACGGCCGTGCGCGCATAGTGGCGGTAGCGCTCGATGTTGGAATAGGGATTGGAGGTGCTCTCCCGAATGGAGCTGGAGAAGCTCACCTGCGGCGTGATGCGCCGCACGGGCGTCGTGTGCGGCGGCGTGCGGTAGCGGATGCCCAGCGCCTCCAGCCGCGCCAGATGGGCGGTCGAAAGGCGGCGGCTGAAATCCGCCCAGTCGCGGCGCGGCTGCGGGGTCCAGGCCACCTCGCTCAGCGAGCAGATGCGCGGATAGGTCTGGTAGTCGAGATAGTCGTGCTCCTGCGAGGCGTAGAGTTCGCTCCAGAAGGTGGCCTCCACCCCCTCGACGCACTCCATCTGCGCGGCCGTGAAGCCCTCGCGGGCCGGGTCGAACGAATAGTTCTTCTCGGCGCTCACCACCCCCGCCCAGGTCAGCCCCGGCTCAAGGGGCGACTGTTTCATGTCGAAATAGAAATATTCGTTGGGCATGAGCACCGTGCGATAGCCCGCGGCAGCGGCCTCGAGACCGGCCTTGCGGTTCTCCCAGCCGTGCACCCGGGCCCCGGGGTCGAGCCCTCCGCCCTCCATCGCCTCGTTCCACACGGCCGGGCGCTTGCCGTAGCGGGCCAGTATTTCGGTCACCCGGGCCATGAAGTAGCCCTCCAGCCGGATGCCGTCCGTCCACCCCTCGGCCTCCATCTTCGCCTTGCAGTGCGGACAGTCGCTCCACTGGTCCATCTCCACCTCGTCGCCGCCGATATGGATGTACTCCGAGGGGAAGAGGGCGCACACCTCGCCCAGGATTTTGTCGAGCAAGGCGTAGTTCTCCTCCCGGGTGGCGCACCACACGTTGCGGCGGTCGTAGCCGGCCGTCTGGGCGGTATTGACCCGGGGATTGGCGCACAGGATTTCCGGATAGACCTTTCCCGCCGTGCGGCTGTGGCCCGGCAGGTCGATTTCGGGAATTATCTCCACGTTGCGCACCCGGGCGTACTCCACGGTCCGGGCTATCTCCTCCTGGGTGTAGTAGCCGCCGTACTTCTCGTCCCAATGGCCGTAGATGGGCCACACGGGCGAGTCGCCGCCCCGGAATCCGCCCACCCGGGCCAGTTCGGGACACGACTTTATCTCCACGCGCCACCCTTCGTCGTCGCTCAGGTGCCAGTGGAAACGGTTGATTTTGTGATGCGAGAGGTTGTCGATAAAGCGCATGACATCCTCGATGGGCACGAACGTGCGGGCCACGTCGAGCATCATGCCGCGATAGGAGAAGCGCGGATAGTCGGTTATCTCCAGCCCGGAGAGGCACACGCCCGAAACCGGGAAATTTCCGGCCAGCGCCCGGGGCGGCAGCAGCTGCAGCAGGGTCTGTATGCCGTTGAACACGCCTGCATAGTCGCGCCCCTCGATGACCACGGCCTCGGGCAGCACCCGCAGCCGGTAGCCCTCGGCGGGGAGCGTGTCGCCCTCGGGGAGCAGCCCCAGCGAGATGTATCCGGTCAGCTCCAGCCGTTTGTAGAGGTCGCCCTGCGGCCGCACCACCCGCGCCGGGGTGAGATACCCGGCCAGGTAGTCGGCCAGCGGCTTGAGCTGCGGGTCGAGCACGTAGACGGTCGCTGCGGAGCCGAACCGGAAAAGCGACTTCGTCTCGCGCACCGACACCGGAAGCGGAACCAGACCGGTCGCCCCCGCGCACCAGCACGTCGCCACGGCGAGGGCCAATGCTGCCAGTTTTCTAATCTTCATAGAGCAAATAGGGTTTTCTCTGTCGTTTGAAACGCTCCGTATCCCCGGCCCAGCGCTCCTTTATCTCCGCGGCGCCGCACCCCCGTTCAATCATGGGGCGCACGTAGTCCACGCCCATCAGTTTTTCGAACACCGGAGTGAAGAACTTCGCGTCGCCGATGCGGCGGTAGCACTCCACCAGATAGCTCAGGTCGATACCGCGCCCGATGAGCTCCTCGTCGCTCGCGCCCCCGCGCAGGTCGCGGCCGCGGCAGAGCCGGCCCTCCTGGGGCGGATTCTTGGCTCCGGCCCCGCTGCGCGGAGTGAAGGCGAAGTCGCCCTCCAGACGCGGATGGCCGTAGACGCAGAAGGGGAACTCCGTGCCGCGTCCCACGCTCACCGGCGTCGCCTCGAAGAAGCAGAGCGACGGATAGAGGTAGACGGCACGCATGTCGGGCAGGTTGGGCGACGGCTTCACCGGCAGCCGGTAGCGGTCGCTGCGGCGGTATCCCTCGCAGGGGATGACCGTCAGCTCGCAGCGCGCGCCTCCCGCCAGCCACCCTTCGCCGTTAATCATGCGGGCCAGCTCGCCCAGCGTCATGCCGTGCAGCACGGGGATGGGGTGCATCCCCACGAACGACCGGTAGCGGGCCGTGTCGAGGATGGGGCCGTCCACATACATGCCGTTGGGATTGGGCCGGTCGAGCACCACCAGCCGCACGCCCGCCTCGGCGCAGCTCTCCATCACGTAGTGCATGGTGGATAGATAGGTGTAGTAGCGCAGGCCCACGTCCTGTATGTCGAAGAGAATCACATCGCAGCGGGCGATGTCCTCCCGCCGGGGCTTGCGGCTGGCTCCGTAGATGGATATCACCTCGACGCCCGTGGCCGGGTCGCGCCCGGAGGCCACCTGCTCGCCGGCATCGGCCTCGCCGCGGAATCCGTGTTCGGGTGCGAAGACGGCCGCGATGTCGATGCCCAGCGCATGGAGCGAATCGACCAGGTGCCGTCCGCCGATGCGTCCGGTCTGGTTGGTCACGATGCCCACGCGGCGCCCCTCGATGAGAGGCAGGTAGCGGTCGGTGCGCTCGGCCCCCGTCCGAATCCGCCCGTTATACTGTCCGCGGACCGGCGCGGCGCCCAGGGCGGCCAGAGCGAGCAGCGCAGCCGCCACGGCCGTCCGAATGATTTTCATGTCGCTATTCATTGCAAAAACGATTGTCTCAAGGACAAAGATAACGGTTTTCCGTCACTTTTCCTCTTCGTGCGCCGCCTTTCTTCGCCGTCCGGCCGCGCGGATGCGGCTCCAGGCAGGGGAAACAGACAAATAAAGGGGAACGGGTCATTGGTTTTGCCCGCTCTTTTTGTTAAATTTGCCTCCGATAAAAATTCCATAACCATGAACGAAGAGAAAAAACTGGCGGCGCTGGGCCGGCTGCTCGGCATCCTCGACCGGTTGCGCGTCGAATGTCCCTGGGACCGGGAACAGACCCTGGCCTCGCTGCGCAACTGCACCATCGAGGAGACCTTCGAACTGGCCGACGCCATCGTGGACGAAGATATGACCAACATCCGCAAGGAGCTCGGCGACCTGCTGCTCCACATCTGCTTCTACTCCAAAATCGGAGAGGAGCAGGGAGCCTTCGACTTCGCCGACGTGGCCGACGGAATCTGCGACAAGCTCATCTTCCGCCATCCCCACGTCTTCGGCGCCGTCCACGCCGACACGCCCGACGAGGTGCGTCAGAACTGGGAGGCGCTCAAACTCACCGAACGCAAAGCCAGAAAAGGGGTGCTTGCGGGCGTGCCGCGCAGCCTGCCCTCGATGGTCAAGGCCTACCGCATCGGCGAAAAGGCCGCCTCGACCGGCTTCGACTGGGCCGAAAAGGAGCAGGTGTGGGACAAGGTGCGCGAAGAGGTCGCAGAGGTGGAGCAGGAGATGCGGAGCGGAGAGCGGCAGCGGATGGAGGAGGAGTTCGGCGACCTCTTCTTCGCGCTGGTGAACGCCTGCCGCAAATACGGCGTAGACCCCGAAGCGGCCCTCGAACGCAGCAACAAGAAGTTCATCGCCCGCTTCGAACACATCGAGAACCGGGCCGAAGAGCAGGGTACGCCCCTGGGCGAGATGACCCTCGAACAGATGGAAAACTACTGGCAGGAGGCCAAACGATTAGGCAAATAACCCCGCCGGGGAGTGCGGCGGCCGACGGCCGTCCCGCCCGCGGCACGAAACCCGAAAGACGAATCATGACACGCAACCCCGCCCGAACGCTTCTGCGTCTGCTGCCGGCCGCAGCGGTCCTGCTTTCGCTCGCCGCATGCGGCGGAAGCGGCGGCAACTCCGCCGACCCCGCGCAGACGGCCCTGCAACAGCCCCTGCCCGAAGGGGCGATACCGTTCGATTTCGCCCACCACCTCTGGTTCGAGGCCACGGTGGACGACTCGCTCCGGTGCAACCTGATTTTCGACACGGGAGACACCTTCCTGTTTCTCGATTCGGCTTTCTATGCCACCCGCGTAGGCCCCGTCTCCTCCCTGCCGGACATCAGTCTGCAAGGAGTGGGCAACGGCTCCGCGAAGATGAAGGCCGACTTCGGCCGCTGCCACACCTGCCGCATCGGCGACGTCAGCGACACCACCTCCACCCTGACCATCGTGGGCGACCTGCGCCGGATAATGGGCTACCGGGCGGACGGCATATTCGGCATGGAGTTCATGCAGGGGCGCAAGGCGGAGTTCAACTTCTCGCGACGCTACCTGCGCCTGCTTCCGGACGACCGGCAGCCCGACTCCACCTACACCCGCCTCGGGAGCGGCTGGCTCTCCGACGAGCGGTCGCGGCTCCGCGTGCCCCTGCGGCTGCGCGTGGGGGAGGAGGTCGTCGAGGGCGACTTCCTGCTGGACATGGGCTGCGGAAGCGGCCTGATACTCACCTCGGCCGCAGCGCGGGAACACCGGCTCGACGAGCACACGCCCCGCGGCTATGAATACCACGCACGCTCCTCGGGTCTGGGCAGCGAAAGGGCCTCCCGCATCTTCGTGGCCGACAGCCTCGGAATCGGCCCCTGGCGGCTGTCCCGCATCGAAGCCGAATTCAGCCGCGACGAAAGCGGCGCCCTGGGCGGCAAGCAGCCGTACATCGGGCTGCTGGGAATGGCCGTACTGAGCCGCTTCGACCTGATTATCGACTTCGCGAGCGGCGAAATGTGGCTGCGCCCCGGCAGGGAGTTCGACGCGGAACCGCCCCGTTACGGCAGCCGCATCTCGCTCACCGACCGCCGCGACATCTGCGACGGATGGATAGTGAGCGGATTCATCGAAGGGTGTCCCGCCCGCGAAGCGGGGCTCGACTACGGCGACACGATACTCCGGGTCAATGGCCGTTCGCCGCAGGAGTTCCCGGACGACGAATGGGAGCGGATGCTCTCGCAGCCGGGCCCCCTGACGCTCACCGTCAAACGGGGCGAAGGCACGCAGCGAATCGAATCCCGCATGATGGAGACCCCCTACTGACCCTTCCGGCGGGTTCCGGCATCCCGCACGCCCGCGACCGATTCGACGACAACCAAAAACGAATAAAGACAAAGACCATGGCAATCATCAAGAAAGTACGGGGACACGAACCCCGGGTAGGCGAAGGAACTTTCCTGGCCGAAACCGCAACCCTCATCGGCGACGTCACCGTCGGCCGCGACTGCTCCATCTGGTTCGGGGCGGTGCTGCGCGGCGACGTGAACACCATCACCGTGGGCGACCGCACCAACATTCAGGACGGCGCCGTAATCCACACCCTCTACGACGGGTCGAAACATCCGTCGCAGACCCACATCGGCAGCGACGTGTCGGTGGGCCACAACGCCATCATCCACGGCGCCACCATCGGCGACCAGTGCCTCATCGGCATGGGTGCCACCATCCTCGACAACGCCGTGGTGCCCTCGGGCTGCATCATCGCGGCCAACGCGCTGGTGCTCTCCAACGCCCGGCTCGAACCCGACAGCGTCTACGCCGGCGTGCCTGCCAAAAAGGTGAAAACGGTGACGCCCGAACAGCGCAAGGAGATTATCGAACGCACGGCGCACGACTACCGCCTCTACGCCAGCTGGTACGAAGAGTAGCCGCCCCGGGCCGACGCCCCGCCCGCAAGCGGACGACACAAGCAGAAAAACGGACCGAACCCTAAACCCAGGAAACGGATGAAAGTATACGGAAAATACAGGCTGGTGGTCATCAACACCTTCATCGCCGTGGCCATCAGTTTGATAATCAACTTTTCTTACATTCTGGCCATCTTCGAGTCGAACAACAACGCGGCCCGCGAGAGCGGCCGCTGGGAGGAGCGGCCGGCTTTCGTGCGCAAGGGCATTCTGGCCATCCAGCCCGACGGCTACGGCTACATGCTCGCGCTCTCCCCGCAGCAGCAGGCTCCCGAAGACAGCATCTCGGCCCGCATGGTCGGCATCGACACCGTGTTCGTGCATCAGAACCTCATCCGACGGCTCGACCTTCAGAACCGCGACACGCTGAAGATAAGCATCCTGCCCCCGCACATGCCCGGAGCCCACTTCATCATGAAGGAGCTGGTGGAGCTCAACGGCGAGCCTTTCGACTACCGCACCCTGTTCAACCGCCCCAGCGACGAGCTGATGTTCTCGCTGCAGCTGATATACTATTTCCTGATGGCCTTCATCCTGATTTCCATCATCACGGCCAAAGCCCAGATGAACAACTCGATGAAGATATTCATGAAACGGGTCTTCTACTGTCTGGTCGTGGGCGTGATACTCTACTGCATGGCGCCCGTCATCCAGTGGAGGGGGCGCGGCGGCGACATCGTGATGAACATCGCCGGCGACCGCAGGCTGGACGGCATCCTGATTCTCAAGTTCTCGTTCACCTTCGTCGTGGCGGTGCTCTACGGCCGGCTCTACGAGCTCATCTACCAGAAGCAGGCCATGCTCATCGAGAACGAACAGCTCAAGAACGAGAACCTGCTCACGCGGTACAACATCCTGGTGAGCCAAATCAACCCCCACTTCCTGTTCAACTCGCTCAACTCGCTCTCGATGCTCGTGCGGGAGAAGCAGGAGCAGAAGGCGCTCACCTACATCGACCAGCTCTCCTACACGTTCCGGTACATCATTCAGAACGGCCAGAACATGATGACCTCCCTGAGCGACGAGATGAAGTTCCTGGAGGCCTACAAGTACCTGCTCGAAATCCGCTACGCCGACAAGCTCTTCTTCGACATCGAGGTGGACGAGTCCCGGTACGGCAGCTGGCTGCTGCCCTCGCTCTCGCTCCAGCCGCTCATCGAGAATGCGGTGAAGCACAACAGCATCACCCGCGCCAAACCGCTGCGCATCTCCATCCGCACCGAGGGGGCGACGCTCGTCGTCTCCAACCCCCTGCGGCCCAAGATGGAGGCCGAACACGGAACCGGCATCGGGCTCCGCAACCTCAACAGCCGGTGGTCGCTGCTCACCGGACAGGAGATGGAGGTGCGGCAGAGCGCCGAAAGTTTCTCGGTGGCCCTGCCCCTCACGCCGCCCGCTGCGGCCAAAACTCCGCGGGAGGAGGCCGCCCGGGCATGAAAGTAGTCATCGTCGAGGACGAAACCGCCGCTGCGGTCAATCTGCAGGCCCTGCTGCGCCATGCGGCCCCCGAAGCCGAAGTGCTGGAGACCATCGAAACCATCGAGGAGAGCGTGGAGTGGTTCCGTTCGCACCCCGCCCCCGACCTGGTGTTCATGGACATCCACCTGGCCGACGGCGAGGCGTTCCGCATCTTCGACCGCACGGAGATACCCTGCCCCATCATCTTCACCACGGCCTACGACCAGTATGCGCTGGCGGCATTCAAGGTGAACAGCATCGACTATCTGCTCAAGCCCATCAGCGAAACCGAACTGCGGCGGGCGCTCGACAAGCTGCGGCGGCTCACCGCCGCCGAGAAGGACGCCTACCGGGCCCAGATTTCGCAAATGACCGGGAGCCGCGAAACCGGCCGCCCCACCTCGTTCCTCATCCACATCAAGGACCGGCTCCAGCCGCTGGGCATCGGCGAAATCGCCTACTTCTACACCTGCGACGAAAAGGTGACCGCACACACCCTCGACGGCCGGACCCTGCCCATGGACAAGACCCTCGAGGCGCTGGGCTCCATCCTGCCCGACAACCTCTTCTTCCGGGCCAACCGCCAGTTCATCGTTTCGCGCAGCGCTATCCGGGACATTTCGGTCTGGTTCGGCAGCCGGCTGTCGGTCAATCTGACGGTGGAGATTCCCGAAAAAGTCATCATCAGCAAGGCCCGCGTACCCGAATTCAAACGCTGGCTCACCCGGCAGGGCGAGTGACCCCGCCGGACTTTTCACCCGCCGCAACGGCCGTCCGGGAGGTCCGGGCGGTCGGTTCACCCCCGCAAAAAGTCGTTTGACCCCGCCGTTGGGACGTTTGACCCCGGCGGGGGACTTTTCATACCCGATTTGTCACTACTTTTGTGTCGTAACAATTTTTCATGATATTAGAGTTTATGTGTGAAGTGGAGCGCGGATTTCTTTTCGGAACCAAAACCCGTAGATACTGCGCTCCATTTTTTACCGCCGGGCAGCAGCTCCCGGAAACGACCGATTTCCAAGCGTGATACAATTATAAAAAGATGCAATTCGACCAGAAGATGAAAAAAGTACTGTTTCTGCTCATCTGTACGATGACTCTGACCGGTGCCTACGCCCAGAAGAAGGGCGTGCTGACGGGCACTCTCAAAGACATGGAGAACGATGAAGCCGTCGTGGGTGCCGTGCTGGCCATCTCGCCGGTGGACAAGCCCGATGCCCTGCAGCACGAGACCTCCGGCTACGCAGGCGCATTCAAGACCGCCCCCATGGCCTACGGCGAATACAAGATAGTCATTTCGCTGCTCGGCTACAAGCCCCTCGAAAAGACGGTCAAACTCGAAGCCCCGACCCTCGACCTGGGTACGATTCCCATGACCGTGGAGGCCACCAAAATCGAAAACGTGGTGCTGCGCGGCCAGGCCATCCGCACCTCCCAGAAGGGCGACACGGTGAGCTACAACGCCGACGCCTTCAAGGTGGCGGCCGATGCCGACGTGGAGGGACTGCTCTCCAAGATGCCGGGTGTCAAGGTGACCGACGGCAGCGTGGAGGTGCAGGGCGAAACCGTACAGAAGGTGTTCGTGGACGGCAAGGAGTTCTTCGGCGACGATGTGACCAGCGCCATCAAGAGCCTCCCGGCCGAAGCGGTAGCCTCCGTGGAGGTGTATAACAAGCTGAGCGACAAGGCCGAATTCACAGGTGTGGACGACGGTGACAGCTACAAGGCCATCAACATCGTCACCCGCACCGGCATGCGCAAGGCGCAGTTCGGTAAGTTCTACGCGGGATACGGATTCGACGACAAGTATCTGGCGGGCGGCAACCTCAACATCTTCAACAACAACAGCCGGCTGACCATCCTCGCGCTGGCCAACAACATCAACCGGCAGGACTTCTCGTTCGAGGACGTGGTGGGTCTCAACTCGGGCGGCGGCCGCGGCCGCGGCGGCATGATGTTCGGTCAGCAGAGCGGCATCTCCAAACCCCTCTCGCTGGGCCTCAACTACTCCAACTCGTGGAAAGACGAACGGGTGAAGTTCGAGGGCAGCTACTTCTACAACCAGGTGAAGACCACCAACCACAACACCGTGGACCGCCAGTATTTCACCGACGACGACTCGACCATGGCCTACGACGCCGCGACCGACACCGAATCGGAAAACTACAACCACCGCTTCAGCTCCAAGGTGGACTGGAAAATCAACGACCGGCAGGCGCTGATGCTGCGTACGGGCCTCAGTTTCCAGAAATTCGACAACGGCAGCGAGACCAACGGCCTCTATATTCAGGAACCGGCTTCGACCGTCACCGAGAACGACCGGGTCTTCAACTCCAGCAACTCCAGACGAACCGGCTACAACATCAGCCAGTCGGCCCTCTACCGCCTCAAACTGGGAGAAAAAGCCGGCCGCGTGCTGACCGTGAACGGCAGCGTCCGCCTGCGCGACAACGACAACAACTCGCTGAGCCAGTCGCTCGTGTCGGTCATCCCCGACTCCACGCTCCGCCAGCGGATACTCAACGACAGCCGCTCCTACTCGCTCAACGGAAACATCTCCTACAACGAACCCATAGGCAAACACTCGACCCTCACGGCCGAATACGACATCTCCTACTCCAACTCCGACGCCGACAAGAAGGCCTATGTGCTCAACAAGGAGCTGCTGCCCTACTCGGCCCAGTTCGACCCCGAACTGTCGAACATCTACAACAACGGCTACCTGACCCAGAGCATCGGTCCGGGCTACCGTTTCAACAAGGAGCGCAACGTGGTGGTGGCCAACCTGGCCTATGAACGGGCTTCGCTCACCGGCGACCAGGAGTATCCGGCGGTGGCCGACCCCCACCTCAAGGCGGTGTTCAACAACGTGACCTACTTCGTCATGTCGCAGCTCTACTTCAACTCGCAGAACAGCCTGCGCATCCACCTGCGCTCGTACACCAACAATCCCGGAATCTGGCAGCTGCAGGACGTGGTGGATGTCTCCAACACCCAGTTCGTCAGCAGCGGAAACCCCCACCTCAAACAATCCTACTCCCACAACCTGATGGCCCACTACGTGCACTCGTCCGTCAAGCGCGGCAGCACCTTCATGATTATGGGCGGCCTGAGCAAGGAGTCGAACACCATCGCCGACTCGACCGTGATGCTCTCCGGCGACCAGGAGTTCATCCTGCCCAACGGCATGAGCCTGGCCAAGAACGGCCAGTACACCAAACCGGTGAACATGAGCGGAAGCTGGAGCGCCCGGGCATTCGTGAACTACGGCACCCCCGTCACCTTCCTGCGCAGCAACCTCAACCTCGACTTCGGCGTCATGTTCAGCCAGAGCCCGAGCATCATCAACGGCCAGAAGAACCTCTCCAAGAACATGGGCTACATGGCCGGCGCCGTACTGGGCAGCAACATCAGCGAAAACGTGGACTTCACCATCGCCTGGCGCGGAAGCTACAACAACGTGGAGAACTCGATAAACGTAAACCGCAACAACGAGTACTTCTCGCAGAACGTCTCGGCCAACATCAAACTCGTACTGTGGTGGGGCATCACCTTCGCGGCCAACGCCAACTACTCGCAGTACAAGGGCATCACCAACTCCTACAACGAACAGTACGTCATCTGCAACGCCTTCCTGGGCAAGAAGCTCTTCAAGAACCAGCGCGGCGAACTGAACGTGGGCGTGAACGACATCTTCGACCAGAACAAGAGCTTCTACCGCAATGTCACCAGCCGTTACATCGAGAACGTGACCAACAGCGTCATCGGCCGTTACGTGAGCATCAACTTCATCTACAACCTGCGCCGGTTCGGCAAGAACGGCACCACCGACATGAGCAAGTACGGCAACGACCTGAGCAACGGCGGACGCCGGTACGGCGGCGGCCCCGGAGGACCGGGCAGAGGCCCCATGGAATTCTAACGCACCTTTATATTCAAACTATTCTATAAAAATCACGAACCGACTACGGGAGAGTGAACCGGCCGGATTTCTCTCCGGCCGGTTTTTTTGCGGGCAAACCGGCCGCGGAGTTGCCGGGTGAAAAAATATTTCGTACTTTTGCGCTCTGTAAACAACCGGAACAGGAGCCTGGATGGTGGAATAGGTAGACACGCCGGACTTAAAATCCTGTGGCCAGCAATGGCCGTGCGGGTTCGATTCCCGCTCCAGGTACCCGCCAAGGGGCGACCGCCGAAAAGAGGGTCGCCCCTCTTCTTTTTTCCGTTTTTCCCTTTCCGCCCGCTCCCTTTCTCCCCCGGCTCGCACCGCACGCTGCCCGACGCATTCCGCCGCCGGCTCCCGGTCTCCGGTTTCCGCGGCATCGCCCGGAAGGTCGGACGAGAGACCGGACAGAAGGCCCAACAAGAGGCTGGGCAGGAGACTAAACAAGAGACCGGGCAGGAGGCCCAGCAGGAGACTGGAGGGAAGACTGCTCGCGAGCCGGTTCCGCACACGCCGTTCTTTCGCACACACCGCTCCGTTCTTTTCTCACACCGCTCCGTTCTTCTCTCACACCGCGCCACATTCTTTTCTCACACCGCACCACATTCTTTTCTCACACCGCCCCCGTTCTTTTCACGCACCGCGCCCCGTTCTTTTCACACACCGCTCCGTTCTTTTCTCACACCGCACCACATTCTTTTCTCACACCGCTCCCATTCTTCTCACACGCCGCTTCCATTCTTCTCACACGCCGCCCGTTCTTTTCTCACACCGCGCCCCGTTCTTTTCTCACACCGCGCCCCGTTCTTTTCACACACCGCACCCCGTTCTTTTCACACACCGCACCCGAGGTACGCGCTGCGCCCGGGGCACGGCTACGCCCGGCCGCAGAAATAGAGAAGGGCGCAGAAGAAGAAAAAGCGCAGAAGAAAGGGCGCAAAAGAAGGAAGAGCACAGAAAAAGGAAGGGCGTCCGCCGGCGGCAGACACCCTTCCTTGAATCGCAAACTGGCTGTCGGCTACTTCTCCGCCGACAACACCACATAGACCGGCAGGTGGTCGCTGTACCCTCCCAGGTAGCGGTCGCCGGCGAAGGTCCGCTCGGGGAAACCCGCATAGCGCCCCTCCTGCTGCAACAGATAATCGGCATCGTAGATATAGCCGAACCTCCCGCTGCGGTCGCTCACCGGCCGCAGTCCGTCGCCGAGATTGCCGCTGAGGATGATGTTGTCGAACAGGTTCCACTCGCCGCCGTAGCCGAGCGTTCCGCGTCCCGCCGCGAAAAGCGCCGCGAACGGATTGAACCACCCGCCGGCCTGCACGCTGCCGGGGTCGTCCGCAGCCCCGATGACTTCGCTCAGGCTCTTGTCCGTGGGGTCGTCGTTCATGTCGCCCATCATCACGATGCGGGTATCGGGACACTCGCGCAGCACCGAATCGGCCACCCGGCGCATGACGGCCGCCGCCGCGCACCGCTTGAACTCCGAAGCCTCGGCCCCGCCCCGGCGCGAAGGCAGATGCGCCACCAGGAACAGGAAGCGTTCGCCACCCATCGTGCCCCACACGGTGAGGATGTCGCGCGTACGGAAGTGCGGCAGCCCGGGCACCTCCACCCGCACCGCACGGCTCCCCTCGCAGTCGAACAGCTCCGGCCGGTAGAGCAGCGCCACGTCGATGCCGCGGGCATCGGGCGAGTCGTAGTGCACCACACGGTAATCGGTTTCGGCCAGCAGGCCGGTCGCCGTCAAATCCTCCGCCACGCGGCGGTTCTCCACCTCGGCCAGTCCGATGACCGCAGGCATGGCCTCCGCCCGGGCCCCCACTCCGCACAACGCCCGTGCGATGCGCTCCAGCTTGAGGGCATATTTCGCGCTGTTCCACTCCTTGCCGGAGCCGGGAGTGAACTCCTCGTCCTGCACCTCGGGCTGGTCGATGGTATCGAAGAGATTCTCCACGTTGTAGAACGCGACGACATACCCCTGCCCCGCTGGGCGCTCGCCGACGAGCTGTCCGCCCACGACGAGCAGGGCTGCCAAAAATATCGCCGCAGCGACCCATCCGTTCCTTTTTCTCTCCCTTTTCATCGGCCTACTCCTCCGCTTTCAGATATTTGTCGAGCCAGGCGAAGAACTCGCGGTTCCACACCAGCGAATTCTGCGGCTTGAAGACTTGATGGTTCTCGTCCTCGAACGCCACCAGCCGCGACGGGATGCCCCTGAGGCGAGCGGCGGTGAAAGCCTCCAGGCTCTGGGTGTAGGGGATGCGGTAGTCTTTCATGCCGGTGAAAATGAGTATCGGCGTATCCCACTTCTCGATGAACTTATGCGGCGAATTGGCATAGGAGCGCACGGCCACGGGGTCTTTGCTCCAGTAGCTGCCCTTGTAGTCGTTATTGACGAACCAGAGCTCTTCGGTCGAGCCGTACATGCTCTCGAAGTCGTAGATGCCGCAATGGGCGATGAAGGCCTTGAAGCGCTTGTCGTGGTTGCCGGCCAGGAAGAAGGTCGAATAGCCTCCGTAGCTGGCGCCCACGCAACCCAGACGGTCGGCATCCACCCACGGCTCGCGGGCCACGTCGTCGATGGCGCTCAGATAGTCGCGGATGTTCTGGCCGCTGTAATCGCCCGAAATCTGGTCCAGCCACTCCTGTCCGAACGAGGGCAGGCCGCGGCGGTTGGGCGCCACCACCACATAGCCCTGCGAGGCCATCAGCTGGAAGTTCCATCGATAGCTCCAAAACTGGCTCACCACGCTCTGGGGTCCGCCCTGGCAGTAGAGCAGCGCCGGATATTTCTTGGCAGGGTCGAAGTCGGGCGGCAGAATCACCCACACCAGCATCCGCTTGCCGTCGGTGGTGGTCACCCACCGCTTCTCCACCGGACACATCTTCACCCGGTCGTACACCGCTCCATTGACCGAGGTCACCTGCGTGAGCGACCCGTCGGAGAGATTCACGTCGAAGAGTTCGGTAGCCTGCGTGATTTTGGTGAGGGCCACCGTCATGCGTCCGCCCGCCAGCACGGCGGCATTGATGTCGTGGTCGCCCGAGGTGAGCACCTTCACCCGTCCCTTCATATCGACCCGGCAGAGCTGGTGGGTCGCCTCGATGGGGGCGATGAAGTAGAGGGCGTCGTTGCCGCTCCACAGCAGGTTGGCGGCATTGTAGTCGAACCCGGCGGTCAGGTCGCTCATCCGGCCCGTCCGCGAATCCCACACGAAGAGACGGTCCTTGTCGCTCTCGTTGCCGGCACGGCGCATGCTGGTGAAGGCGATGCGCGAGTCGTCGGGCGAAAAGACCGGATATTTGTCGTAACCAGGCATTGCCTCCGCCCCGCTCTCCTTGCAGATGTTGCGGGTGGTGCCCGAAGCGGTGTCGTAGAGGAAGATATCGGAATCGGTCGAAACGGCATACTCGGTGCCGGTCAGCTTCTTGCAGGTGTAGGCCAGCACGGTGCCGGCGTGGTTCCACGCGATTTCGGCCATGTCGAAATAGGGAGCCAGCGGAGCGTCCCACGGCTCGCCCTCCATGATATCGCGGTCGTCGGAGAGCTGCCGGCCGTCGAACGACGCCACGAAAATGTGGCGGTAGTCGCCCTCGTCCCAGTAGTCCCAGTGGCGCACCATCAGGTCGTCGTAGATGAGTGCCCGGCTCTTGTCGAGTTCCTCGTAGAGGTCGCGGCTGCGCACCCCTTTCACATGCACGCTCTTCACGTAAAAGAGCCTGTCGCCCGAAGGCGCCACGCCGAAGCCCTCGACGCCGCCCTCGACCCGGCTCACCTGCACGGCATCCGAGCCGTCGGGAGCCATGCTCCAAATCTGGCCGTCGCCGCCGATGTAATGAATCCGTCCGCCGTCGGCGCTCCAGCGGGCATCGGCCCCCTCGCCCAGCGAGGTGTGCACGCCGTCGCGCAGAGCGACCATCGTCGTTTTGCCGCGGTTGGCCTCCACGTCGTAGCGCGTCACGGTGTAAAGCAGGGTCCGGCCGTCGGGCGACAGGCTCTGCGAACCGATGCGCCCCATGCTCCACATCACCTCGGGGGTGAAGATTCCGGTCTGTTTTCCTGCGGCATCGGAACTCGGTGTTCTCATACTCTCAGCATTTGCGGCACCGGCCGTCAGCAACGACATCGCCAGCGCCATAGTTGTGTAAATCAATCTCTTCATCTATGTAATACGTTTAGTTCTTCTCTCTGGTTTCAGGCCCGCTCCGCCTCGCATTCCATCACGCGGCGAATGGTCGAGAAGGTATTCTCCAGGGCCTGCTCCACCCCCTGGCCGTCGAGCCACACCGCCTGCGTAATCCCCTCCTCGGTCTGGGGGACGGGTGCCCCGGGCTCCTCGCAATACATGCGGTACCAGGCCGTGCGCTTGAGCGTGTAGTCGTTCTCCCACGGATAGAAGTGCAGCGTGTCGGCGAGGTGTTCGCCCAGCCGGGGTTCGATGCCGCACTCCTCGGCCACCTCCCGCAGGGCGCAGCACTCCATGCTCTCGCCCGCCTCGCGATGGCCCTTGGGCAGGTCCCACCGCCCGTCGCGCAATATCATCAGCCGCCGGCCGTGCGGGTCGCAGACCACCCCGCCGGCGGCATCCACGCAACGGAAGCCGCGGCGGAAATCGGCAAAAACTTCATCCGCCCGGGGGGATATTATCGCCAGGGAGTTGTAATTCTCAAGATTTTGCAAGACCTTTGCAACCGTAATGCGCTCGTCCGCCTGCGGAGTCATCCGGCACTCGGCCCGGCAGGCAGCATCGGAGGTGAAAACGACAACTTTATTCTTAAAATATACCTTATACATACCTTTATGGAATTGATAGCTCAAAAAATCGCCCAAAGTTTACTGCAAATTAAGGCAATTAAACTCAGTCCTACAAATTTTTTTACATGGGCTTCGGGCTGGCACTCGCCCATCTACTGCGACAACCGCAAAATCCTCTCCTATCCCGCCGTGCGTAAACTGGTCTACGAGAGCTTCGCCGAAGTCATCGCCGACAAATACCCCGAGGCGGAGGTGATAGCCGGCGTGGCCACGGGCGCCATCGCCCACGGCGTGCTGGCGGCGGAGAAGATGGGCAAACCCTTCATCTACGTCCGCTCGGCACCCAAGACCCACGGCCTGACCAACCAGGTGGAGGGCGAATACCGTCCGGGAGCCAAGGTGGTGGTCGTCGAGGACCTGGTCTCCACGGGAGGCAGCTCCCTGAATGCCGTGGAGGCGCTGCGCGACGCAGGATGCGAGGTGCTCGGCATGGTGGCCATCTTCACCTACGGATTCCCCGCTGCCGAGGAGAACTTCCGCAAGGCGGGCGTCACGCTCGACACCCTGAGCAACTACAACGCCATGATTGAACTGGCCACGGAGCAGGGATACGTCCATCCCGACCAGCTGGCGACGCTCAAGGAGTGGCGCGAAAATCCGGCCGAATGGAACAAATAGTCGGGATTCCGGACAAAATCGCTATCTTTGCACCCTGTCGAATCCAAGTAACAAACCGAACATGGAAAAATACGAAAGCAAACAGCAGAAGATAAACCGTCCGGCGGAAGCCGTATACGCCACCCTGAGCGACTTCTCGCACTTCACCCCCATCCTCAAGGAGAAGGTGGAGGAGTGGCAGGCCGACAGCGACACCTGTTCGTTCGTGGTCAAGGGGCTTCGAATCCGGCTGCGCATGGTGGAGCGCGAGGCACCCAAACTGATAAAGGTGGTCGGCGAGAATTCGCCCGTGGAGTTCACCTTCTGGACCCAGCTCAAACAGGTGGCCGACAACGACACCCGCATGCGTCTGGTGCTGCACGTGGAGCTCAACATGATGCTGCGCATGATGGTGGGCAACAAACTCCAGAAAGCGATGGACGAGGTCGCCTCCCAGATTGCCTACGCTTTCAACAACGCTCCGATATAACGCTCCGCGACGGAACACATGCACGAAAGGGAACTGCCGGCGGCGGTTCCCTTTCGCTTTTCGCCCGACAGCTCTTCCGCCCGGCCGACAATTCTCCCGACGCCCCAGGCACTCTCCCCGCCGCAAAAAGGCCGGAAACGTTCTTTCGCCCCTCCTCAGCTACACCGGCGACAGGGTGCGACCGCTCCTTGCACCGGCCCTTGCACCGGCCCCGGCTGCAACCGCGAGGCGCACCGCATAAGAAACGCGCACCGGAAACCGATTCCGATACGCGCTCAAACACCTGAAGATGAAGCGAGGATATTCGCAAAAGAGTGGAAATGCCCGCAAAGGTGGAGGAACATTCCACAAAAAAGAAAGGAGACGTTCGTAAAAGGAGAAAACGCCACGAAAAAAAGAGGGAGGAGCACCCACGCAAAAGAAAGAGCATCCGCAAAAAAAGGAAGGGACGTTCTCTAAAAGAGAAACGTCCCGCAAAGGGAGAGGGTGAACATTCCACGAAAAAAAGAGAGGAGACGCCCCGCAAAAGGGGGAAAACGCCGCAAAGGGAAACGTCTCCCGCTGTCGGAGCTCCCTATCGGTGATGATGGTGTTCGTGTTCGGCCGCCATCGCCTCCTCGTAGGTCTTATGCACCGTGCCGTGGGCATGTTCCGCCGGAGCGTATATCGAATAGAGCTTCAGAGGCACTTCGCCCTTATTGACCACGTTATGCCACTTGCCGGCCGGGACGAACACGGCGCAATCGGCCGAAGCGGGACGCACGAAGTCGAGCTGCTCGCGGCTGTCCCCCATCCGGACTTCGGCCTCTCCCTGCTCGATGCGCAGGAACTGGTCTATGTCAGGGTGCTGCTCGAGCCCAATCTCCCCGCCGACGGGAACCGACATCAGCGTCAGCTGCAGATTGCCGCCCGTCCAGAGCGTCGTCCGGAAATTCCCGTTCGCCAGCGTATACTCCTCGATATCGAGCACCGTCGGCTCGCTGCCGTAGTCCTTCATCTCCACCGCCGTGCGCTCCTCCGCTCCGCTCTGCGCCTCCTCGCGGGAATCAGGTCCCCCACAGGCCGCCGCACCGAGCAACGCCGCGGCTGCCGTACACATGAATAAAACTCGTTTCATAATCTTGCTGTTAATTGGTTCTCACTTTCGAAAACTCGGTTCCGCTCCTGCCGCTCCGCGAAAACGCGGCGCAGGAGCCCCGGACACGGGACATCAGAACACGAGCTTGATGCCCGCCAGGGCGTTCACCCCGTAACCGCGATAGTGGTTGTAGGGATAGAGCTTGCATCCGGCCAGATTCCGTCCCGAAAGATAGACCATCATCTTGTCGTTGAGACGGTATTCGGCATCGAGCGTCACGTTCACCACCGTGGAGACCTTGTTGGTCCAGTAGTCGAGATAGCCCTCCTGGACATCGGCGTTCAACACCGTCGGAAGTCCGAGTATGCCCTCCGTCTCCAGGAACTTGCGCGGGCCGGTCAGCTCGCCGCCCACCTTGAAGCTGAGGCGCTCGCCCACCCGGAAACGCACGGCGAGCGAAGCCTCCAGCGCGGGCAGGCCGCTCGCATCGGAGAGATTCTTCGCCTCGTAGGAGTGCCACTGCACCGCCGCGTTCAGTTCGACCGAGGGTGCGGGACGCGCCTCGATGTTTCCGCCCACGGTGAAGACCATGCAGTCGTCGAGCAGCACCCCGAAGGTGCTCAGTCCGTTTCCGTAGGGCATGTAGTAGACGGTGGTGAGGAAGGCATTGTTCTCCCAGTGCGACACGCCGGCATAGAGCGTATAGTGGAATGCCGTGGAGGTGCTGCCCATCACTCCGCCGCGCAGGTTGTACTCGGCCCGGTCGGGAGCCACCAGCCCCCGCTCCACGTAGGGGTTGATGCGCGACAGCGCCGCATAGCTGCCGTCGGAGAGGCCGCCGTCGATTCTGACGAACGGAATGAAAGCCCGGTCCACCGCACCGAACACGATGTCGGCATAGGGGAACAGCCAGGTGTCCTTATCGCCCGGATGACCGTAGTAGACGAAGTCGGACTTCTGCAAATCGGCATCGAGACCCACCGTCAGGCGAATCTTGCCGCCGAGCAGCGAGTAGCGGGGCGAAATCTTGACGTGGTCGTCGTAGTAGCGCGCGAAGGGACCGCCGCCGCCCGCCCAGCGGGAGGCGTAACCGCCCTGAAGCGTGACGCGGTGACGGCCGAAATTCTTGCCCATCTTCAGGTAGACGTCCACTTCGGCCTGCTTGTAACCGCCCTTGCCGTGGAAGTAGCTGCCCTCGCCCCCCAGCTGGATGTTGAAGAAGGAGAGGTCCGAGAAATCGTTGCCCAGTATGCCGCGTCCCGTCACGCTGTTGTAGCACTCTCTCACCGAAGCGATGTCGGGGAGCGTCTCCATGCGATAGTCGGCCGCGCCGTAGCGGTCGTACATCCGGTTCTCGCCCGTGAGTTCCGCCTCCAGCACGATGTCGCGAAGCGCCCCGGCCGCGAACCGGCGGCGTCCGAACGCACCCAGCACATTCTCCATGGTGAGGGCGTTGCGCTTGATGTCGGCGTCGTCCTTTATCTTGGCGTAGCTGCCCGCATGATTGAGATAGAGGCCCGCCGCACCGCGCTTGCCGCCTACGGTGGAGAGATAGAGGTCGGCCTCGCTCTGCAGAGGCATGCCCGCCCCCGCCTTGAGGTAGAAGGGGCGTTCGCGCCGGTAGACGGCCGTGGAGAGCGCCGCCGCAGCGAAGGGCTGCGTCTCGAATTCGGTGTTCCACACCGTGGAGCGAATCGAGTAATCTATCGACGGACGCAACGAAACGGTATCCGTCATCGAGGGGCGCACCGTGAGTTTGCGGGCATTGACCACCGCAGGTTCGTAGTCGCGGGTCACCTCCACCTCTCCCGAAAGCCGGTTCTGGCCCTGTGCGCCTCCCGCGGCCAGCACACAGGCCGCCGCAAGAGCTATCATCTTTCCATACTGCATATTCATCTTCGTCTTTGTCGGTTTCTTATTTCAGTTTCGCAATCTTCTCCTTGGCCTCGGCCACAATGCCGTCGTCGGCGGGCGAATAGCCGTCCACGATGCTCTGATAGGTGGCGCGGGCCTGGAAGTTGTCGCCCTTGTCGGCGTAGATATCGCCCAGCACGAGGAACGCCCGGGCCAGCCAGTAGCTGTGCGAGGAGCCGCTCTCCGAGAATGCGAACACGGCCTTCTCGGCAGCCGCATCGTCGCCCGCGGCACGAGTAATCTCAATCACCCGGAACGAAGCCTCGGCTCCGTACTCCGTAGTCGGGTCGGCCGCAGCCTCCCGCAGCAGCGGCAGCGCCTCGGCACCCTTGTTCTGTGCGAGCAGCACCCGGCCTTTGGCCAGACGGGCCCGGCCCGCCACCTCGCCGGTCGCCTGTCCCGACGCCAGCACCCGGTCGGCGGCCTCAGCGATACGCGCTCCGTCGCCGCTCTTCTCCACCGCCGAGAGATAGCCTCCCCACGCCTCCGACACCGCGGCCGAAGCCGAGAGCTGTCCGCACAGCTTCAGGTAGGTGTCGGCCGCCTGGTCGTAGCGCTCCAGTTCGACGTAGAGCGGAGCCAGACGCGAAAGCGCCCTTGCGGTGAAATCGTTGCTGTACATCTCGGCCAGCGCCGCATAGCTGGCTGCGGCACCGTTCCTGTCGCCCTCGCGGGCGGCGCAGTCGCCCGCATAGTAGAGCGCATTGGGGGCATAGACGCCGCGGGGATACTCCTTCAGATAGCCCTCCAGCGCACGGCGGGCCGATGCGGCGTCGCCGGCCAGATAAATCTTCTCGGCGGCCAGATACGAGAGCGAATCCTCCCGCACCACGTTGGCGTCGGTCTCGGCGCCCACGCTGCGGGCATAGTCGAAGTAGCCCTTCACGTCGTTGCGGTCCACGTAGATGCTCCGGATGCCGGCCAGCGCATCCTTGGCCTGCACCGAATTGGGAGCGCTCTCCACCACCTTCTTGTAGGAGTCCAGCGCCTTGTCGTTGTTCTTCAGGTTGCGGTAGGCCAGTCCCAGGTCGGAGAGCGACGCGAGGTAGAGCTCCGAGGAGGGGTAGCTCTCGGCGAACCGGGTCAGCACGGCGGCACCGTCCGAGTAGCGCCGCTGGGCGATGTAGGTCTTGCCCAGCTCGTAGAGGGCGTCGTCCACGTATTCGCCCTCGCCGCCCGACACAATCTGTTTCAGACTCTCGATTTTGCGTGCGGGACGGTCGAGCAGCCCCAGCATCATCGCCCGCTGGAATGCCGAGTAGTACTTGTCCTCGGTGCCCAGTGCGGCAGCCTCATCGTAGCTCGAAATGGCCTTCCAGTACTCCTTCTCGTAGTAATAGGAGTCGCCGATGCGGTTGTGGGCGTCGGCCTTGAAGCGGTCGTCGTCCGCATACCGGGCCAGGAAGTTGTCGAACCACGAACGCGCCTGCTCCATATCCATGCGCTTGAAGAAGGCGTAGCCCAGGTTGTAGCGGGCGATGACATTCTCCCGCTCGCTCGCAGGCGAAAGACGCACGTAGCTGTCGAACATCTCGGCCGCCTTTTCGTAGTTGCCGCGCTCGAATTCGATTTCACCGAGCCAGAAATAGGTGAGCGCGGTGTATTTGGCGTTGAACCGGTGCTGCAGCGACTGGTTGAGCAGACGGGCCGCGGAGGCATAGTCGCCGGCATTGTAATACTCCAGACCGCGGAAGTAGGAGACCTTCTGCAGGGCGGTCTTGATGTTGTTGTCGGGGTTGGGGAACTGCATGATGGCCTCGTAGGCGGTCTCGTAGTCCCTGGAGTTGTAGTAGGCCGAAATGAGGTACTCCCTCACCTGCGGCACGCGCTCCGAGGCGGGATAGCGCTCGATATAGCGGTTCAGCACGTTGATGGCCTCGTTGAACACGCCGCCGCCCAGCTCGTACTGCAGCTTGCCGTAGTTGAACAGGGCGTCTTCGCTAATCGAGGGGTCGTAGCCCTCGGAGGAGGCCATCGAGAAGGACTTCATGGCCGATTGCTTGTCGCCCAGGTGGAGATAGCAGTCGCCCAGATGGTAACCGGCATTCTGGGAGAGTTTGTCGTCGGGACCGCAGACGCGGGTCAGCTCCTCCACGGCGGCCCGGTAGTCCTCCAGCGCATAATTGGCATAACCGGTCAGGTAGTTCTCGTTGCGTCCCATCCGGCCGCCCGTGTCGCGGTAGGCGTACATGTAGCGCAGGGTCTTGTTGTACTCCCGGAGGTGGAACCAGCTCTCGCCCATCGCCCGCAGAATCTCCGTCTTGCGGGCCGGGGTGGCCTGGTCCAGCAGTTCGTCGCCCCGCTCCACCACGTAACGGAAGTTTCCCTGTTCGAACTCAATCTGCAGCAGATAGAAGGGGACGATGCGTGCGTAGGCCTCCCGCTCGGTCAGCGAAGCGAATCCCGCCTTGGCCTTGTCGTAATCCTTGTTGAGATAGTCCATGTAGGCGATGCAGTAAATCGCATGGGGCGTATATTCGCTGGGGCCCACCTTCAGCAGGTCGGGATAGGCGGCCGCGTAGTTCTCCTGCGAGAACCGGGCGTGGCCCAGCTTGAAGTAGTATTCGTTGCGCCGCGCGGCATCGAGCCCTTCGGGGTCCACCTCGCCGTAACCCGCCTCGGCGGCCTCGTACTCGCCGTTGTAGTAGAGCAGGTTGGCCATCTCGAAGCGGACATCGTTGATATGCACCGAATAGGGGTATTCGGCCATGAACTTTTCGAGCAGCGTGCGGGCGTTGTCCTGTCCCATCTGCACGGCGCACATCAGGATGTAGTAGTCCAGACTCGCCTGCAAGGCGTGATTCTCCCCGGTCATGGCCTCGCGGGCCTTGAGCAGCTCCTGCTGGGCCGAACCGAAACGATGCAGGGAATAGAGCGACCGACCCTTCTCGAAGTGCATGTCGGTCTGTTTGTTATCACCGTAAGCCGTTCCCCGCAGGCCGGCGGAGAGAACGATGCTCAGCGCAATGATGAATTTTCGCATAGGTTTCTTTATTTTATCCGTGCAAATATACACAGTATATTCGATGAAAAAAATAGAGAATGTCGGACTTTAGTCCGGCTCGCGGCGGCAAAGCCGATTTTTTGAAACAAATATGGTAATATATTCGATGAAAAACCAATCTCCCCTCCGCCCGGGGAACGATTCTTGCACCCTCATCCGCAGACGCCCCCTTCCGCCCCCTGCGCAAGCAGACCGGGCGAGGAAAGGCGGGCCCGCAACTTGTCCACATGGAGTCCGGTCAGACGGCGGGACGCCTCACGGCGTCCCCGGAACGGAGTCCGACGGTCGTCCGTCCGAACTCCGCGGCTGCTTGTTTCCGTTTTATTCATCCGGGTCGGACTCCGCCACCTTACGCACCATGAAATCGGTAACCATCAAATGGGTCAAGGAGCTGCAATTCGAACTCGAAGAGGGCAGCGCCGACACGCTGGACCCCAAGTCGCTGCTGCTGCTCTCGTTCGCCAAATGCGCCGGCATGACCGCCGCAGGGCTCTTCCAGAAATCGAAAATCGAACTCCTCGGATTCGAAATCACCTGCAGCGGACAGATGTCCACCCCCACGCTCCAGGCCGAAACCGTCTTCACCCGCCTGTCGATAGTCTACAACGTGGAGTGCGCCCGTATCGAGGAACAGAGCCGGGTGAGCCGGGCCATCGCCCTGACCAACGACCGCTACTGCGGTGTGGGACAGATGCTCTCCCGCGTGGCTCCCGTCTCGCACGAGATATACATCCACAGCAGCGAAACCGAACTGGTCTGACCCCTGCCCCGCTCCCGGAATGCACCGGAAAAACGCGTGCGCCCCGCCGCTCCCCCACCGGGAGCCGGAGCGCACGTCTCTTTTTTCCGGCGGCGGTTGCGGCGGATTTCCGGCGGCGGTTGCGGCGGAGCGTCAATCGGCCCGCACGCCGCACGCCCGCCGATAGCCCGCCAGGGCCAGCTTCAGATGGTAGTTGGCATTGATGGTGTTGCTGAAGAGCTGAATCCACGAAATCTGGGCCGTCATCACATCCACGATGGGCACCAGCCCCTCGTTGTAGGAGAAGGTGCTCAGGTCGAGATTCTCGCGGGCCAGCGAGAGGCTGTTGTAGGAGGTCGTCACCTGCATGTAACTCTCCACGAGGGCGGTCCACGCATCGGTCTCCTCCTGCAGGATTTCGTCGCGCATGCGGTTGGCCGCATACTCGCTGCGCAGCGTGGCCGCCCGTGCGGCACCCAGGCTGCGCCGCCGTTCGCCCCACATGAAAATCGGGATGTTCACCCGCAGATAGGCCATGCCCGTCACGGTGGTCTCGCCCCGCAGGTTGGGCGAGACGTTCTGCCACACGCCCGTCACGCCGCCGGTGAGCGAGGGCAGGTATCCGGCCGCCACGATTTTCTCGGCATAGCGTTCCGAAATCGCCGCCAGCCCGGCCGCCTGGTAATCGGGGCGGCGTGCCAGCACCTCCGGCAGAGGCATCCGCACGGGCATGCTGTCGCGGTCCATGATATCCTCGGACAGCAGCGGCTCCCTGTCGGGGTCGGCCCCCATCAGCACGTTGAAGTTGTGGAGCGAGAGACCCAGGTTGTGCTCCGCCTCGATGAGCTGGTAGCGGGCGTCGTTGAGCCGGGTCTCTATCATCAGCACGTCGCTGCGGCCGATGTAGCCCTCCTCGAAGCGGTTTTCAATCACCTTCCCGAGCGCCTCGATAAGCTCCACGTACTGGCTCACCGCCTCCACCACGGCCCGGTTCATCGAGTAGTTCCAGTAGGCGTACTCGGCGGCGTAGGCCACCTCCAGCGCGGTGAACTCCTCGTCGCACAGGGCGCCGAGGCTCTGCACCCGGGCCTGCTGCCACGCATTGCGGGCCGCACCGCCCCCGTAGATGGTCTGAACCACCGTCGGCCGGAGGTCGAAGGCATAGGGGCGGGCCCGCACCGGCCCCCGCTCGGTCGCATGCTCCTCCCGCCGGAACGAGAGGTCGAATTCGCCGACCGCCGTCAGCCGCGGCAGCAGGCCCGTGCGGGCTTTGCCGGCCAGCTCCCCGGCCTGCACCGACCGCTGGCGGGCCTCCTTGAGCGAAAAACTGTATTCGAGCACCGCCGCACGGTAATCGGCGACGGAGAGGCTCTGCGCGGCGGCAGGCGCCGCCGCGCAGAGCGCAAGCACAAGGGTCACGAGTCTCATCTCTTTTTGGCTTTTATGTTGAAAAACAGGGCATAGGTGACCGGCAGCACGAATATCACCAGGAACGTGGCCACGAACAGACCGCCCATGATGGTGGCCGCCATGCCGCCGAACATCGAATCGAAGAGCAGCGGAGCCATGCCCAGGATGGTGGTTCCCGAAGCCATGGCCACCGGCACTATCCTCGAGCGGGTGGCATCGACCAGCGCCCCGGTCCGGTCCTCTTCGCCGTTCTCTTCGTTCTCCCGCTGGCGGCGTTCGATTTGCGCCACCAGCACCACCGAATTCTTGATGTTCATGCCCACCAGACCCAGCAGTCCCAGCAGGGCGAAGAAGTCGAACATCTTGCCGCTCACCACCAGCCCCAGCACCACGCCGATGAAGATGAGGGGCACCATGAGCAGAATGACGAGCGGTTTCTTGTAGCCGTTGAAAAGCAGCAGCAGGGTGATGAAAATCAGCACCACCGTCAGCGGCATGTTGGCGGCCAGCGCACGGTTCGACTCCTGCTGGCTCTCCTGCTCCCCGAAGAGCTTCATGCGGTATCCCTCCGGGAGGCTCACCCGCTCCTCGACGGCCGCAGTGAGCCGCCGCAGCAGTTCGGCGGTGTTCACGCCCCGGGCCGGGTCGCACTGCACCTTCATCACCCGGGTGCGGTTATAGCGCTTGACCACATTGAAACGGTAGTCGAAATCGAAATCCTCCACCGCCTGCTCCAGCGGATAGACCCTGCCGCTGCGCGAGAAGAGCGGCACGGTGCGCAGGTTGTTGAGGTTGTAGCCCCCGACGTTGTTGTCCTTGAGCAGAATGGGCATCGACTGGTCCTGCCGGCGATAGACCCCCAGCGGATAGCCGTCGGTGGCGATGTTTATCTCGCGGGCCATCGACGCCCGCGACACGCCGATGCGCTGCCCCTTGACCTGGGAATAGACCGGTGTCCAGGTGGGAACCCGGTTGCCCCAGCTGTTGCGCACGTTCACCGCACCCGGGTCGGCATCGAACACCGCCTGCGCACGCGAACAGAGCGAGAGCAGCGTGTCGATGTCGTCGCCGATGAAGCCTATCTCGATGGAGGCCTCCACGGCGGGCGAGAGCTTGAAGAGCGACGAGCGCACCCACAGGTCGGGGAACTCCGCCCGGGCATAGCGGTCGAAACGGGCCTCGACGGCCTTCGTCGAGTCGCGGTCGGAGAGCTCCACGAGCAGGTTCGCGAAATTGGGACGCGGACCGAACGAGCTGCTGGCCAGATAGTATCTGGGCGGCGAACTGCCCATGGCGGTCGATACGTTCACCACCGCGGGCTGAGCCCGCAGCCACCCCTCCAGCTCCCCGGTCACCCGCTCCATGTCGCGGATGTTGTAGCCGTCGGGCAGGAAACAGTCGGCGCGGAAATAGGGCTTGTCCATGCTGGGGAAGAAGTTCTGCGGCATGAGGCCCATCACCGCCAGCGAAACCGCGAACAGCAGCATCGAAACGGTCACCGTCAGCACCCGATGCCGCAGCAATCCGCGCAACACGGCCTCGAACCCGCGGTAGAAGCGGTTGTCGTAAGGGTCTTTGGCGTGCGGCACCCCCTCCCTGAGCACGAACTGCCCCCACAGCGGCGTCTGCGTAAGGGCGAGCACCCAGCTCAGCAGCAGCGAGACGGCCACCACCACGAAGAGCGGCTTGACGATTTCGGCCACCGACGAGGGGGCCAGATAGAGCGGCAGGAACGAACAGATGGCGATGAAGGTGGCGCCCAGCAACCCCCATTGCGGCTCCACGGCCCCGTCGATGAGCGCCTGCCGGCGCGGCACGCCCGAACGGATGAGCTTGGCGGCATTGTCGGTCACCACGATGGCGTTGTCCACCAGCATGCCCATGGCGATGATGAAGCCCGCCAGCGAAGTGCGGTTGAGCCCCTCGCCCGCGAAGTTCATCAACAGCAGCGTTCCGCCGATGGAGAAGACGAGCGAACTGCCCACCAGCACGCCCGAACGCAGCCCCATGACCGCCATGATGACGGCGATGACGATGGCCACAGATTCCAGCAGATTGACTATGAACACATTGTTGGCTTCGCGCGCGATGCGGTTCTCGGGATAGAGGGTGGTGAGCTCCATGCCCACGGGCATCTGTCCCGTGATTTCGGCCAGTTCCCGCTCCACGGCGCGCCCCGCACTCACCACATCGTATCCCGGTGCGGTGGAGATGCCGATTCCGATGCCCCGGCGGCCGTTGATGCGCAGCAGCGAGGCGGGCGGCTCCACGTAGCCGCGCTCCACCGCAGCGATGTCGCCCAGCCGCACCTGCTTGCCCTCCGCGGTGAAGAGCAGCTGGTCGCGTATGTCCTCCAGCGAACGGTAGGTGCCCTCTTCGATGATGCGTATCTCCATCTGTCCGGCCCGCTGCCGGCCGCTGTTCACCACGCTGTTCTGCTGACCCATGGTCTCGATGATGTTCTGGGGCGTGACGCCGAAATTGGCCAGCGTAGGCAGGCTCACCAGCACGTTCACCACCGGGGTCTGCTCGCCGAACAGCGTCACCTTCTGCACCCCCTCCACGGTGACCACGTCGCGCTTGATGCGCTGGGCCGTCTCCCGCAGCTCCTCGTAGTCGAACCCCTCGTCGGCCGACAGCCCGTAGTAGATGCCGTAGACATCGCCGAAGTCGTCGGCCACGCGGATTGCCGAAGCCCCCTCGGGCAGCTCCTCCATGTCGAGCACCTTGCGGCGCAGCTCGTCCCACCGCTGCGGCATGCGGCGTGCCGGCGTGGCCGGGTCGAGCTCCACCATGATTTTACTCAGTCCGTAATAGGATTCGGAGGTTATCTTCCACACCCCCTGCATCGACTGCAACTGCCGTTCGATGGGTTCGGTAACCAGCTGCTCCACCTCCAGGGGCGAAGCGCCGGGATAGCGGACGGTCACCACCGCGCTCTTGATGACGAAGGGGGCGTCCTCCTTCTTCTCCATGCGGTCGAAGGCGTAGAAGCCGCCCGCGAGCATCACCGCCAGAAAGAACCACACCACCTTGTCGTGGTACAGCGAATATCGAGGTAAATTCATGGTCGCACCTCCCTTCTATTCGAGTATCCGCACCCGTTCGCCCTCGTGAAGCCGGTAGACCCCGGCCGAGACCACCTCTTCGCCGCCCTTCAGACCGCCGGTCACCGTCACCATATCCTCTCCGAACGGCTCGCCGGGCACCACGCTGCGCAGGTGCACCGTCTCCTCCTGCACGACCCACACGTAAACGCCGCCGCTCTCCGGCGCATATATCGCCGTGATGGGCACCGCGGTGAGTCCGTCGCGGCGCTCGTCGATGCGCATGCTCACCACGCACGACATGCCGGGCGTTATCGCATACCGCCCGTCCGCCAGCCGGGGGTCGTCGAGCGTGAGCGAAACCGGCACGCCGCTGCCGTCCGACGAGGTCTGCACGTACTGTTTGAGACGCGCCGAGAACTCCGTGCCGCGGTAATTCTCGAACACCACCCCGAAGTGCGCGTTGCCCCGCTCCAGGAGGGGGATTCCGCTCTCGGGCATGGTGAACTTCACGCTGCGGGTCGAGGGATTCACCAGCCGGAATATCGGCTCGCCCGACTGGATGCGCTGGTAGTTGTCCACATAACTCTTCTCGATGATTCCGTCGAAAGGGGCCGTCAGACGGGTGTCGTTGAGTTCGCCCGCCGAATTGTCGTAGACCGACTTGGCCGACACGTACTCCGAACGGGCCACCTCGTACTCCTGCCGCGAGACGGCCTGCTTCTCCAGCAGGCGCTCCACGCGCTCGACCCGCGCCTTGGCGGTGAGATAGGCCGAACGGTCGGCCGCCACACGCAGTTCGATATCCCGCGGGTTGATGCGGGCCAGCAGCTGCCCCCGCCCGACGCTCTGCCCCTCGGAGACATCGACGCTGATGAGCTGACCGCCCACCTTGAAGGCCAGATTGGTGGCGTCGTCGGCCGTGGCCATGCCCGCGAAGTCGCGGTCCACATAGCCAAGTTCCTCCACCCGGTAGACCTTCACGGGACGTATCTCCGACCGGGGTTCCGGGTCGCCGCCGCACGAAACCGCCAGCAACGGCACCGCAATGATTGATAGGATTCGCATACGAAATAGACTTTTAGCTCCTGCCCCCAGAGCCAAAATCGTGCCTGCCCCGCCCCGCGCCCCAACCGCAAGACAACCCGGCCCTAACGGCGCACCCACGCCCCGGACGCCGGCCCAGTCCGCCGACAACTTTTCTCACCGGCCCCCGCCGACAGTTCACCGACAGCTTTTCCCGCCGGACGCCGGCATGCCCCGCCGACAGCTCCTTCCATCGGCACCCCGCCGCCGGAAACGAACCGGGGCGGACTTCTCGAAAAGTCCGCCCCGATAAAACGCACGCTGCGAATCGCCGCCCGGCTGCCGCCCCTTCGGGTCCGTCAGTCGATGTCGCGGCAGTTCCGCTTGTCGGTAATCACCCCGTCGTCGAGAGTCACCACTCCGGCCCGGGCCCGCAGCAGGGTAATCAGCGTCTGGGAATCGACCTGATAGACCGGCACCGGAGCCGCCCGGCCGAAGCGCATCTCGCCGCGCCCCGTCTCGTCGCCCGGAGTAAGACACACCACCCGGGCCCCCTCTTCGGCCGCCCGCCGCACGAGCCGCTCCAACGCCGCCTCGCACCGGGCTCCGAGCCGGTCGGGACGCTGCACGCACAGCATGTAGATGCGTCCGTCGCCCGCCAGCACCTTCGCGGTGACGTTGTTCCGCCCGCCGTCCAGCAGGGCGAATTCACCCACCGACGGCTCCACGGCCTCTCCCTCCTCCAGTCTCGAATCGACGTATTCCAGTGCGGGATTCTCCCAGCAGCCGGTCTCCCCGGCTCCGAACTCCACCAGCTGTCCGCTCTGCTTATCTCTGAATATCAACACGCTCTCCGGCTCCTCGGCCCCCTGCACGGCGGCATAGAGGTCGGTTCCCACCTTGAAGGGCAGGAAGTCGATGAGCGGCAGATGGCAAAAACAGTAGACGCCCAGTCCGCCGGCCAGCGACGCGAAAGTGAGGGCCAGCACCACCTCGCGCAGCGAGAAGACGAAGATGCGCCGGCCCCGCATGGAGTACCACACCAGCCAGCTCATCGGCCACAAGAAGAGGTTCTTGAAAAACGTCTCCCAGTTGCTCAGTTTCACCGCATCGCCGAAACAGCCGCAATCCTCGACCGGAGCCCACACGGCGATGACGAACGTGATGAACGTGAAGAGCGTCATCGACAGCAGGGCGAAGATGGAGACCAGGCGCAGCCGCACCCGGAACAGGAGCATGAGTCCCATCATCAGCTCCGCGGCGCAGAGCCAGATGGCGAACCAGAAACGGTAGTGGTCGAGCCCCTCGAATCCGAATCCGTTGAGATATTCGCTCACCTTGATGGCCGTACCCCACGGGTCCACGCTCTTGACGAACCCCGAAAATATGAAAGTGGCCGCCAGCACGATGCGGCACACATTGACCGCCACGCCGAACGTGCGGCTGTTGGTGGCGAGCAGCCGGTCGAGCCGGCTCGCTTCGCCCCGGTTCCGCAATTTGCCTCCCCTGCGGGAGCTCTCCTGTCTCTGTTCCATCGTTTCGTTCATTTACCGGATGTTCCGGAAGCACGCTTCCCCCCATCCGCAGGCGGCCGCATCTCTCCGGCCGCGCAGGGAGCTCTCCGCCGCACGCTCCGTCCCCGCACGCCCTGCGGCGGAGAGCCGCCCGAAAAGCGCGCAGGTCGCGGCGCCGCACTCCCCTGTACGGGTTTATATTTTATCAATCAACGGTTTAATCGTTTCGCAAATCCGCGCGAAAATCACCTCCGGAGCCGCCATCGCCCCCTGTTCCGAACAGTCCACCGTAAAGAAGTCGTCGCACGCGGCCGCGGCGTCGAGATAGACCTCGCGCACCTGCCGCTGCAACTCGAGCGACGCCTCGTGGATGTCGCGGGCTCCGTTCAGATAGCTCCGGTCGTCGCCCTCGCGCTGCTCGGCGAGCTTGCGCTCGGTGAACGAAAAGGGCACGTCCAGAAACAGCGACGCATCGGGGCGCGGGATGTTCCACTTTCCGTACTCCAAATCGAGAATCCACTCCGCCAGCGCCCGCTTGGCCGCCGGGTCCGGCACCTTGGCGCACTGGTAGCCGATGTTGGAGTAGACGTAGCGGTCGGCAATCACCCACTTGCCCTCGGCGAGCCAACCGCGTATCGACGCGGCCGCATCGGCCCGGTCTCCGGCATAGAGCAACGCCACCAGATAGGGATTCACCTGCTGCACGGCCCCCAGCTCGCCCCGCAGAAAGCGGGCGATGAGTTCACCGTATACGGGTGCGTCGAAACGCGGGAAGTGGAGATACTCGTACTCCGCGCCCCGCTCCCGGAGCATCTGCTGCAACAGCCTGACCTGCGTCGATTTTCCGGCTCCGTCGAGCCCTTCGAGAACTATGAATGCCATATTTTTCCTTCGCTTTTTTCTCCGTTGTCACTTCTCTCCGCGCCCCTTTCAGCGCAGCATGCCCACCGCACGCCGCACGCCCGCCGCCAGCGCATCGACCTCCTCGGCCGTGTTGTACATGGCCAGCGATGCGCGGCACATGCCGCTGACGCCGTAATGACGCATCACCGGTTCGGCACAGTGCATGCCCGTGCGCACCGCGATGCCCAGCTTGTCGAGAATCATCCCCATATCGTAATGGTGCACCCCCTCGACATTGAACGACACGATGCCGCACTTGTCGGGGCAGGTGCCGTAAATCCGCAGCCCGTCGATTTCCGACAGAGCCCGCTGCGCCCGCTCCAGCAGGGCGTGTTCGTGCGCCTCGATATCCTCGGGGCGGAACTCCGAAAGGAACTTCACCGCCTCGCCCAGTCCGATGGCGCCGATGTAGTTGGCCGTGCCCGCCTCGAACTTCAGCGGGACGGGCGCATAGGTGGTCCCCTCGAAGCTCACCCGGTCCACCATGTCGCCGCCGCCCAGGAAGGGGGGCATGGCATCCAGCAGCTCCCGTTTGCCGTAGAGCACGCCGATGCCCGTGGGGCCGTAGAGCTTGTGACCCGAGAAGGCGTAGAAATCGCAGTCGAGCGCCGCGACGTCCACTCCGCCGTGCACCACGCCCTGGCATCCGTCCACCAGCACCTTCACCCCGCGGGCATGGGCCGTGTCGATGACGGTGCGCAGGTCGGGACGGGTTCCCAGCGTGTTGGAGGCCTGCGTCACCGCCACCATGCGGGTCCGCCCGTCGATGAGCGACTCCAGCAGCTCGGTGCGCAGACATCCCTGCTCGTCGAAGGGCAGCATCCGCAGCCGGGCCCCCTTGCGCTCGCATATCAGCTGCCAGGGAATGAGGTTGGAGTGGTGCTCCATCTCGCTGACCACCACGTTGTCGCCGGCGCCTATCATCGCTTCGCCCCAGCTGTAGGCCACCAGATTGACGGCCGCCGTGGCTCCCGAAGTGAAGACCACCTCACCCCGTTCGTCGCCTCCGATGAAGCGCTTTATCCTGCTGCGGCTCTCCTCGTACATCGAGGTGCACTCCTCGGCCAGGAAGTGCGCGCCGCGGTGGATATTGCCGTTGAGCTCCCGGTGCAGCCGGTCCACGATTTCGATGACCGGCAACGGCTTCTGGGCCGTCGCCCCGCTGTCGAGATAGACCAGGGGCTTGCCGTAGACCTTGCGCTCCAGAATGGGGAAGCGGCTGCGAATGTCGGCTATATCCATATCTTCGTTCGTTTTAAAGTCGTTCGATTTTTTCATCCGCCAGTTCCCGCAGGCGGTCGCACGTCCGTTCGCACGTGCAATGGGCGAGGATGTCGTTCACGAAGCCCCGCATCTGCAAACGCCGGGCCTCCTGCTCGCCGATGCCCCGCTGGCGCATGTAGTAGACCTGCTCGCCGTCGAGCTGGCCCACGGTGGCGCCGTGGCTGCACTTCACGTCGTCGGCGTAAATCTCCAGATGCGGTCTGGCGTAGACCCGCGCGCCGTCGCTCAACTGCAGGTTGCGGCACTGCTGCATCGCCTCCGTGCGCTGGGCGTCGGGAGCCACGTAGACCAGCCCCGAAAAGGCACCGGTCGCCTCGCCCGAAACCACGCCCTTCACCAGCTCGTAGCTGCGGCAGTCGGGCACCGCATGGTTCACCCGCACATTGAGGTCGGTGTGGTCGTCCCCGCCCGCGAGGTAGAGACCCCACAGCCGGCTCTCGGCCTCACGCCCCGCCAGGTCGGTGGTGAAATCGACCCGCGAGAATCCGTCGCCCAGGTCGGCGAAGACACTCTCCACCCCGCTGCGTTCGCACTGCGAAATATAGTTCATCGACAGCAAGGCGCCGCCGCGCTCCACCTCGTCGCTCTGAATCGACCGGATGCGGGCTCCGCGCTCCGCCCTGTACTCCACCACGCAATCGGCCGTCACACCGGCCCCCACGCGATACTCCAGCACGATGTCCGCCTCGGCATCCTCGCCGGCCACCACCAGGCAGCGGCCGAAGCAGACCTGCGCCTGCTCGCGGGTCCGGAACCGGCAGTCAATCACAATCCGCCGCCCGGCCTTCACCCCGCGCGGCACGTAGACGAACGCCCCGTCCTGCATGAAGGCGCTGTTGAGTGCCGCCAGCGCACATCCCTTGTCGTCCGCCGCCGAGCCGTAGCACCCCACACCGTCCTGCGCCCCGCCGTTCAGCGCCGCACGCAACGAACCGTAGACCACCCCCTGGGGCGTCCGGTGCAACGTTCCGTCGCTGAATCCGTTGCAGAGCACGATTCGCTCGTCCGAGCCGCTCTGCGCAACGGTTTCCTCCAGCCACACCGGAGGGGTGAAATAGAACTCCGCCTGCTCCGGAAAGAGCTCCCGAACCTGGCTGTACAGATAATTCTCATCGCCCCGACGCGGCAACCCCGTCAGCCGGAAATCCTCGATGCACTCGCGGCGACGGGCATTGAACGCTCCGGAAAACCCCTCTCCTATCATCTCGATGTTGGAGAGATAGACCTCCAGCAGACGCTGCTGCTCCACTTGTTTGTCCATAATCGGGAACCTTTATCGGTAATCGTTAATAAGCCAGTCGTAGCCCTGCTCCTCCAGTTTGAGCGCCAGGCTCTTGTCGCCGGTGTGGATGATGCGTCCCTTGTAGAGCACATGCACGAAATCGGGGACGATGTAGTCCAGCAGACGCTGGTAGTGGGTGATGACCACCGTCGCGTTGTCCTCCCGGCGGAGTTTGGTGACACCCGTGGCCACGATGCGCAGGGCATCGATGTCCAGGCCGCTGTCGGTCTCGTCGAGCACCGCCAGACGGGGGTCGAGCATCGCCATCTGGAAAATCTCGTTCTTCTTCTTCTCGCCGCCGCTGAAGCCTTCGTTCACGGCCCGGTTCATCAGCTTGCCGTCGAGCTCCACCACCGAGGCACGCTCGCGCATCAGCCGCAGGAACTCGGCCGCCGACAGCGGCTCCAGCCCCAGATACTTGCGCCGCTCGGCCACCGCAATCTTCATGAAGTTGGCCATGCTTACGCCGGGAATCTCCACCGGATACTGGAACCCGAGGAACAGGCCCGCGCGGGCCCGCTCCTCGATGCTCATCTCCAGCAGGTTGCGGCCGTCGAACTCGACGCTGCCCTGCGTCACCTCGTATTTGGCGTTGCCGGTCAGCACCGACGCGAACGTACTCTTGCCCGAACCGTTGGGCCCCATGATGGCATGCACCTCGCCGGGCTTCACCTCGAAGTCGATGCCGCGGAGAATCTCCTTGCCATCCACCGACGCATGTAAATCTTTTACTCTCAACATATCTTTTTCTCCTTTTTTGCGTTCCGACAAAAAACTAACCCACCGTCCCCTCGAGACTCAGCGACAGCAGCTTCTGCGCCTCCACAGCGAACTCCATCGGCAGCTTGTTGAGCACCTCCTTGGCATAGCCGTTCACGATGAGCCCCACGGCGTCCTCCGTCGAGAGTCCCCGCTGGTTGCAGTAGAGCAGCTGCTCCTCGCTGATTTTCGAGGTGGTCGCCTCGTGCTCCACCACGGCTCCCTTGTTGTGCACCTCCACGTAGGGGAAGGTGTGGGCGCCGCACTTGTCGCCGATGAGCAGCGAATCGCACTGCGAATAGTTGCGGGCCCCCTCGGCCTTGCGGGCCACGCGCACCAGACCGCGGTAGCTGTTCTGGCTGCGGCCGGCCGAAATGCCCTTGGAGACAATCCGGCTGCGGGTGTTGCGCCCCAGGTGTATCATCTTGGTGCCGGTGTCGGCCTGCTGGAAGTTGTTGGTCAGCGCCACCGAATAGAACTCCGCCGAAGAGTTGTCCCCGGCCAGGATGCAGCTCGGGTATTTCCACGTGATGGCCGAGCCGGTCTCGACCTGCGTCCACGACAGACGGCCGTTCTCACGGCAAAGTCCGCGCTTGGTCACAAAGTTATAGACACCACCTTTACCCTCCTTATCGCCCGGGTACCAATTCT
>JAGBHC010000038.1 GCA_017935625.1 Rikenellaceae bacterium | reverse complement strand
GTGTTACGCAGACGAACAGACGCTGCACCGGGCCGTGGCCTGCAACACCACCGCTTTCGTGGACGAAGAGGGCCGGGTGGCGGGCAATCCCACCGAGGGGGCGCTGCTGCTGTGGCTCGGCGAGCGGGGCGGGTGCTACGCGGCCCTGCGGAGCGCTGCGGTGATGGTGGACCGCATGCCCTTCACCACCGAACGGAAATACATGGCCACGCTGGTCGAGGAGTCCGACGGCCGGCGCTGGCTCTATGTCAAGGGGGCTCCGGAAATCGTCCGGGCCATGTGCGCAGCCTCGGACCGGGAGGAGCGGACCGATGCCCGGTTGAGGGAGTTCCAGAGCCGGGCCATGCGCACGCTGGCCGTCGCCTGCACGGAGGTGACGGGCGGCGAGAGCGCCTGCGAGGAGGTGCTTCGGCGGAGCCGGCTGAGTCTGCTGGCCGTGGCGGCCATCGCCGACCCGGTGCGCGACGACGTGCCGGCAGCCGTGAGACGGTGTCTCGATGCGGGAATCGCCGTCAAGATGGTGACGGGCGACACGACCGCCACCGCTACCGAAATCGCCCGCCGCATCGGACTGTGGGACGATGCCTGCGACGGCGAGCGCCAGCGCATGACGGGGGCCGAATTCGCGGCGCTGGGCGACGAGGAGCTGCTGGAGCGGGTCGGCGAGCTGAAAATCGTCTCGCGGGCCCGTCCGCTCGACAAACAGCGGCTGGTGCAGCTGCTCCAGCGGCGGGGCGAGATTGTGGCCGTCACGGGCGACGGCACCAACGATGCGCCGGCTCTCAACTTCGCGCACGTGGGGCTCTCGATGGGGTCGGGGACGTCGGTCGCCAGGGAGGCGAGCGACATCACGCTGCTCGACGATTCGTTCTCGAGCATCGCGACGGCCGTCATGTGGGGCCGGTCGCTCTACCGCAACATCCAGCGGTTCGTGCTTTTCCAGCTTACGGTCAATTTCACGGCCCTGAGCGTGGTCTTCGTCGGGGCGCTGCTGGGCGAAAAGATGCCGCTGACGGTCACTCAGATTCTGTGGGTGAACCTTATCATGGACACGTTCGCCGCCATGGCGCTCGCCTCGCTTCCGCCCAATCCGCGGGTGATGAACGAGCGGCCGCGGCGCAACTCCGATTTCATCATCGACCGCGGCATGACGGGCTACATCTTCGGATTCGGAACGCTGTTCGTGGCGGTGCTGGTCGCCATGCTGGTCTGCTGGCGCGCGGAGATTGCCGACCCGGCGGTTTCGGTGCGCTACCTGACGCTCTTTTTCACCACGTTCGTGCTGTTGCAGTTCTGGAATATGTTCAACGCCAAAGGTTTCGGAGACCGGGGGTCGGCTCTTTCGGGCATCGGCCGCTGCCGCGGATTCCTGTCGGTGTTGGGAATAATAGCTGTCGGTCAGGTGCTTATCGTCACCTTCGGCGGCGAGGTGTTCCGCACCCGGCCGCTTTCGGCAGGGGAGTGGCTGACCGTTGCGGCCGCCACGTCGCTCGTGCTGTGGACGGGCGAGGCGCTGCGCCTGTCGCGAACCGCCAAAAGAGAAAGGAGGAGAAATGGTTAAGGTCACATTGTTCACCGACGGCAGTTCGCGCGGCAATCCCGGTCCCGGGGGCTATGGCGTGGTGCTGCTCTGTCCGCCCCACCGGCGCGAAATCAGCGCGGGGTTCCGCCTCACGACCAACAACCGCATGGAGCTGCTGGGGGTCATCGTGGGGCTCGAGGCGCTCAAATATCCGGGTACGGAGGTGACGGTCTACTCCGATTCGCGCTATGTGGTCGATGCCGTGGCGAAAGGCTGGGTGTTCGGCTGGGAGAAGAAGGGGTTCGCCGGCAAGAAGAATCCCGACCTGTGGCGGCGCTTCCTGGCGGTCTACCGTCGTCACCGGGTGCGCTTCGTGTGGATAAAGGGACATGCCGACACCCCTGAGAACGAACGCTGCGACCGCCTGGCCGTAGCCGCCGCGCAGAGCGACCGCCTGGCGGAGGACGTCGGTTACTCCGAGTAGGGGAAAGGGGGCGCGTTCCGACTCTTTTTCGTATCTTTGGCTTCCCTCTTGGATACTCCCGCCCGGCAAAAGCGGGGCGGGCTTGTCTTTGCGCCCGCTTATCCGTATCTTTGTAGCGGCCGGAGCGGAGGAGCGGACGGAAAGGGGGACCGCTCAGAGGGGGAGAGAAGGGGAAGAGAGCAAGGGCAGGTGCGGCCGGAGGCCGGGTCCGCTCTTCGGATGATGGAAAATCGATAAAACTACCGACTATATGAAGAAAATATGGGCGCTGGCTGCAATGCTGGCGATGTGCGCCCCTGCGGCGGCACAAAACGAGATGAGCCTGAACGGCGACTGGAAATTCTTTTACGCTCCGCACCGGACGGTGGCCGACTCCCTGGTGAGGGAGGGGTTCTATCGCGTCGATGGCGACGTGTCGGGTTTCGATACGACTCCCGTCCCCTCGTGCTGGGCCGTGCTGGGCTACGAGGAGCCCATCTACCGCCACTTCGGCGAGGGGCAGGACAGCGAAGGCCTTTATCGCAAGACGTTCCGTGCGCCCGAGTCGTTCGACGGCCGGCGCGTGCTGCTGCATTTCGGCGGCGTGTGGGCCTCGGCCGAAGTGTGGCTCAACGGCGCCTGGCTGGGACGGCACGACAGCGGTTTCACCTCTTTCTCTTTCGATGTCACGGAGCACATCGCGGCGGGTGCGGACAACGTGCTGGCCGTGCGCGTGAGACAGGTCTATCCCGGTCACCAGACCGACACCTACGACGACTGGTCGCTGGGCGGCATCTACCGCGACGTGACGCTGGAGTCGATGCCCGCCGAACGGAGAATCGACCGGGTGCGGGTGACCACGAAGGCGACCGGCGAGGTGGACGTGCGGGTGATGGTGGCCGATACGCACAAGAGCACCCTGCCCGGCAACTACATCTCTCCCGGAGAGCCTTACCGCCTGCAGCTGACGCTTTTCGACCGCGAGGGCCGCACGGTGGCCGCACGGCGGGTGGATGTGGCGGCCCACACCTCCCACTCCAGGGAGACGCGGGAGTCGCTTTCGGTCGCCGACCCGATGCTCTGGACGGCCGAGACCCCTTATCTGTACAGGCTGCGCGTGGAGCTGCTGGAGAACGGAGAGCCGACGCACGTGCGCGAGCAGCGGGTGGGCATCCGCGAAATCTCGACCCGGGGCGGCGTGCTGCGCATCAACGGCCAGCCCGTGAAGCTGCGCGGCGTGAACCGCCACGACGAGCACCCCGACGTGGGGCGCGCCACCCGTCCCGAACATTGGCTGGAGGACCTGCGGCTGATGAAGCAGGCCAACATCAACTACGTCCGCGCCTGCCACTACCAGCATGCCAAAGGCTTCATCGAGATGTGCGACTCCATCGGCATGTACGTCGGCGCCGAGGTGTCGCTGGGCGGAGCCAACAACTATATGTACGACCCGGCATTCGCCTCCGCCGCCCTGCTGCGCACCTACGAGACCGTCGTGCGGGACCTCGACAATCCCAGCGTCATCTACTGGTCGGTGGGCAACGAGGATTCGTTCAAGGAGATGCTGCTCCAGTGCGTCCGCACGGCGAAGGGGCTCGACCCCACGCGTCCCGTGCTGCTGCCGTGGAATGCCTATGAAATGCTGCCCGAGGAGATAGACATTCTCGCGCCCCACTACTGGACCTCGCACGAGTACGACTCCATCGCCCGCATATCCACCCGTCCCATCATCACCACCGAATATGTCCACGCCTACGGACAACAGCGCTTCGGGGGCCTCGACGAGTGCTTCCGCGCCCTCACCGCGCACCCCGCCGGAGCGGGCGGCGCCGTCTGGATGTGGGCCGACCAGGGCATCAGGACCCCGACCCGGAAAGACCGCAAAAAATACGGGGCGCTGGCCAAGGACGACGACTACCTGCGCCTCGACGCCGCAGGCTGGGACGGTATCACCGACAGCTACCGCCGTCCCACGCGCGACTACTGGGAGGTGAAGGCCGTCTACTGTCCCGTGCTGCCCGCGGTCGAGCGCATTCCCCTGGCGGACGAGCTGCGCATACCCATCTACAACGGCTACGATTTCACCGACCTGGGGAGCGTCGCCATCGGCTGGCAGCTCTTCGTGGACGGCGAATCGAAGGACCGGGGCACCGCACGGCTCGAGGCCCGTCCGCACGGGACCGCCATGCTCGCCGTTCCCGCCCGCCGTCTCGGCAAGCTCCGCGCGGGAGAGACCGCATACCTCTGGCTGACGTTCACGGATTCGCAGGGGCATGAGATGGGACGCCGTGCGGTGGAGATTGAGACCGCCGCCGACCGGCATGTCGGAAGTCGTGCGGCCGCTCCCGGCATCGACCCGGCCACGGGACTGCCCGAGGGCTTCCGCCCCACCATCTGGCACAAGCTGAACGACGGCGACGAAATCATCCGCAACCGCGAGGGGCTCGACCTGGAGCGTTACACCACCGAGATACTCTCCTGCGAGACCTCCGCTGCCGACGGGGCGACCGTCACCCGCACCCGTGCACGTTACCGGGTCGATGAGGCCAACAGCTTCGAGGCCCTTTACGTGTGCACCCGGGAGGCCGACGGCACGCTGACCGTGGATTACGAAGTGGAGCCCCACGTGCAGAGCTCCTATATTCCCCTGGTCGGTCTCGCCCTGAAGATGAAGTCCGCGGACTCCTTCAGGCAGTGGTTCGGCAAGGGGCCCGACGAGGCCTATCCCAACAAGCAGGCCGCTCCCCTCCTCGGCGTGTGGAGCGCCGCAGGCGTGAGCGGCACCCGGCACATGCGCTGGGCCGATATCGACGGCCTGCGCATCTATTGCGACGGCTACCTGGACCGCGACACTCCCGCGAGCGACGAAATCCGTTTCCTGTCCCACGTGCTCGGCCGTTCCGAGAAGGGCCGGCTCAACTATCCCGAATACCGTCTGCTCCCGGGCAAGACCTACAAGGGCCGCGTGACGGTGGTGGGCAGATAGACGGGCACTGCGACCCGATTCGCGAAAGAAAACCTTTAAAACCAAATAGCTGTCATGAAACCTTTATGGAGGGCCGCATGCGTCGCGGCCATGTCGGGCGCCCTGTGCGCCGGAGCTTCCGCCCAACGGAAGTATGAGATAAACGGAATCGATATGACCCGCGTGGAGTACGAGCACTTCCGCAATCCCGACCGCGAGTTCCGCGGCGTGCGCTTTATCGGGCTGCCGCTCGACCGCCTCTCCGATTCGCTGATGACTTCGCTCGTGGAGCGCGACTTCGCCACCGACAAGTGGGGCACCTTCGTGCTGATTGCCGGCGGCGGCAGCACCGAGGGACTCTCCGAGGAGTATCTGCGCCAGTCGGGCCGCAAACCCCGGAAGGAGGGGGTGGCCTACCTGAGCGACGAATATTTCCGGGTCTACAAGAACACCATCGAGCGGGGACTCGAACTCGGTTTCCGCCTTTCGACGCTCTACGACGAGTGGGCCTATCCGAGCGGCATGGCGGAGGGCCTGTTCTACAGCAAATATCCCGACGACTGCGCCAAGAGCATCGAGATGCTCGAAACCGACTGCCTCGCGCCGCAGCGGGTGACGCTCGCCATGCCCGAAAAGGGAATCTACGTGGGTGCCGTGGCGATGAACCTCGACAGCCGCGAACGCATCGACATCAGCGACCGTTTCGAGAACGGAACCCTCGTCTACGACGTGCCGCAGGGCGGCTGGAAGGTGATGCTCTTCTACCTCGACCCCCGCTTCACGCCCAACTCCCAGAAGGGCGGATTCGTGGATTACCTCGACCGCGGGGCCGTGGCCAAGTACATCGACCTCAACTTCGAGCCCTACTACAAGCACCTCAAGAAGTATTTCGGCACCGTCATCCGCCGCACCTTCTACGACGAACCGACCATGATGCTCAACAACGGCCGGATGTGGACGCCCCGATTCAACGAGGGCTTCGAGAAGCGGTACGGATACAATCCCATGACCCTCTATCCCGCGCTGTGGTACGACATCGGCCCCCAGACCGCGGCGGCCCGCAACGCTCTGTTCGGCCATCGGGCCGACCTCTTCGCCGAGAACTACATCGGTCAGCTTTCGGCCTGGTGCGAGGAGCGCGGCATCGCCTGCGGCGGTCATCTCGACCAGGAGGAGGCCCGCAATCCGGTGGGCGCCAACGGCGACCTGATGAAGGCGTTCAAGTACCAGACCGTGCCGGCCACCGACGACATCTACTATCCCGGCCGTGCGAACGTGGGCTACAAAATCGTCTCCTCCTCGGCCTACAACTACGACAAGCCGGAGATGTTCACCGAGACCTTCGCCGCTTACAGCCGTCCGCAGTACAAGGCCCTCACGCCCGAGAACTACATGCGCGTGTCGCTCGACCAGCTGGCGATGGGAGTCAATCTCCAGATTGAGTTCGAGCATAAGTTCGACAGCATCGACCGTTTCCTGGGCCGCGGCGGCTACATGATGCGCGGCGGACGCCACGTGGCCGACATCGCCGTGGTCTATCCCATCGTGGCCTTGCAGGCCGCCTACATGTTTTCGGGTCCCGAGACCAACGGCCACTACTACGCCTACATGGGCGGCGTGGTGCCTGCCGAAATCGACTACATGGACGTGGGCGAGAGCCTCTTCCGCGGACTTCATCTCGACTATACCTATCTCCATCCCGAAGTGCTCGCCGGAAAGTGCAGCGTCGAGGGCCGCGAGCTCAAACTCAACAATACCGATAACTGGGAGCGTTACCGTGTTCTCATCCTGCCCGGCGGCGACACCTTCTCGGCCGACGCCGCAGCCCGGGTGCTGGAGTTCTATCGTGCCGGCGGCATCGTCATCGCCACGGGCAAGCTGCCCGACAAGTCGGCCGAATTCGGCCGCGACCAGGAGGTGAAGGATATGGTCTACGAAGTGTTCGGTCTGTCGGACATCCGTCCCATGCAGTGCCAGGTGCGCCATGCCTCCTACCGCTTCATGAACATCTTCTCGCGGCGCAACGACCGCGGCGGAGTGGGCTACTTCCTGCCCCGTGCCTACACCTCGGCGCTGGAGGAGGTCATCGACCGGGAGCTCAAGGTGAAGGACGTCGATATGCAGACGGCTCCCGAATATTACGTACGTACGGACCGCGACTATCAGGGCGGAATCACCTATACCCACAAGGTGCGCGGCGGCAAGGACATCTACTTCTTCGCCAACTCGACCGACCGCGATTTGGAGACCACCGTGGTCGTGCGCGGGGCCAAGCGCTCGGTCGAGGCCTGGAATCCCCACACCGGCGGGCGGACTGCCGTCGAGGCTCCCGTGTCGCAGCGGGAGGAGGAACCGGTGACCGAATTCCGGCTTTCGCTTCCTGCGCTCAGCGGCATGTTCTTCGTCGCCGACCCGCAGTAGGGGCCGGCCTCCCTTTCGTGGATTCCTCTCTTTCCGGCGGATTCTTCTTTTGCCCGGCGGGGGAGGAATCCGTGGGGGAGAGGACCCGCCGGGCGGGAGCCCTCCCTTCCCCGCATGAAATACAAAAACGCAGACTGTGAGGTCTGCGTTTTTGTATTAAGATGAGCGGTGCGGCCGACTACTTCTTTGCGAAGAAATCCTTCACCTGGTCGTTGAGAACGATATCCTCCTTGAAAATGTAGGCGCCGGTCTTCTCGGACTTGACCATCTTAATGCACTTAGTATAGTTCTTACCCGAACCTGTCTTAAGAGTTGCTACTACTTTCTTTGCCATGACTCAAAACTATTTAATTTCTCTGTGAACTGTTACTCTCTTCAGGAAAGGATTGTATTTCTTACGCTCCAGACGGTCGGGAGTATTTTTCTTGTTTTTGGTGGTGATGTATCTCGACATGCCGGGGACGCCGCTTGCCTTCTGTTCCGTGCATTCGAGAATGACCTGAACTCTGTTACCTTTCTTTGCCATTTGTCAATCTTGTTTTAGTAAACCTTCTTCGGGGCGACGGCCTCGCGCAAGGCAACTGCCAGACCCTTCTTGTTAATTGTTTTCATGCCGGAGGCGGACACGCGCAGGGTAATCCATCGGCCTTCCTCTTCAGACCAGAAACGCTTCGTTTTCAGATTGGGGCTGAATTTGCGTTTGGTCTTGCAGTTGGAGTGGGAAACGTTGTTTCCACCCATCGCTACTTTACCTGTAATTTCGCAGACTCTCATTGGTTATTAAGTTATTGATTAAAAAATGCCCTCTTTTCGGGGTGTGCAAATATACGGTTTTTTCCTGCAAATGCAAAGCCCGGGGCCCTCTTTTTTACTTTTCCTCCCGCTGCGAGAGGCGTCGGCGGAGCATGTCGGCGGCTTTGGCCGAGGCCCGCTCGATGTTCTGGTCGCGCAGCCGCCCGAAGGTGTACTTGGCCGAAACGACCCCTTCGGCATCGGCCACGGCTATCCACACGCTGCCGACCGGATTCCGCTCCGTGCCGCCTCCGGGTCCGGCCACGCCGGTGGTCGCTACGCCGTAATCGGCTCCCGCAATGCGCCTTACGCCCGCCGCCATCTGTTCGGCCACCTCCCGGCTCACCGCGCCGTGGCGTTCGATGTCCTCTGCGCGGACCCCGAGCACATGGACTTTCGCCGAGTTGCTGTACGAGACCACTCCGCAGAGAAAGTATTCCGAGGCTCCGGCCAGTGCGGTGAATTCGGCCGCGAGAGCTCCGCCCGTGCAGCTTTCGGCCACGGCCAGCGTCCGTTTGCGGCGGATGAGTGCCTCGTGCACCGCCCGGAACACCGACACGTCGTCGCCGTAGCCCAGCACGTATTCGGGAATAATCGCTTCGAGCCGGGCGAACTGTCCGTCGATTTCGCGCTGGGCCTCTTCCCGCTCCACGTCGTAGGCCGACAGACGCAGCTTGACGTTGCGGGCGCTGGGCAGATAGGCCAGGTGCAGGTGTGCGGGCAGGGCCTCCTCCCACTCCGCGATGGTCTCGGCCAGGATGCTCTCCGCCAGACCGTAGGTTATCATGGTCTTGTGCACGACCGCGCTCAGACGGAAGTGCTCGCGGAGCCGGGGCAGCACCGTCTCTTCGAGCAGGTGCTCCATTTCGAAGGGTACGCCCGGCAGCGACACCGCGATGCGGCCGTCGCGTTCGAACCACATGCCCGGAGCCGTGCCGTTGGCATTGGGCAGCACCTGGCAGCACGCGGGCACCATCGCCTGGCTGCGGTTCAGCTCGTTGAAGGCGATTCCGCGCCTGTCCAGCATCCGCTGCACGTGGTCGGCCACCTGCGGGTCGAACACCAGGCGGCTGCCGTAATACTCGGCCAGCGTCTTTTTGGTGATGTCGTCTTTGGTGGGGCCGAGCCCGCCGGTGATTATCACCACCGTGGAGACGGCCAGCGCCCGGTCCAGCGCCTCGCGTATGCGCGGGGCGTCGTCGCCCACCGAGATGCGGTCGCGCACGGTGATTCCCACGCTGTTGAGCGCCCGCGAGATGCAGGCGGCATTCGTGTCCACAATCTGGCCGATGAGAATCTCGTCGCCGATGGTAATGATGGTAGCAATCATGGTCGAACCTGTTTTTTTATGCCGTCAGGCGTCCTGTCCCTGCCGTCCGGAGTCCTGCTGCCCGGCGGATTCGGCACGCTGCCGGCCCGCCTCCGTCAGGTGGCGGCATATCTCCTTGACGAATCCCGGACCGTTGTAGATGAGACCCGAGTAGACCTGCACCAGACTGGCGCCGGCATCGAGCATCGCCTGCGCCTGGGCGGGGGTCATCACGCCGCCCACTCCGATGATGGGGTAGGTGCCGCGGCTGCGCTCGTGAATCCGGCGGACCACCTCGATGGAGCGTTCGGTGAGCGGGGCGCCGCTGAGTCCTCCGTTGCCGATTCGGGCCACGGTCTCGGGAGCGCTCCGCAGCCCTTCGCGCGAGGTGGTGGTGTTGGTCGCCACGATGCCGTCCAGCGGAGTCTCCATCATGATATCGGTCATCATGTCTATCTGTTCGTCGGTCAGGTCGGGCGATATCTTGAGCAGTATGGGGCGGTAGCGGTTCTGGCCGCGGCGGAAGTCGAAGAGCCCGTCGAGAATGGCGGCGATGTTTTCGCGGTTCTGCAGGGCGGTCACATTCTTCACGTTGGGACAACTGACATTGACCACGAAGTAGTCCACGTACTCGTACAGGCTGCGGAAGCAGCGCAGGTAATCCGATGCGGCGTTTTCGTTGGGGGTGAGCGTGTTCTTGCCGATGTTGCCGCCCACTATCACCTGCCGGTTGCGGTTGCGCAGCTTCTCTACGGCATGTTCTATGCCCTTGTTGTTGAATCCCATCCGGTTGATGATGGCGTTGTCTTCGGGCAGCCTGAACAGCCTCGGACGCGGATTGCCCGGCTGGGGGCGCGGGGTGACCGTTCCTATCTCCACGAATCCGAATCCCAGCGCCGCGAGTGCGCCGTAGGCTTCGGCGTCCTTGTCGAAACCGGCGGCCATGCCGATGGGGTTGGGAAACCGCAGGCCGAACACCTCCCGTTCCAGCGAGGGGTGGCGGTAGGAGAAGAATGCCCGGAGCAGGGCCTTCCCTCCCGGAACGGCTCCGGCAATCCGCAACGCACCCACGGTGAGGCGGTGGATGGCTTCGGGCGAGAGCTTGAAGAGCAGGGGTCTTATGAATTTATACATAATATCTTTGATGAATGTGTCGTTTTCAGGCGGGCGAACGCGTTCTGCGACCCGCAATGAGCGCGCAAATATAGCTTTTTTCCCGGTTAAAAATACTCTTCCCGGTATTTATAACGGTTTCGGAGCTCTTCGAAACGGCTCCGGTCGGCCCGCAGCGGGGCGCTTTCGGCCTCGGTGTCGCAGTATGCGGCGACGGTCTGCCGCAGCTCCTGCCAGCTTATGGGGCGCGGGGAGGAGGGCTTCACGTCGGGATACCACCCCGTGAGCGGCAGCCCGAAGCGGCGGGCGAGCGCTTCGGCCATCATGGCCGAGGCGTTGGCCTTGCCCTGAAGCGAATATCCGGCGATGTGGGGCGTGGCGACCACGGCTTTTTCGAGCAGCAGCGGGTCGATGTCGGGTTCGTTTTCCCAGACGTCGAGACAGCATCCGCACGTTCCGCGGAGCACCGCGTCGCGCAGGGCCCGGTTGTCCACCACGGCGCCGCGCGACGAGTTGAGCAGCACCGCTCCGGGTCTGAGGCGGGCGATGAACCGCTCGTCGGCCATGTGCCAGGTGCAGTCTTCGCCCGAGCGGTTCATCGGCACGTGGAACGTGACGATGTCGGCTCGGGAGGCAATCTCCTCCAGCGACACGAATCCGCCGCACCGCTGCGGCTCCAGCCGGCGGCGCGGGGGGTCGCAGCACAACACGCGGAATCCCCACCGGGCGGCGTAGTCGGCCACCAGCGAGCCGATGTGCCCCACGCCCACCACGCCCAGGCATCTCTGTGGCGGAGTCCATCCCCCGTCGAGGCTCAGTTTCGTGAGACAGGCACCCACCCATTGCAGCACCCCGCGGGCGTTGCATCCGGCGGCGGTCGCCACCTCGATGCCGTGCGCGGCGCACCACGTCCGGTCGATGTGGTCGAAGCCGATGGTGGCCGTCCCGACGAAGCGCACGGACGAACCGCCGAGCAGCTGCCGGTCGCAGCGCGTGCGCGTGCGCACAATCAGGGCGTCGGCATCGGCGACATCCTCCGGAGCTATCTCCCTGCCGGGCAGAGCCACCGTCTCGGCGAAAGGCGCGAGGGCCTCCCGCAGAAACGGAATATCCTTATCTATGACAATTTTCATCGCAATTTGCCGGTTTTCAAACCTGAATCCGGGGCAAAGGTACGGAAAGCAAAAAGCAAAAGCAAGCTCGCTTGCGTTTTGCGGGGCGGAAGTGCCTGAGACGAAGCCCCAAGCCCTCTTTTCCCGCTGCGGGGTTCGTGCCCGGAGTCTTTCGCGCAAAATCCGGCACTCTCCCGTCCGGCGGCGGCCTCAGGGGGGAGCGAGTCTTGAGACGACTCCCGTCTGTGTCGGAATCACCGGATGTTTTTGTGTTTTCGTTTGGGTATTACGAAAAAACGTCGTAGCTTTGTTCCTGTCCGAATCGGAGGGCCGGATGAGTGCCGGAACGGTGGAAATGCGAAGCATATCCGGATGACCGACTGACCGGAACGGTGGAAATGCCGTTATGGAGTGGCAGTCGGGAAGCGGCTCCTGCGAGCGGAACCAAGAGTCGGAGCACGTCCGAAAAAGCGTCTTCATATAATAAAAGTTATAATTATGGCAAATTCACCTTTCAGAGCAAAACTCAATGATATCTTGTTGGTGGTATCGTGGCGTGTAATAGCGCGAGATTATTTCGGAAAGTCGTCTTCGTGGCTTTACCACAAACTCGACGAAATAGACGGAAACGGCGGCAAGGGAGGCTTTACGGAGGAGGAACTTCTTCGGTTCAAGGGGGCCCTTTGCGATATTGCGGACCGCATTCGCCGGACAGCTGATAAGCTGTAATTGGAGGATTCTTTATGTTGGGGATAAATTCCATAGCTCCGACAGCAGCGGCCTCTCCCCAAAAGGAAAGGCCGCTGCTATTATGGTCGGACTCATTGAAAAACAGTTTGCGACCCAGGTCCGGGAATCGAAAGAGGAGACTGTGAAAAGGACTCTTGCCGCCGGGGTCCGCCACGGTCCGAGAGCGGACAAAAAACCCCTCCGGAAACTCGTCCGGAGGGGCTTCGCATTGATTATGAAAAAGTTATCTTACACGTTCGGTTTCCCAACCCTCGTATAGAACACTTAAATAACGGGGACGGGTGTTGTAATATTGTTAATAGTTATAATATTTTAATTACTATAAATTGTTTTTATTAATATGAGCTGAGGCTCAGTGCGGAGTCGGTTCCTGTCCGACGCAGGAAGAGGGGAAGACGGAGGCGGGGACAGAGCGGGGTGAAATGTGCTCTGGCGGGGTGAAATATGCCCTGAAAAGCATTGCGGCCGTTTTTTCCTGCTCGCTTTTTTAAAAAATTTGTATTTTTGCGGCGATTTATCCGAAAACACTCAACGACAGAGCGACTATGGCACACATTGCGGACTTCGACCCGGACGACGTGGGACTCGACAACGGCAACTATTTCGGGATGCCTTTCACCCCCGACGAGGCCGACCTCGTATTGATTTCGGCCCCCTGGGAGGTGACCGCCTCCTACGGCGGGGGAGCTGCCTATGCGCCCGATGCCATCATCGAGGCTTCGACCCAGCTCGATTTCTACGAGGCGTTCGCTCCGGACGAGTGGAAGCGCGGCATCGCCACGGCCGAAATCGACTACTCGATTCAGGACCTCAACATGGTGCTGCGCGACGACGCCCGCCGGGTGATGGAGCATCTCGAACACGGCGGCAAGACCACCGACGAGTCGGTGCGGCGCAAAATCGAACGCATCAACAACGCTTCGGCCGACATCAACGCCAGACTCTACACCCAGGCGGCCGAATGGCTCGACCGGGGAAAAATCGTGGGAATGGTCGGCGGCGACCACAGCACGCCCTACGGACTGATACAGGCTGTCAGCCAGCGTTTCCCGCAGACGGGCATTCTCCACTTCGACGCCCATTGCGACCTGCGCGAAGCCTACGAGGGGTTCCGCTTTTCGCACGCCTCCATCATGTACAACGTGCTGCACGACCTGCCCGGTGTGAGCGGGCTGGTGCAGGTGGGCGTGCGCGACTACTGCTCGGCCGAGGCACGCCGGGCCGCCGAAGACCCGCGCGTGACCCTTTTCTCGGACCGCCGGCTCTGCGAAAAACGCTTCTCGGGCAGCAGCTGGACGCAGATTTGCACAGAGATTGCGGAGAGGCTCCCCGAACAGGTCTACATCAGTTTCGATATCGATGCCCTTCAGCCTCAGTATTGTCCCGGTACGGGAACCCCCGTTCCCGGAGGGCTGGATTTCAACGAGGCGGTCCATCTCATCGAGTGCGTCGCCGGCACGGGCCGCCGCATCGTGGGATTCGACCTGAGCGAGGTGGCCCCTTCGAAAGAGAGCCAGTGGGATGCCAACGTGGGCGCGCGCATGCTTTGGAAATTATGTGTAACGACATTAAAAACAAATAGTAACGCAAATGGCAATAGACTTTAAATCGGCCGGCTCGCGCCTGGCCCGGCGGGGACTCCATTTCATTGCGAGTCCGTGGGCCGGCGGAGTGATTCTCATCGTGTTCGTGGCCATCGCCATGCTGCTGGCCAATCTGCCGCAGACCAAGGAACTCTACCATCACATCCTCACCACCGACATGGGACTCTTCATCGGCGAGGGCGACAGACGGTTCGCGCTCACGCTCGACGTCGAGAAGTTCATCAACGACGGACTGATGGTGGTCTTCTTCTTCGTGGTGGGTCTGGAAATCAAACGCGAGATTATCGCCGGGCAGCTGTCGAGCATCCGGCAGGCCTCGCTGCCCATCGTGGCCGCCTTGGGCGGAATGATTGCTCCGGCCCTCATATTCACGCTTTTCAATCACGGTACGCAGTACGCCGGGGGATGGGGCATTCCCACCGCCACCGACATCGCTTTCGCCATCGGCATTCTCTCGATACTCGGCAACCGGGTTCCGGTGGCGCTCAAGGTCTTCCTGACGGCGCTGGCCATCGCCGACGACCTGGGGGCCATCGTGGTCATCGCGCTCTTCTACGGCGGCACCATCGACTGGGTGTGTCTGGGACTCATCGCCGTCATCATGGGCGTGCTCTACCTCTTCAACCGGGCGGGCATCTACAAGGTGCGCTATTATCTCATCCCGGCTTTCGTGGTGTGGTACCTCTTCTACAATTCGGGCGTGCACGCCACCATCGCGGGCGTGCTCATGGCGATGATTATCCCCTACAAGCCGCACCTGAAGAAGAAGTTCTTCCTGCACGATGTCAAATACTACATCGAGGATTTCAAGTTCCACGACAAACCCGGAGTGGAGGTGATGTCCAACGAGGAGCAGCACTTCGCCCTGCTCAAGGTGCGTGCGTCGGCCAACGACGCCATCGGCATGTCGCAGCGCATGGAGCACCTGCTCAACCCCTATGTGACCTTCCTCATCATGCCCATCTTCGCGCTGGCCAACGCCGGAGTGGAGATTGGCAGCGTCTCGGAGCTCAACATCTTCTCCTCCACGCTGGGATGGGGCGTCTTCTTCGGCCTGCTGCTGGGTAAGCCCCTCGGCATCTTCTGCGCCAGCTGGCTGGCCATCAAGAGCCGGATTGCGGTGATGCCCATGGACGGCAGCTGGCCCAAGCTCTTTTCGGTGGCCTGTCTGGGCGGTATCGGGTTCACCATGTCCATCTTCATCGACACGCTGGCTTTCCCCGGCGACCAGCTCATCGTGGACGAGGGTAAAATCGCCATCCTGCTGGGCTCCATAGCCGCCGCCTGCTTCGGCACCTTCATGCTGGCCGTCACGGGCCGGAAGCGATGACAACGGAACGAATATTTTACAACAATAAAAACGTATTGAGTATGAAAAAGTTTATGATTCTGGCCGCTGCGTGCGCAATGGCATTCAGCTCCTGCAACGGCGGTTCCGCCGCAGGCAGCAAGGGCAACGGCAACAAGGGCGAAATCGACTCGGTGAGCCGTGCGTTCGGCATCACCTTCGGTTACGGACTGCGTCAGACCGACAGCATGAACCACATGGGTCTGAATGCGGATGCCGTGGCTGCCGGCTTCAAGGAGGCCTTCTCGGGCAAGAACAAGATGACTCCCGAACAGGCCGACGACTACCTGCGCGAATATTTCATGGTGCGTATGCCCGCCCGTGCGCTGGCCGAGAGCCAGGCTTTCCTGGAGCAGGTGGAGAAGGAGAACAAGAATGTCCGCAAGACCGAGAGCGGACTGCTTTACGAAATCATCGAGCCGGGCAGCGAGGTGAAGGCCGTCAGCAACGAGGATGTGGTGCGCGTGATGTACGAGGGCCGTCTGAAGGACGGCACCGTGTTCGACTCCTCCTACGAGCGCGGCGACACCGTGGAGTTCCCGCTCAACCAGGTCATCAAAGGCTGGACCGAGGGTATGAAACTGGTCGGCGAGGGCGGTAAAATCAAGCTCTGGATTCCTTCCGAGCTGGGTTACGGCATGCGTGCTCCCCAGGTCATCGGCCCCAATCAGGCGCTGGTGTTCGAGGTGGAGCTCGTGAAGGTGACTCCCGCTGCCGAAGAGGAGTAGCGCGGTTGTCTTCCGACCGGAAACGGGGACGTCTGGTGGCAGGCGTCCCCGTTTTTTGCAGCCGGAGGGAGGAGTTTCGGCCGGCTGCGTTTTCTTTTTTCAGCGAAAAATCCTATCTTTGTAGAATCAAATCATTTCAAAAACAGCATCGAAAATGAAATATGCGCTCATAAGCACCGAAAAAGGCGACATGAAGGCGGAGCTCTACGAAAAGGAGACCCCCATCACCGTCGCCAACTTCTGCAAACTCGCCGAGTCGGGTTTCTACGACGGGCTGACCTTTCACCGGGTCATTCCCGATTTCGTCATCCAGGGCGGATGCCCGCTGGGCACGGGTGCCGGCGGACCCGGATACACCATCCCCTGCGAGACTTCGGCTCCGCGTCAGTACCACGACCGCGGCGTGCTCTCGATGGCCCATCGCGGCAAGAACACCGGCGGCTCGCAGTTCTTCATCTGCCACAACCGGATGAACACCCAGCACCTGGACGGCGTCCACACCGCTTTCGGCAAGGTGGTCGAGGGCGTGGAGGTCATCGACGACATCCGTCAGGGCGATTTGATTTTGAGTATTAAGATAATGGAGGAATAACAACATGGATTTCGAAGGCGTAGTATACAGATTGATGCCGGTGCAGAGAGGAACCTCGGCACGCGGCGAGTGGACCAAACAGGAGGTCGTGTTCGAGGTGCCGAGCGAGTTCTCGCGCAAGATTTGCGTCACCTTCTTCGGCGACCGGGCCGCCGATGCCGCCACCCTCAAGGAGGGCGACGTGGTGCAGGTGTCGGTGAATGTCGAATCGAGGGAGTACAACGGACGCTGGTATACCGACGTGCGGGCATGGCGCATCGCCAAGAAACAGCCCGAACCGGCTCCCGCACCCATCCCCGACCTGCCGCCGCTGGAGGGCTCGTCGCCCGCCGACGCGTTCTCGGGAGGCGGTGCCGCCGAGGTGGACGACCTGCCGTTCTGAGTCCTGCGAACCGATGATTGGAACCTAAAACCGAAAAGAGATGATGAAAAGCGTCAAGAGTTTGATGACGGTCATGGCCCTGTTGTGCGGAGTGACCGTCTTTGCGCAGCGGCAGTTCGAGCTGCCGCTCTATCCCGGCGGAGTGCCGGATGACAACGGCCTCGGGGGGCAGGAGGTGGTGGCCGCCGGCAACCGGGTCGGCAACGTCACCAATCCCACCGTCACGGTGTGCCTGCCCGAGGGCGGAGGCAGGAATCTGCCCGCGGTGGTGGTGTGTCCCGGCGGCGGCTATGCCCGTCTGTCGATGGACAACGAGGGCTTTGCCGTAGCCAAGTGGCTCAACCGCGAGGGAATAGCAGCCGTGATTCTCAAATACAGAATGCCCAACGGCCACTGCACCGTGCCGCTGTCCGACGCACAGGCCGCTCTGGAGATGACCCGTGCCAAGGCCTCCGAGTGGGGCATCGACCCCGCGAAGGTGGGCATCATGGGCTTCTCGGCCGGAGGCCATCTGGCGGCTACGGCCACCACGATGTTCACTTCGCCGGCCAACCGTCCCGACTTCTCGATTCTCATCTATCCGGTCATCACCCTCGACGAGGAGTTCACCCACTGGGGCACCCGCACCAATCTGATAGGCGACAAACCGAATATCCCGCTGGTGAGGAAATACTCCAACGAGCTGAACGTCACGCCGCAGACTCCTACCGTGTTCATCGCGCTGAGCGACGACGACCGGGCCGTGCCGTCGAAGAACAGCACCCTGTTCTACGACGCCCTCAAGGCCAACGGCGTGGCGGCCGAGCTGCATATCTATCCCACGGGCGGCCACGGATGGGGTTTCGCCAATCCGGGTTTCAAGTATCGCGAGGAGTTCTCCGCCTCCCTGCGCCGCTGGCTCCGGGAACGGACCGAATAGCGGCGGCAGCCGGAGATACCGACAACAAAGAGCGGACGGACAAACGTTTGATTGTCCGTCCGTTTTTCGTATCACTGGCTTGGCTCCGGACGCTTGTTCCGCTCTTCGGTTGTCGTGGTCTCCGGCTTGGCTCGGGATGTTTCGGCTTCGGCAGAATGGGGCGAACCCGTTTTCACGCTTGCTCTTTCGCATCTCCGGCTTCGTCCCGGATACTCCCGTCCGGTAAAATACGGGCGAGCTTGTTTTTGCCCTCGCTTATTCGTACCTTTGCGCATTGAACCAGTTAAACCGAAAACGGATATGGGATTTTTCGACCTATTTTCCCGGAAAAAGGAGACCTCTCCCCAGCAGCAGGCCGAAGAGCGGCAGGAGCTGAGTTCCGGGTTGGAGAAGACCAAGCAGGGACTCTTTTCGAAGTTGGCGCGTGCGGTGGCCGGCCGTTCGAAAGTGGACGAGGAGATGCTCGACGAGCTGGAGGAGATACTCATCACCTCCGACGTGGGCGTCGAAACCACGGTTCGCATCATCGAACGCATAGAACAGCGTGTCGCCCGCGACAAATTCATGAACAGCAGTGAGTTGCAGAATATCTTGCGCGACGAAATCGCCCGCCTGCTCGAAGAGAGCCACGGGCGGCGTGAGGATTTCGGACTGGACATCACCCCCGGCACCCCTTACGTGCTGATGGTGGTCGGGGTGAACGGCGCGGGCAAGACCACCACCATCGGAAAACTCGCGGCCCAGCTCGTGCGGGCCGGCAAGAAGGTCTACATCGGTGCCGCCGACACCTTCCGGGCCGCGGCCATCGACCAGCTGGCCGTGTGGGCCGAACGGGCCGGTGCCACGATGATACGTCAGGAGATGGGCTCCGACCCGGCGTCGGTGGCCTTCGACACCCTCAAGTCGGCCGTGGCCAACCGGGCCGACGTGGTGCTGATTGACACGGCCGGACGTCTTCATAACAAAATCGGTCTGATGAACGAGCTCACCAAAATCCGCAACGTGATGGCCAAGGTGATACCGGACGCCCCTCACGAGGTGATGCTGGTGCTCGACGGCTCCACGGGGCAGAATGCGTTCGAGCAGGCGCGGCAGTTCACCCAGGCCACGAAGGTGACCTCGCTCGCCATCACCAAGCTCGACGGCACGGCCAAAGGTGGCGTGGTGATAGGCATCAGCGACCAGTTCAAAATTCCGGTGCGCTACATCGGCATCGGCGAGGGTATCGACCAGCTCAAGATATTCGACCGCCGGGAGTTCGTAGACGCCCTTTTCGGCGAATAAACAGCGTTTATGATGGCAAAAAAGAGAAAACCGATAAATATCGTCACGCTCGGCTGCTCGAAGAATATCGTCGATTCGGAGCATCTGGCCGCCCGGCTCGATGCGGCGGGCTACCGTCCCGTTTTCGACAGCAACTCGACCGAGGCCCGCACCGTGGTCATCAACACCTGCGGATTCATCGGCGACGCCAAGCAGGAGTCGGTGGACACCATCCTGGAGTTTGCCGCCGCCAAAAGCGCGGGACTCATCGACCGGCTCTTCGTCATCGGCTGCCTGAGCGAGCGCTATGCCGACGAGCTGCGGCCCGAGCTGCCCGAGGTGGACGACTTTTTCGGCGCCCGCGACCTGGAGGGCATCGCCGATATCCTGGGGGCCGAGCGGGGACCCGAGTTCGACACGCGGCGCTGCCTGACCACTCCGCCGCACTATGCCTATCTGAAAATCAGCGAAGGCTGCAACTGGGGGTGCGGCTATTGCGCCATTCCGCTCATCCGCGGCAAGCACCGTTCGGTGCCCATGGAGCAGCTGGAGCAGGAGGCCCGTTCGCTGGCGGCCGCAGGGGTGCGGGAGCTCATCGTCATCGCGCAGGACACCACCTACTACGGCATGGACCTCTACGGCCGCCGCTGTCTGGACGAGCTGCTGCGGCGTCTGTGCCGCATCGAAGGCATCGAATGGATAAGGCTCCACTATGCCTATCCCACCCATTTTCCCGACGAGGTCATCGAAACGATGGCTTCCGAGCCCAAAATCTGCCGCTACCTCGACATCCCCTTCCAGCATATCTCCGACAGCCAGCTCGCCTCCATGCGGCGCGGCATCTGCGAGCGGGAGACCTACGAACTCATCGGCCGGCTTCGGGAGCGGATTCCGGGGCTGGCGCTGCGGACGACGCTGCTGGTGGGCTATCCGGGGGAGAGCGACGACGATTTCGCCCGGCTCGAGGAGTTCGTGCGCCGGGTGCGGTTCGAGCGGCTGGGGGTCTTCCCCTATTCCGAGGAGGAGGGGACCTATTCGGCGCTTCACCTGCGGGACGACGTGCCGCAGCAGGTGAAGGAGCGGCGCGCGGAGCGGATTATGGAGCTGCAGCGCGAAATCTCGCAGGAGCTCAACCGAAGCCGGGTCGGCAGCCGCATGCGGGTGGTGGTCGATTCGTTGCAGGGCGACTACTACGTGGCCCGCAGCGAGTACGATTCGCCGGAGGTGGACCAGGAGGTGCTGATTGCCGCGCAGGGGCGGCGGCTCGAGCCGGGGCAGTTCCTCTTCGTGCGGGTGACGGCCGCCGAAGAGTACGACCTGTATGCCGAGATTAGCGAAGAATAATATTTGTTACTTTGCATTTTATTTATTACCTTTGAAGTGGTAAATGTTAAGAATTGAGTCGCAGCGATGGCTAAAACCCTTGTAATAGACGCTATCCGGGAGAAGGTCCTCAAGCTGATAGCCGAGAACCGCAAGCTGAATGCGGATTACGGCAAAGTGTGTGCGCAGCGGGACCGGCTCCGGGCGGAGAATCGCGAATTGCAGGAGCAGATAGCGAAGTTGGAGAGGCGCGTGAGTGTGCTCGAACTGAGCGGCGGGTTGGCCGGCGGCAGCATGGACCGAAAAAGAGCGAAAGCCCGGGTCAATAGGCTTATGCGGGAGATTGACCGGTGCATAGCTTTGATTAACAGTTGATAGCGCGAGAGACTATGGCGAAGATGAACATAAAGCTCACCATTCTGGGCAGGTCCTATCCGATTGCCATCGAACGGGAGCAGGAGGAGATATATCGCAAGGCCGAACGCGAAGTGAACGCCACGGTGACCAAACTCAAGGCCGTATACAATGTCGAGGCCCAGGACTATCTGGCGATGACGGCCCTGCTGCTCGGCCGCCGCAAGATAGAGATGGAGCAGAGCCGCAGCCTGGGCGAGGATATCGACGCATTGGTGGAGATTGACCGCCAGCTGGGCGCCTATCTCGAAAACAATATCCGCTGACCGTTCCCCGTTATCTGTCCGGAACGTTTCCCGGAAGAGGGGGGCCGCAGCCGGCGACCGACGCAGGGGTGCGGACGAAGGGCGGACGCAGGGGGGGACGAAAGAGCGGTGACGAGGCGAGGAGGCGAAAAAGAGGACGGAGGAGCGGACGGAAGAGTGGGAGAGCGGAAACGCGAGGGGGAGAGGAAGCGCGGAAGAGAAAACGGACGCGGCTCCGCGACAGCGAGGAGGATTACGGCGAACTTTCCGAAAGGGGTGCCGCCGCACGAGAGACGAAAGATAGACGAATGCGGCCGGCCCGGGCCGGATACCCTGCCGGGCAGGACCGCGCAACAGGTTCTTGACATATTAACACAGGAATAACCCGCATAGATTCCTTATAGCTTTGCGAAACTCAACACTTTTTACATTGGAGTTTACTCGAGCATTCAAAAACAGGCCTTGACCCTTCGGGGTGCATCGGTTCCGGTGCCGTTGGACGTTTGCGATTGTACTTATTTTCGGAGGCTCCACGCATGACGATTTTGGAGATTCGTCAAACAAGAAAAGGAATCTCTATGCGGGCTTTTTTATTGAAAACATTGGACACGAATATATAAACTTTTTTAAAACGACACTTTACAGATGATATCAACAGTAGTATTCTGCCTGTTATCAGCCGTAGCAGCCGTAGCCGTCTACATTCTGGTGACCACGTTCGTCACGCGGAATTCGATTCGCACCAAGCGTGCGGTGGCAATCAAGGAGGCCGAAGCCGAAGGCGAGATGATAAAAAAGGAGAAAATCCTTCAGGCGAAAGAGAAGTTCATCCAGCTCAAGAGCGAGCACGACCGGATGGTCAATGAACGCAACCAGAAGCTCAACCAGCGCGAGCAGGGCATCAAGCAGGGCGAAAACGCCCTCCAGCAGCAGAACAAGGAGCTCGAGAACCGCCGCCGCGAGGTGGAGAACAAAAACAAGGAGCTCGCCGCCCTGCGCGAACAACTCAGCAACCAGATTGCCGGTTACGAGCACAAGAAAGAGGAGCTCGACCGGACCATCAGGGAGCAGAATTCGCGCCTGGAGCAAATCGGTGGCATGAGCAGCGAGGAGGCCAAGAGCATCCTCATCGAGAACATGAAGGCCGAGGCCAAGGCTGATGCGGCGACCTACATCAGCGAGACCATCGAGGAGGCCAAGATGAGCGCCAGCAAGGAGGCCAAGCGAATCATCGTGCAGTCCATCCAGCGGGTGGCGACCGAAACGGCCATCGAGAACTCGGTGACGGTCTTCAATATCGAGAGCGACGAGGTCAAGGGCCGCATCATCGGCCGCGAGGGCCGCAACATCCGTGCGCTGGAGGCCGCTACGGGCATCGAAATCATCGTGGACGACACGCCGGAGGCCATCATCCTGTCGGGTTTCGACCCCGTGCGCAGGGAGATAGCCCGACTGGCGCTCCACCAGCTGGTGACCGACGGACGCATCCATCCGGCGCGTATCGAGGAGGTGGTCGCCAAGGTGCAGAAACAAATCGAGGAGGAGATTATCGATGCCGGCAAGCGTACCACCATCGACCTGGGCATCCACGGCCTGCATCCCGAACTCATCCGTCTGGTGGGTAAGATGAAATACCGCTCCTCTTACGGACAGAACCTCTTGCAGCACTCGCGCGAGACGGCCAATCTGGCCGGCATCATGGCCGCCGAGCTGGGTCTCAATCCCAAGGTGGCCCGTCGGGCCGGTCTGCTGCACGATATCGGCAAGGTGCCCGACGACGAACCCGAACTGCCGCATGCAATCATCGGTATGAAACTGGCCGAGAAGTACAAGGAGAAACCCGACGTATGCAACGCCATCGGCGCCCACCACGACGAGTGCGAGATGACCTCGCTCATCGCTCCCATCGTGCAGGTGTGCGATGCGATTTCCGGTGCGCGTCCCGGTGCGCGCCGCGAGGTGGTGGAGTCCTACATCAAGCGGCTCAAGGAGATGGAGGATATCGCCATGTCCTATCCCGGCGTGATGAAGACCTACGCCATTCAGGCCGGTCGCGAGCTGCGTGTCATCGTCGGCAGCGAGAAGCTCTCCGACGCCGAGGCCGACCAGCTTTCGCACGAAATAGCCAAGAAGATACAGGATGAAATGACCTATCCCGGTCAGGTGAAAATCACCGTCATCCGCGAGACCCGTTCGGTAAGCTACGCCAAGTAGCCCTTTCGGGAGCCGCGTTCAAGCAGCAGCCTGTCCGACTATCGGACAGGCTGCTGCTTTTTTTCCGGGCGCTTGATGCGGGGAGCGGAATCGGTTCACCGGTGCGGGCTTCGTCGAGGGGAGCTTGTTGCGGGGAAGCGGGCTTGTTGAGGGGGGCTTGTTGCGGGGAAGCGGTGCAGTGCGGGCTTCGTCGAGGCGAGCTTGTTGCGGGGAAAGCGGTGCGGTGTGGGCTTCGTCGAGGGGAGCTTGTTGCGGGAAAGCGGTGCGGTGTGGACTTCGTTGAGGGGCTTGCCGGGGGGCGGCAGCAGAGAAAATTGCGAAGCGGGGTACGCAGGGAGCTTGTCGCATTGTACGCCGAGAGCTGCCCTGCGGGTTGTCGGAATTGTGCGGGTTGTCGGAATTGCGGCTCCGCGGCCCCGCTACATCTCCTTGTAGGCCTTGGGCGACATGCCTGTGTGCTTGCGGAAATATTTGCTGAAGAACGACTGATTGGGGAAGCTGAGCTGGAAGGCTATCTCCTTGATGGTCATCTGGGTGAATTTGAGCATCGATTTGGCCTCCAGAATGGTGTAGTGGTCTATCCACTCCGATGCGCTCTTGCCGCTGACGCTTTTGAGCACCGAGGAGAGGTATTTGGGCGTCAGACACAGCTTGTCGGCGTAGAACTCCACCTTGCGTTCGGTCTTGTGGTGCTGGGTCAGCAGGGCCATGAACTTGTCGTAGAACATCTCCTTGCGGTCCTTCTTGGGCTGGGCGTCGTTGTTGAGGTTGGTGCGGTAGACGATGCTCAGTTTGTGCATCATGGCCGAAATGAGGTTCTGCGAAATCTCCTTTTTGCGGCGGTTGTTCTCGAAACGGATGGTGTCCTTTATCAGGTCGAAGTATTTGCACAGCGAGGTGGAGTCCTCCGGCGAAAGCGTGGTCTGCGGATGGTTGATGATGTGCGAATACATCGGGACCATCGTGTGGATGTCGATGCGCAGGTCGTCGAGAAACGAGTTGGAGAGGACGATGGCCTTGACGTGCATTTCGTTGCCCTGGTTGAGCTGGATGATGTGTTCCGGCAGCAGAATGGCGAGCATGCCCTCCTTGAACAGGTAGTCCTTCATGTTGATGGTGGCCTTGATGACCCCTTTGGTGACGATGGCTATCACGAATGCGTCGATGCGTATCGGGATGTTGCGTATCGAGGAGAGGCTGACCATATCTTCGGTGATGAGGATGTCGGAGAAGAGCGTGTCGTTGGAATCGACATAGAGTTTCATGTCGTCCAGGGATATGATGTTTATGTTGATGTTTTCCATAAGCCGGTCGGGTTGTCGGTTTTCACGTTGCAAAAATACGGAAAAACATCGGCGTAACAACCCTTTGGGATAGAATTTGTGCCGGAAATAGGGTCGAAAGCTCTTTTTTGAGGTAAAAAGGAACAATGACGCCGCCGGAGCGGATACCGGCACGGGGGACGAGGGGCGTCGTGTCCGCGGAGAGAAAGGGTCGGGCCGCTGGTGGCGCCGGTCCGGCGGAAAAGTTTGAGGCGAGGGACATCCTGCCGGCACGGGGGACGAGGGGTGCCGTGCCCGCGGAGAGAAAGGGTCGGGCTGCTGGTGGTGCCGGTCCGGCGGAAAAGTTTGAGGCGAGGGACATTCTACCGGCGCGGGCCGGACGGAACCGGAGGCGGAGAGGGAACCGGGGGCGGAGGTCATGCGAACAAAACCGTCCCGGGTACGATACCAGGGACGGTTGCGGGAAGTCTCGGCGGATGGAGCCGGGCATCGGATGCGGCGGGGCGGGCAGAAGCCTGACAGCCCCGAGGCACGCGGGCTATTCGCCGGCGAGTATGCGTTCGATGGCCTCTCTCTCGGCGGCGGTGAAGGGTGCGCTGTCGAGGGCCTTGAGGTTGTCCTCGAGCTGGGGCACGGAGCTGGCGCCTATCAGCACGCTGGTGACGCGCCGGTCTGCGAGCAGCCAGGCGAGCGCCATCTCGGCCAGTGTCTGGCCCCGGTCGGCGGCGAAGGCGTTGAGCCGTTTGATTATCTCCACCTTTTCGGGGGTAATCTGCGAGCGCTGGAGGTGTCCGGTGCTTCGGGCGGCGCGCGAGTCCTCGGGAATGCCGTGGATGTACTTGTCGGTCAGCATGCCCTGGGCCAGCGGTGAGAAGGCAATCAGACCCACGCCCTGCTGGTCGAGCAGCGGCAGCAGTTCGGGTTCCACCCAGCGGTCGAACATCGAGTAGCGGGCCTGATGGATGAGGCAGGGGGTGCCGTTGCGGCGCAGCAGGGCGATGGCTTTGCGGGCCTCGGCGGGGCGGTAGTTGGAGATGCCCACGTAGAGCGCCTTGCCCTGGCGCACGATGTCGGAGAGGGCCCCCATGGTCTCTTCGAGCGGGGTGTCGGGGTCGGGACGGTGGTGGTAGAAGATGTCCACGTAGTCGAGACCCATGCGCCGCAGACTCTGGTTGAGGCTGGCGAAGAGGTACTTGCGGCTGCCCCAGTTGCCGTAGGGGCCGGGCCACATGTCGTATCCCGCTTTGGTGGAGATGACCAGTTCGTCGCGATAGGCGCCCAGTCCGTCGCGCAGGATGCGGCCGAAGTTGGTTTCGGCCGAGCCGTAGACGGGGCCGTAGTTGTTGGCCAAATCGAAGTGGGTGATGCCGCGGTCGAATGCCGTGCGGGCGATGGCGTTGAAGTTCTCGTAGCGGTCTACGCTGCCGAAGTTGTGCCACAGACCCAGCGAGATGAGCGGCAGTTGCAAGCCGCTGTGTCCGCAGTGTTTGTAGCTCATTTTGTCGTACCGCCCGGGAGCGGCCTGGTAGATTTCGGGTATCATGGGTCTTAGGATTGATTGGCTTGGTTTCGATTGTCGGTCGGGGCGGTTCGCCGGGCAGGGGCGGGCCGGCCGGCGGAGGCGGCCTGTCGGGCGTCGAGCCGCTCCTTGCGCCACAGCTGGAAACTGTTCACGTTGTTCTGCCAGAAGATGTAGGCGGCCGGGGCGATGGAGGAGACGGGGTCGAGGAAGGTCTGGGCCATCCAGATGGCCAGCAGGGTGTTTTTCTGGCCGAGCGACTGGCCGCCGGCCACGGTGTCGCCGTATCGGCGTCCGAGCATGCGGCCCAGCTTGAACTGCGCCAGGCAGATGACCAGCGAGCCGCCGGCCAGGCAGATGGCCGTCCAGCGGCCGATGAGGTCGTTGTTGCGGAGGATGAAATTGACCACCGTGGCCGTGGTGACGGTGAGGGCCGTCACCCACATGTAGAACGACAGGTTCTGGTGGGTGCACAGCAGCCGGTTCACCTTCGGCAGGAGCCGTCGCACGACGGTCGCCGCGACGAACGGCAGGATGAGCAGCGGCATCACCTTGCTGCAGATGGTGAGAAACGACTCCCAGAACGGCATGTCGGCGTTGGGGCCGATGAACGAGAAGGCCACGGGGGCGGCCACCGCCACCGCCATGTTGCAGAGCAGGCTGTAGGTGGCCATCATGGGGATGCCGCCGCCGAGCATGGAGGCTATCACCACGGCGGCCGTGGCCGTGGGGGCCATCACCGTTATCATCAGGCCCTGGGCCACCAGCCGGTCGAAAGGGGCGACGGCGGCGTACACGGCGACGCTGCCCGCGACCTGAATGGCCAGCAGCCACAGGTGCAGCGGACTGAGCCTCATCTCGCGGAGCTCCACCTTGCTGAAGGTGATGAAGAGCATCAGGAAGATGAGGTAGGGGGTAATCCATCCCACCGGCGCCAGCAGGTCGTGCAGCAGAAGCCCCACGACCATCGACGTGGGCATGAGTATGGTCTTGAGGTGATGGGTGGCCTCTTTCATCGCGGGGCTAAGCGAGCAGTTCCTTGACTTTGGCCGAGATGTCCTTGCCGTCGGCTTTGCCGGCCAGCTGCTTGGCGGCCGCGCCCATCACCTTGCCCATGTCCTTCATGGAGGTGGCTCCCACCGAGGCGATGATTTCGCGCACGGCGGCCGTGAGCTCTTCGGCGCTCATCTGCCGGGGCAGGAACTCTTTGAGCACGTTCACCTGTCCCATCTCCTCCTCGTAGAGGTCGGGACGGTTCTGCTGTTTGTAGATTTCGGCCGAGTCGAGCCCCTGTTTGCAGAGCTTGCCGATGATTTTCAGGGCGTCGGCATCGGGCAGTTCGCTGATGCCGGCCGAAGCGGTCTTGGCCTCGATGATGTATTTCTTGACATTGCGCAGCGCGGCCAGGCGTACCGTATCCTTGGCCTTCATCGCTGCCATGATTCCTGCGCTGATTTGCTGTTCGATTGACATAGATGCGTATCTTTTTTGCGTTAGATTTCCGTTTGCCGGTCGCGGAGGGCCTCCAGGGCCGCGCTTACCGAACCGTACAAAAGTAATAAGTTTTTCGCTACGTTATACTCCGTTCCGGTCTCTTCGACAATCATTCTGGTGCCGCGGTCGATGAGTTTGCGGTTCGAGAGCTGCATATTGACCATGCGGCTGCCCCGCACGCGTCCCAGGCGGACCATCGTGGCGGTGGTTATCATGTTGCACACCATTTTCTGTGCCGTGCCCGATTTGAGGCGCGAGCTGCCGGTGACCACTTCGGGGCCCACCGCCGTTTCGATGGCGATTTCGGCCTCGGCGCTCAGCGGCGAACCGGGGTTGCTGGTGATGCCGGCCGTCAGCAGGCCGCGGCTGCGGGCTTCGCGGACGGCTCCCACCACATAGGGCGTGGTGCCCGAGGAGGCGATGCCCACCACCGTGTCGTCGGGCGTGGGGGCGTGGGCGGCCAGGTCGAGCCATCCCTGCCGCGGGTCGTCCTCGGCCCCCTCCACGGGGTTGCGCAGCGCGCGGTCGCCGCCGGCGATGAGGCCGACGACCAGCGTGGGCGGCATGCCGAAGGTGGGCGGAATCTCCGAGGCGTCGAGCACGCCGAGCCGGCCGCTGGTTCCGGCTCCCAGGTAGAAGAGCCGGCCTCCGCGGGCCATGCGCTCCGTGAGGCGGATGACCAGCTGTTCAATCTGCGGCAGGGCGCGTTCCACGGCCGGTGCCACCAGCTTGTCCTGCTCGTTCATGCAGCGGAGCAGTTCGCCGGCGCGTTTGTGTTCGAGGTCGTCGTAGGGCGAGGGTTGTTCGGTTATCTTTACGAAAGGTCGTTCCATCTTGTTTTCGGTTTCGGTTGCGGAAGCGGGCGGGTTACGGGTGCTGCGGGGTGGGCGCCCGGCGGATGTAGTGTTCGCAGAGGCCCTCCAGGGGCGAGCGGACGATGCTCCCGGGGAGGAATCCCTCGCGGCGGGCCGCCTGGCAGAGCAGTTCGCGGTAGAACCAGGCCACCGAGCCGGTGAAGTGGACGGGCAGGTCGCGCCGGTCGTAGCGGGCGACGTTGCGCCGCAGGAAGGCGGTGAAGCGCTCCTCGGCCAGTTCGCGCAGCAGGGGGTGGTCGATGTGGCGGAGTATGACGGGCGAGAGGGAGGCCAGGAAGCGGTTGGGCTGCGGGCTGCGGTAGACCCGTTCGATGACCTCCGGCAGCGAGAGTCCGGTCTCGCGGAGCAGTTCCTCGCTCAGGTCGCGGGGCAGCGCCCCCTTGAAGAGGCGGTTCACCAGCGCGATGCCCAGCGAAGCGCCGCTCCCCTCGTCGCCCAGGATGAAACCCAGCGGCGGCACGTTGGCCGCGATGCGGGAGCCGTCCCAGAGGCAGGAGTTGGAGCCCGTGCCGAGGATGCAGACCACCCCCGGGGCCGTGCCGCAGAGCCCGAGGGCGGCGCCGGTCATGTCGCTCCGCACCTCGGCTTCGGCGCCGGGAAAGGCGGCGGCGAGCGCGGCCGCCACCCCGGGGATGCGTTCTTCGGAGCATCCGGCTCCGAAGAAGCGGATGTGCAGCCCCCGCCACGGGGTGCCGCTCCCGGCATGCGGGGTGCGGAGGGGTGCGAAGCGGGGGCGGAGCGCCTCGGCCGCTTCGCCCGCTGCGGCGGCGAATTGTTCGCCGGAGGTGAAAACGGGGTTCAGCCCTCCGGTCAGCAGGTGCAGATGCCTGCCGCGGGCATCGACTGCCACCCATTCGGTTTTGGTGGAACCGCTGTCGGCTATCAGGTACATGGCGCAGAGGTGTTTATCGTTCGAAAAAGTCGAGTACGGCCCCCATCAGCATGGCCCGCTGGCTCCGTTCGCGCAGGGTCTCGAACGGGAATCCCAGCACGCAGGTCTTGTAGGCCCCGGAGTAGGCCACACCGGCCGAGAGGTTGTTCTCGTCGTAGCGCATGAAGGTGACGCTGCCCCCCGCGGGGACGATGGCGTCGCAGCGCTCCGCTGCGTAGAAGTCGCGGTTGGGACGGTGGTGGTATTCGTAGCTGCTGCGCGGCATGCCTGCGGGCGAGGCGACGATGCGCACCCGGCCTCCCACGGCGGCGCCTGCGGCGTGGAGCTTGTAGCGGAGCGTGCGGTTGATGAAGTCGTTGTCCTCGGGGCGGGGGCGGTTGTCGCTGGCTGCGTAGGCTCCGCTCACCAGCAGGCGGCCGCCTGCCGCGCAGAAGCTCTCGAGCGCCGCCTTCAGCTCGGGGGTGTAGGTGCGGAATGCGGGCGGAAAGGCGCCGCGGCCGATTTGCGTCTGGCGCTGCTTGCCCAGGATGAGGTCGGCGGTGCGGTATCGGCCGAGCTGCACGTCGCCCCGCTCCACGGCCCGGCGGCTCGCCGAGACGAACGACCAGCCCGCATCCAGGGCGGCCCGTCCGTGCAGGGCGGGGTAGTCGAAGGTGTTGCCCGCGATGACCTGCCTTTCGAAATCGGCGTGGCTGGCGCCGTATCCCACGGCGTTGTTGTCGAGGAAGGGCTGCGAGTGGCGGAATTCGTACTGGTTGCCGATGAAGTGGATGTCGGAGAGGTAGGGCACGCCGAAGTCGTTGCCGGTGTCGAATCCCGAGAGGGAGTCGCCGGCGAAGGAGGGCGGAGCGCTGACGCGGTCGAATCCGTTAATCACCAGCAGCAGACCGCGGCTCTCGGGGGCGATGCCCGCGGCCAGCGTTTCGGAGGGGAAGCTCTCGCCGCCGCCATTGACGGCCGTCACGCGGAACGAGTAGAGCCGTCCGGGTTGCGGGGTCATGACGTAGGTGGTGTCGCTCACGAGGGTTCCGTTGTCGAAGCCGCCCTCGTCGATGCGGGTGTAGACGACGTAGCGGTCGGGCCGGGCCGAGGGCTCCAGCGGGTCGTCCGAGGGGCTCCACCGCAGCCGGAAGCCGGCGCCCTCGCTCTCCACGGCGAAGCGCTCCACGGGCAGCGGCTGCACGATGCAGGGGGTGTCGTACTGGAAGCAGACGTGGCGCAGCACGGCCTTGTAGATGGCGCGGCTCACCGTGAAGCGGAAGCGCGGGTCGAGGCCGTAGCGCATGTCGGCGAAGTTGTGGTGCGAGAGCAGCTCCAGCAGCATGGTGGGGGCCGCCGGAACCCGTGCTTCGTAGTAGCTGCGGTTCCACAGGCCGCGCCGCACCCAGTCGGGTTCGTAGAGGGCGGATATGTCGTTCACTATCTGTGTCATCACCATGTCGGTCAGGTCGCGCGACAGGTAACGCGAGGCTCCTCCGTGGAAGGTCTGGCTGCGGTTGTCTTTGGTGTAGAAGATGCCCAGCGTGCCGAGGATTTCGTCGCCGTCGCGGTTGCCGGCGTCGGAGTGGAAGGCCAGGGCCAGGTCGATGGGCACGCCCAGTCCCGGCGTGTGGGGCAGGCGCGGCGAGCCTCCCATCAGGTAATTGACCCACAGGGGGCGGCTCATGTAGTCGTCCTTGTAGTCGTCGGCGAAGAGTTTGGGCGAGTAGACCGAGTCGGGGGCTCCGGCCCACTGCAGCCAGTAGCGCGCCCCCTCCGCGAAACGGGGATAGCCGCTGGTCTCGTAGTCGTAGTCCATGGTCCGGGTGCGGTTCTCGGGCTCGGTGCGGCGGGCGATGTTGCCCATGCCGCCGCCGATTTTCACGCCGTCGGCCGTCACCGTCCGTCCCGTGCGGGAGGAGAGGTTGCTGAGGGTGATTTCGCCCTGCCGGCCGCATCCCTTTTCGAAGGGGAAGCGGCCCAGATATATCCAGGTGCCGCCGCCCATGGTCTGGTTCACCTTCACGCGCGTCTGTCCGCCCGCATGGCGCACCGTGTAGAGCGCGTCGTCGGCGCTGTCGGGCAGGGTGCGGTAGGAGACGTAGACGGCGTAGTCGCCCTTGCGGGGGATGTCGGGCCGCCAGGTGACGGTGCCGGCGTCGAGCGAGTCGGTGACCGTGGCGGCCTGCCGGAAGGTTCCCATGCGGAAGGGGTTGTCGCGGTCGGTGTAGACCTCCCGGGCGTTTGCGAATCCGGCTTCGGAGCCGTCGTGCCAGCGGTGGCGGCCGTCGTATTCGGAGTAGGACGAGGTGCTGTATACCGGGTCGTCGTCGTTATCGACAATCACCTCCTCGGGGCGCATGTCCCGCTCGCGGGGCAGCAGCACGTCGGCTCCGGCGTTCTCCAGCATCGGCACCAGAAAGGGGATGACGAAACTCTGGGTGAAGAGGTCCTCCACGGTCTGCCAGATGCGGGCCCGCTGCCATTGCCAGGTGTTGTCGTCCTGGTTGAAATAGAGGCCGTGGCTCTGCCACAGGGCGATGTGCCGCCCTTCCAGTCCGCTGTCGGGGCGGAAGGGGCGGTCGATGCGTTCGGTGAGGGGCCGCGCGGAGGGATTGACGAAGGTCTTCACCCGGCTGCGGTCCACGCCGTGGCGCAGGGCCAGCGGAATGAGGTCCGAGATTTCGCGGCCGTCGGTGATGAGCCGGATGCGCCGGTCGGCGTAACTCTCGGGCAGCAGGCTGCGCACGGTGTCGTAGAAGCGGCCGACGTTCTGCTCGCGGAAAGGGTAATAGGAGAGATTGATGTTGGTGTAGAGGGTGAGGGTGCGGGTGTCGGCCACCGCGTTGGTCACGCGGATGGTGGCCACGGAAATCCGCTCCCGGGCAATCTCGGTCAGCGCCTCGCCGATTCGGGCGCGGGTCTGGCGCGAGACGCTCTGGGCGGCGGCCCCGGCGAGGAGCAGGGTCAGAAGAAGGGTCGTCGAGAGTCTTCGTATCGTTTTCATCGCTTGGTTTCGGTTTCGGCTGCGGGGCGGGTGGAGAGTGCCCACATGCCTATGAAGGTAAACAGTGCATTGATAATCAGGAGTTCGTATCCGAAGGTGTAGCCTCCCAGCCAGGCCTGCGAATTGCGTTGCAGCACGAAGCAGAGCAGCGGGGAGAGCAGGGCCGCCGCGGGGACCCATCCGTCGCGCACCTTGCGGCGGGTGAGGATGCCGAAGGCGAACATGCCCAGAATGGGGCCGTAGGTGTAGCTGGCCAGGGTGTAGACGGCCGAGATGACGCTCGAGTCGTTGAGCAGTTCGAACGCGGCGATGACCAGGGCCAGCACTGCCGTCATGGCCAGGTGCACCCGTTTGCGCAGGCGGGTGAGCCGCTGCGGGGGGAGGTGCTGGGCCCCGAGGATGTCCACCGTGAACGAGGTGGTGAGGGCCGTGAGGGCCGAGCCGGCGGCCGAATAGGTCGATGAGATGAGCCCCAGCACGAAGAGGATGCCCACTATCAGCGGAAACGAGGCGTCGGTGGCCACCAGCGGAAAGACCTGGTCGCTCTTGGCGGGCAGGGCGATGCCGTTGCGTTCCATGAACAGATAGAGCAGTATGCCGAGAATCAGGAACATGGCGATGACGACCAGTTGCAGGGTGCCGGCTATCACCACGTTTTTCTGCGAGTCGCGGGTGTTCTTGCAGCTCAGGCTGCGCTGCATCATGTCCTGGTCGAGTCCCGTCATGGCGACTACCATGAACAGGCCCGCGAAGAACTGTTTGAAGAAGTAGCGCGGGTCGTCGGGGTTGTCGAAGAACCAGATGCGGGAGTAGGGATGGTCGAGCACGGCCTGCCGCACGGAGCCCCAGTCCATGCCCAGGTTGCGGGTGATGTACCAGATGCAGAGCCCCACGCTGCCCAGCAGGCAGAGGGTTTTGAGCGAGTCGGTCCAGATGAGCGACTTGACCCCGCCGCGGGTGTAGAGCCACACCAGGGCCATGGTGGCCGCCACGTTGAGCGCGAAGGGCAGCCCCAGCGGGTCGAAGACCAGCATCTGGAGGATGACGCACACCAGAAAAATCCGCACGGCGGCTCCCAGCACCTTGGAGATGAAGAAGAACCAGGCACCGGTGCGGTAGCTGCCCGTGCCGAAGCGGTTTTCGAGGTATTCGTAGATGGATACCAGCTGCATGCGGTAGAAGAGCGGAACCAGCACGAAGGCTATGACCAGCTGCCCGGCCACGAAGCCGAGCGACATTTGCAGATAGGAGAAGTGGTCGGCCGCCACCATGCCGGGCACGCTCACGAAGGTGACGCCGCTCATGCTGGCGCCAATCATGGCGAACATCACGGCCCACCACGGCGAGCGGCGGTTGCCCACGAAGAAGCCCTGGTTGTCGGCCCGGCGCCCCGAAATGTAGGCTACGGCGAAAAGCAAGGCGATGTATATCAGTATGGTAGAGATTACGATGGCGGGTGTCATGATTTCCGGATTAAAAACAACCCCCAAAAATAGGGTTTTTCACCGAGAAAACGGGCCTTCTGCGGTCGGTTTTTGTGTCCCCGTGTACCTCTCATGCGCCTCTCGTGCGCACCCGTACCCCTCCCGTGCACGTTTTTGTGCGCCTCCCATGCGTCTCCCCCCCCCTGTGCGTTTCTCGTGCATCTTCTGTGTGCATTCTGTGCGCTGTCGGAGTGTCGCGGAGACGACGATGTGCGAAGAGCGTCCGGCGCACCGGGGGTAGGGGCGTCGGCATCGCTACATTCCCACGCCGAAGATGCTGGGTTCGGGGTCCTTTTCCGGAGAGAAGCGTTTGATTTTCGATTCGCTTATCCGATAGCCATCCGGTGCCGGCCCCGTCTCCACGATGCGGGCCAGGTAGCCTGAGTCCTTGTTGTCTTTCACCAGTGCGTAGATGTTCCCTTCGGAATCCATGCACACGCGGAATACGTCCAGCTCTTCGTCCTCCAGCACGATGCGCTTCACCGCTTGGCCGTCCCAGTCGAAAAGGCAGATGGAACGCACTTCGTCCTGTTTGTCATCGCCCAGTACGGTCACAATCTGTTCATCGGCGGCATAGACGTCCATAAAGCCGCTCAACGCCTTGTTGTTTCTCTCTCCTGTCTGCCGGTCATAGGCCGGGTCTATCAGGAATTTCTCCCAGCGCAGGGCGATGTCGTTCTCCGCTATGTCGAAGC